>NZ_QGSZ01000356.1 GCF_003857055.1 Micromonospora inaquosa | reverse complement strand
TGATGTGTATAAGAGACAGAGCCGGATCCGCACCGCCCCGGCGGTGCGGATCCGGCTCACGCTCTCGGTCAGGTGCGCGGCGGCTTCGGCGATCAGCGCGGTGCCGACCGGGTCGCCGTGGGTGGCGGCGTCGACGACCAGCGGTGCGAGCCGGGCCAGTTCGACGGGGGGTCGACGGGTCACCGTCTGGATGGCGGCGTCGACGGTGTCCCGGGGGCGGGCGGCGATGTCGGCGCTGCCCAGCAGTTCGGTGAGGATCGTCGTGGCCAGCGCGCCAGGGCTACGCCCCGCGTCGAGGTCGGCGAGCAGTCGGCGCACGGATTCCCGGCCGAGCCAGAAGCCCGAGCCGGCGTCGCCGAGGAGCCAACCGTGGCCGTCGGCGATCCGGTCGAGCCGCAGATCATGGACCTGCGCGGTGATCGCCCCGGTGCCGGCGATGAGGATGGTTCCGTCCGGGGCGGCGGTGCCGGAGGCGTACGCGACCAGGGCGTCGCCGTGCACCTCGTACGGGCAGCGCAGGCCGGCGTCGTGCCAGGCCTGGTCGAAGGCGGCCCGCCCGGCCGGGTCGGCCAGCAGCCGGCCCGCTCCGGCGAGACCGATGGTGCCGGCGGCGACCCGCGCCGGGTCGACGTCGGCGAGCGCCGCGCGGAGGGCGGTCAGCAGTTCGGCGGCGGCGCGTTCGGCGCCGTGACTGGTGGGGTTGCCGCCGCCGGCGCGGCCGGTGCCGACGCGTTGCCCGGTGAGGGTGAGCACGGTCGCCCGGGTGGACGTACCGCCGACATCGAGACCCACCACGACGGTGTCGGACATTGGCACGGGTCTCCTTGCGCGGAACGGCGATCTGGCTTGTTCATGCTGGTCGGCGGCGTCGTGCGGGGCAAGTTGTGGCGGGCGTGGGGGGCTGTGCAGCAGGTAACAGTTTGAAAACTTCGCCCACAGTCTTGACACAGAGGGCCGTTCAGTAAGAACTTTTACCACTAACAGTTAACAGTCTTTTCGGAAAGCTGAGGCGACTCATGGTTGATCACGAGGTGGACACCGCCGCGGGGACCGCGGTGGTCGACGCCGACGTGCTCGACCGCCGGACAGCCTCCGACGGGGTGCTGGCCCGGGTCCGCAACGGGCTCGGCGAGTTGACCGGCGCCCTGCGCCGGGTCGCCGAGCACGTGCTCAGCGACCCGGAGGCCGCCGCCCGCTCGACCATCGTCGAGCTGGCCGAGCGCAGCGGCACCTCACCGGCGACCATCACCCGCTTCTGCCGGGCGATGGGCTTCGAGGGGTACGCCGACCTGCGACTGGGCATCGCCTCCGAGACCGGCCGGGCCCGCTCGGCCGGTTGGACCATCGACATCGGACGGGAGATCCAGCCGAGCGACCCGCTCGCCCGGGTGCTCGACCAGATCATGGCCGCCGACACCCGGGCCATGCACGACACCGCCACCCTGCTCGACCTCACCGAGGTGGAGCGGGCCGCGGTGGCGATCGCCGGCGCCAGCCGGGTCAACATCTTCGGCGCCAGCGGCAGCGCCCTGGTCGGCGAGGAGATGCAGTTCAGCCTGCATCGCATCGGTGTGGCGGCGTGGGCGTGGAACGACGTGCACGAAGGGCTGGCCAGCGCCGCGTTGCTGCGATCGGGGGACGTGGCGCTCGGCATCTCGCACACCGGGCAGACCCGGGAGACCATCGAGATGCTCGCCGAGGCGGGCAGCCGGGGCGCCACCACGCTCGCGCTCACCGGCTTCCCCCGCTCACCGTTGGCCGAGCTGGCCGACATCGTGCTGCTCACGGCCAGCCAGGCGACCACCTTTCGGCCGGACGCGCTCTCCGCGCGGCACCCCCAGCTGGTGGTGCTCGACCTGCTCTACATCGCCGTCGCCCAACGCACGCACGATCGCGCGCACGCGGCCTTCCGGCGGACCGCGCAGGCCGTCGACGGGCACAAGGCAGCGAAGAGGCTGTCCGGAAACCCCGGGGCGAGCGAGGCGGGTCGTCGGCTGGGCCCGCCGCAGCCGACGCGAGGTTTCCCGACAACCTCCGAGGGAGCCCTTTCATGATCAGCGCCCAGGGGTACGCGGACGCCGTCCGCCCGGTGCTCGACCGGCTACTCGACTCGGAGGCCGACGGGATCACCCGGGCCGCCGACCTGATCGCCGACAGCCTGCGCGACGGTGGCGTGCTCCAGGCGTTCGGTGCCGGGCACTCGGAGGCGTTCGCCGCCGAGCTGGTCGCCCGGGCCGGCGGGTTGGTCCCCACCAACCGGCTCTCGGTACGGGACCTGGTGATGCACGGTGACGCCCCGCGCGACGTGCTCGCCGACCCCAAGTTGGAACGTGATCCCTCCATCGCCCACCAGATCTACGCGCTCGCGGCGCCCCAACCGCGCGACGTGTTCGTGGTGGCGTCCCAATCCGGCATCAACGGCTCGGTGGTCGAGCTGGCGGCGCTGGTCACCGAGCGCGGTCACCCGTTGATCGCGGTCACCTCGGTCGAGCACACCGCACGGGTCGCTCCACGGCACCCGTCCGGGCATCGGCTCGCCGACCTCGCCGACGTCGTGCTGGACAATGGCGCGCCGTACGGCGATGCACTGCTGCCGCTCGAGGGCGGCGGCGCGGTCTGTGCGGTCTCCTCGGTCACCACGGCGCTGCTGGCGCAGCTGCTGACCGCGGAGGTCGTACGACGGTTCCACCAGGCCGGGGAGGTACCCCCTATCTACCTCTCCGCCAACGTCCCCGGTGGGGACGAGCACAACCTCGCCCTCGAGTCGCGGTACGCCGGGCGTCTCCGGCGTACCGCCTGACCCGAATTCCATAAGGAGAGACGACGATGTCGATCACCCCCGAACACCCGGCCGCACTCGACCGTCGCACGGTGCTGCGTCGCGCCGCGGCCGTGGGCATGCTCGCCACTCCGGCAATCGGCCTGCTCGGCGCCTGCGCCACCAGCGGCAGCGACGGTGACAACGAGCAGGTCGCCGGCGGCACCAAGAGCGAGAAGAACCCGCTGGGCGTCAAGGAGGACGCCGCGATCGAGGTGGTCATCTTCAACGGTGGCTACGGCGAGAAGTACGCCACCGACGTGCACGAGCCGCTGTACAAGACGGCGTTCCCCAAGGCGGAGGTCAAGCACCAGGCCACCCAGGCCGTCTCCACCGTGCTCCAGCCCCGGTTCGCCTCCGGTAACCCGCCGGAGTTCGTGAACAACTCGGGCGAGAAGCTGATGGACTTCGGCGCGTTGGTCGCCGACGGTCAGCTTCAGGACCTCACCGAGCTGTGGGACGCGCCGTCGGTCGACGACCCGACCAAGAAGGTCCGCGACACGGTGGTGCCGGGCACCATCGAGGCGGGCTCGTTCAACGGCAAGCCGTTCGTCCTGTACTACGTCTCCACCGTCTTCGGCATCTGGTACTCGGGCAAGTTGTTCAAGGACAACGGGTGGGCGCCGGCGAAGAGCTGGGATGATTTCATCGCCCTGCTCACGGCCATCAAGGCCAAGGGCATCACCCCGTACGGCTACGCCGGTGCGAACGCCGCCTACTACCAGTGGAACGTGATCCTCACCCAGGCTGCCAAGATCGGTGGCACGGACGTTCTCAAGAACATCGACAACCTGGAGGACGGTGCCTGGAAGCAGGACGCCGTCAAGCAGGCCGCCGCGGCGTGGGCCGAGGTCGGCGCGAAGTTCAGCGACAAGAGCTTCGAGGGCCTCAAGCACACCGACGTGCAGCTGCGGCAGAACCAGTACAAGTTGGCCCTGTACCCCAGCGGTGACTGGCTGGAGGGCGAGCAGAAGCAGGACACGCCGGCTGGCTTCGACTACCAGCTCATGCCGGTGCCGAGCCTGACCGCCTCGGACAAGCTGCCGGCCACCGCGCTGCGCGCGACCGCCGGTGAGGGCTACTTCGTCTCGGCGAAGAGCAAGAACCCCAAGGGCGGCCTGGAGTACATGCGTCAGATGCTGTCGAAGGCGGGCGCGAAGGGCTTCACCGAGGTGGTCAAGGCCCCAACCGTGGTCACCGCCGGTTCGGAGGGCTTCGCCTTCCCGCCCGGTGTGGCCAGCTCCCAGGCCGCGCTCAAGGCGGCCGGTCAGGACGTCTTCAACCTGTACTTCGACGGCTGGTACAAGGAGCTCGACACGGAGGCGCGTACCGCCACCAACGAGCTGATGTTCGGCCGGATCAACGCGGACGCCTTCGTGGAGCGGATCCAGAAGCGCGCCGACGCGATCAAGAAGGACAGCTCCGTCACCAAGTTCAAGCGCTGATCGATCGGAGCTAGGTCATGCGGCACGGCAAGTATCCATTCGTGATCGGGTTCCTGTTCGCCCCGGTCGCGCTGTACGTGACATTCGTGATCTGGCCGTACGCGCAAGCGTTCCAGATCTCGATGACCAACTGGCGAGGGCTGTCCGCCCCGCAGTGGGTGGGCTTCGACAACTACCGGAGGCTGCTTGACGACGGCGCCTTCTGGAAGGCGGTCCAGCACCACGGCGTACTGCTGCTTGCCCTGCCGCTGATCACCGTTGCCATCGCCCTGTTCTTCGCCTTCCTGCTGAACGTGGGCGGCAAGAGCAGCGGCGGGCAACGCCAGGGGGTCTGGGGGGCGAAGTTCTACCGGGTGGTGTTCTTCTTCCCCCAGGTCCTCGCAGTGGCCATCATCGCGGTGTTGTTCCAGATGGTGTACCGACCGAACGAGTCCGGCCTGATCAACGGCGTGCTGATGAAGTTCGGCCTGGAGCCGATCCTCTTCCTCGTCAAGCCGAACCTGGCCCTCTGGTCGATCATCGCGGTGCTGGTCTGGCAGGCGGTCGGCTTCTACGTCGTGCTCTTCTCGGCCGGGATGGCCTCCATTCCCGGTGAGATCTACGAGGCCGCCGAGATGGACGGGGCGACGAAGGTGACCCTGTTCTTCCGGGTCACCCTGCCGCTGCTGTGGGACACCCTCCAGGTGGCCTGGGTGTACCTCGGGATCGCGGCGTTCGACGCGTTCGCCATCGTGGCGGTGCTCTCGGTGGACGGTGGCGGCCCGGACGGCGCCACCACCGTGCTGGCCATGGAGATCTACCGCAACGCGTTCGTCTACTCGAAGTACGGCTACGCCTCGGCGATGGGCGTGGCGCTGTTCTTCCTCACCCTCACGTTCGCGGCGCTGACGCTGCGGCTCACCAAGCGGGAAAGCGTGGAGTACTGATGAATCCGCAGTCGACGCTGCCGCCGACCCCGGCGGCGCTACCGCCGAAGACCGGTGACCCGTCCGGCCCCGCCAGGCCGGGGTCGCAGGGACCCCGCCCGGAGGTACGGTTCTTTTCGCGCCTGGGGCACGTCGCGCTCGCCGTGTGGGCGGTGATCGTGATCGTGCCGATCCTCTGGACCTTCCTCGCCGCGTTCAAGAACACCAGCGAGATCTTCAGCAGCCCGTGGACGCTCCCGGCCGAGCTGCGCTGGGAGAACTTCTCTCGGGCCTGGACCAAGGCGCACGTTGGGCGGTACTTCCTCAACAGCGTGATCGTGGTGTCGTGCAGCACGTTCCTCACCATGCTGCTCGGGTCGATGGCCGCGTACGTGCTGGCCCGCTACAAGTTCTGGGGCAACCGGGCGGTCTACTTCCTCTTCGTCTCGGGGTTGGCCTTCCCGGTCTTCCTGGCTCTGGTGCCGCTCTTCTTCGTGGTGAAGAACCTGGGTCTGCTGGACACCCACACTGGCGTGGTGCTGGTCTACGCCGCGTACTCGTTGCCGTTCACCGTGTTCTTCCTGGCCGCGTTCTTCAAGACGTTGCCGTCGTCGGTGGCCGAGGCGGGGATGATCGACGGCTGTGGGCACAGCCGGCTGTTCTTCCAGGTGATGATGCCGATGGCGAAGCCGGGCCTGATCAGCGTCGCGATCTTCAACATCATCGGTCAGTGGGCGCAGTACCAGCTTCCGTTGGTGCTGCTCTCCAACGCCAAGGACAAGTGGGTGCTCACCCAGGGCATCGCCGACATCTCGGTCAACGCCGGCTACGAGGCGGACTGGTCCGGGCTGTTCGCCGCGCTGACCATCGCCATCCTCCCGATGATCATCGTGTACGCGGTCTTCCAGCGGCAGATCCAGGCCGGCCTCACGTCCGGCGCGGTGAAGTAGGGCGCCTCACCGCTCGTCGACCCGGGTGTGCCAGGAGCGCCACAGGGCGGCGTACGCGCCACCGGCCGCGACCAGCTCGTCGTGGCTGCCGATCTCGGTGATCCGGCCGTCCGCGAGCACGGCGACCCGGTCGGCGTCGTGCGCGGTGTTGAGCCGGTGCGCGATCGCGATGACGGTCCGCCCGACCAGCACGGCGGCCAGCGCCCGCTCCGTCCGTCGGGCGGTGGACGGGTCGAGCGCGGCGGTCGCCTCGTCCAGGATCAGCGTGTGCGGGTCGGCGAGCACCAACCGGGCCAGTGCGAGCTGCTGAGCCTCGGCCGCACCGAGCTGACGGGCCCCGTCGCCGAGCTGGGTGTCCAGGTCGTCGGGCAGCTCGGCGAACCATTCGGCGCCCACTGTGAGCAGCGCGGCGCGCATCTGGTCGTCGGTGGCGTCGGGCGCGGCGAAGGAGAGGTTGTCACGCACCGAGCCGATGAAGACGTGGTGCTCCTGGGTGACCAGGGCGATCCGGCGGCGTCGCTCGGCCGGGTCGAGGTCGGTGACCGGGCAGCCGCCGATGCTGACCACGCCCTGCCGTGGCGCGTCGATCCCGGCCAGCAGCCGGGCCAGGGTGGACTTGCCGGCGCCGGACGGGCCGACGACGGCCAGCCGCTCACCGGGCTGCACCTCCAGGTCGATGCCGTGCAGCACGTCCGGTCCGTCGGAGTAGGAGAACCGTGCCCCCCGCACGACGAGCCGCTCACCCCGGGACGAGGCCGTCGTGCCGGGCGGCTCGGGCGCGACCATGCCGACACCAAGCACCCGGGCGTAAGACGCGAAGCCGCGTTGCGCCTGCTCGGTCCACTGCAACAACCGGTCCAACGGGTCGATCGCCTGTTGCAGGTAGAGCGCGGCGGCGACCACCGCGCCCAGCGACACCATGTCCCGGGTGAGCAGGTAGCCCCCGACGAGCAGGACCATGGCGACCGGCAGCGGGTAGCTGGCCTCGACGACCGAGAAGAACACGGTACGCAACGCTAGGGTCGCCCGACGGGCCCGCCACACCAGCGTGATGCGGGTGGTGCCGTGGCGGACCCGCTCGTCGGCCAGCCGCAACGCCTCCACAGTGCGAGCGCCTTCGGCGGTGGTGGTCAGCGTCTCGGTCAGCTCAGCCGCCGCCGCGCCCTCGGTGAGGTACGCGGAGCTGGCCCGGCGCAGATACCAGCGGGTCACCGCCACGATCGACGGGAGCCCGGCCAACGCGGCGAGCCCGAGCAGCGGGTGCAGCAGGAAGACCGCCCCGAACAGCAACGTCAGCTGCACAGTGGCGATGACGATGGTGGGCACCACGTCCCGGACCGTGGTGCCGACCGTCGACACGTCGACCGAGCTGCGGGTGGCCAGGTCACCGGAGCCGGCGCGTTCGACGACCGAGACCGGCAGCCCGAGAGTCCGGGAGACGAACTCCTCGCGCAGTTCGGCGACGGCCCGTTCGCCGAAGCGGTGCCCGGCGTACTGGGCGTATCGGGAGAGCAGCGCGCTGACCAGGACACAGCCGGCGATGGCCAGTGCCAGCCGGTCCACGGTGGCGACACCCGCGCCCGCGGTGACCCGGTCGACGATGGTGCCCAGCAGCCACGGCGGGGCGAGCCCGGCGACCGCGGCGGCGCTGTGCAGCGTCAGCACCACCCCGACGGCGCGCCGATGCCGACTGATCATGTCGAGCAAGGCCCGCCGTACGGTGCCGCGGTCGGCCACCGGCAGCCGGCTCACCGGTACGCCTCCTCGCTGCCGCGGGCCACCAGGTGCCGGTAGGCCGGGTCGCGGTCGAGCAGGTCGGCGTGGCTGCCGGTGGCGGTGATCCGGCCGCCGTTCAGGTGCGCGACCAGGTCGGCCCGGCCGAGCAGCAGCGGGGACGTGGCGATCAGCACGGTGGTCCTCCCGGCCCGCGCGGAGTGCAGCCGGTCGGCGATCCGCGCCTCGGTGTGCGCGTCCACCGCCGACGTCGGGTCGATGAGGATCAGCACCTCCGGCTCGCCGTGCAGCGCCCGGGCCAGGCGGAGCCGTTGGCGCTGGCCGCCGGAGAGCGTCCGGGCTCGGGCGTCGATCGGGGTGTCCAGCCCGGCGGGCAGGGCGTCGACGACGTCCTGCGCCGAGGCGGTGCGCAGGGCCGCGCCGATCCGCTCTTCATCGTCGTCGGCGCCGGCGCGCAGGATGTCGCGCAGCGTGCCGGCGAAGAGGTACGAGTCGTGGTCGGCGACGAGGATCCGCGCGCGGACCTCGTCCAGGGCGACGTCGCGCAGTGGCACGCCGCCCCAGGTGACGCCGCTGACGACGTAGCGGCCGAGCCGGTCGGCCAGGGCCAGCGCCTCCGCCGGGTCGTCGGCGGCCACCCCGGTCAGCCGCCCGGCGCGTACGGTCAGCCCGGTCACCGGATCGTGCAGGTCGGCCGGGCCGTCCGGCACGGCCAGGCCACCCGGCCGGCGTGGCTCGGGCACGGCATCGGGCCGGCGTGGCTCGGGCACGGCATCGGGCCACCGGCGGCCCGGGCCGCCGACGTCGTCCGGTGTCACGGTGAGCAGGTCGGCGATCCGCCGGGCGGCGACCCGACCCCGGATGAGCTGGTGACTGCCCTCCAGCAGAAACCAGACCGGCACGATCAGGGTCGCCACGTAGCCGTAGACGGCGACCAGCTCGCCGATCGTGACGTCACCGGTCACCGCCATCCGGGCCGTCAGCCACACCACCGCCGCCAGGAACAGCCCGGGGATGGCGACCGTCGCCGCGTCGATCCAGCTGTTGACCGCGCCGACCCGGTAGCCCTCGGCGCGTAGCTCCTGGGACCGGGCCGCGTACCGTCGGGTGAACAGGTCCCGGCCGCCGACCCCGGCGAGCACCCGCAGCCCGGCCACGATGTCACCGGATCGGGCGGTGAGCGCGCCCTGTTGCTGGCGGTAGACCGATTCGGCCCGCTCCAGGCGGCGCAGCAGCGGCCCCACGACCAGACCGACCACCGGCACTCCCAGCAGCACGCAGAGCGCGAGCATCGGGGAGATCGACCAGAGCACCACGGCGATCACCCCGTACGCGACGACCGCGCCGACGCCCGGCCCGGTCAGCGTCAGCACCTGCGCCGTCCAGTCGATGTCGGAGCCGCCGATGGTGGACACCTCGCCCGCACCGACCCGGCGGGGTAGCGCCGCGCCGATCCGGGACAGGTGGCGCAGCAGGACCTCCGCCGAGCGGGCCTTGGCGTCCTCCCGGATGAAGGTCATCGTGCGGTGCCGCATGATGCCCAGGTAGGACAGGCCCACGCCCGCGACCACGATCGCCGCGACCCAGAGCGCCAGGGCGCGGGTGTCGCGTGCGCGCAGCCCGTCGTCGACGGCGCGGGCGATCAGGTAGGGCCGGGCCGCGAGCCCGATCATCCAGGCCGTGCCGAGCAGGCTGCCGCGCAGCACCCGCCACGGTTGGCAGCGGACCAGCCACCAGAGGTAACGCATCGGACCACGGGTGTCGGGAGTGCCAGGATCGGGATGCGGGATCTGCGGAGGCACCTGGTCACGCTACCGACCAGCTCCGACAACGCACCGACCCGATCGCCGTGAGGTGCGCCTCCGTTTCTGTCGGACGGGAGAGGCAGAATCACGTTCGTGCTGGTGGCGGTGGTGTCCGACGAGCGGGGTGGGGGAGTGCTGTGCCCGCTGGACGCCACCGGCCAGCCGTCCGGCCCACCCGAGACCGTCACCGATCTGGTCGCCGCGGTGGCCGCGCGGGAGGCCGCCGAGCACCCACGGTGGGTCTGGGCGACCGCCCCGGCGGTCTACCCGACGCTGGTGCGCGCCGGCGTCCGGGTCGATCGGTGTCACGACGTGGAGCTGACCGAGGCGTTGCTGCTCGGCCACGCGGGCCGCTGGGGCGAGCCCCGCTCGCTGGCCGCCGCCTGGGCCCGGCTGACCGGCGCGGCGGCGGGTCGGGCGGCGCCGCCGCACCACCCGGGCACGGGCAGGGCGCGCTCTTCGACACCCTGCCCGGCCCGCCGGGGCCGGGCATCGAGGCACTGACCCAGGTGTACGCCGACCAGCTCGCCCGGGTCGCCGCGACCGAGCACCCCGGCCGGTTCCGGTTGCTGGTGGCCGCCGAGTCGGCCGGCGCGCTGGTCGCCGCGGAGATGGGCGTCGCCGGGCTGCCCTGGCGTGCCGACGTGCACAACGAGATCCTGCACGAGCTGCTCGGTGAGGCGTCCCCGGTCGGTGGGCCGCCACGTCGGCTCGCCGAGTTGGCGGCCCGGATCGCCGACGCGCTCGGCGTACGCGGCCTGCACGCCGACTCCCCGGCCGAGCTGCTGAAGGCGTTCGCCCGGGTCGGGGTTGAGTTGCCCAACACCCGGGCCTGGGTGCTGCGCGGGGTGGACCATCCGGCGGTGCCGCTGGTGCTGGAATACAAGGAGCTCTACCGGATCTGGACGGCGCACGGCTGGGCCTGGCTCGATCAGTGGGTGCGGGGTGGCCGGTTCCAACCGGAGTACGTGCCGGGTGGTGTGGTCTCCGGTCGGTGGGCCACCCGGGGCGGTGGCGCCCTGCAGATCCCCAAGGTGATCCGGCGGGCGGTGGTGGCCGATCCGGGCTGGCGGCTGGTGGTCGCCGACGCCGGCCAGTTGGAGCCCCGGGTGCTGGCCGCGGTCTCCGGCGACGCGCGGTTGGCGGCGGCGGGCGGTGCCGGCGACCTCTACGCGGCCCTGGCCCGTGACTCGTTCGGTGGCGACCGGGCCAAGGCCAAGGTGGCCCTGCTCGGCGCGATGTACGGGCAGACCGGCGGTGCCGCGGTGCCCGCGTTGGCGGTGCTGAAGCGCAGTTACCCGACGGCGTTCGGTTACGTCGAGGCGGCCGCGCGTACCGGTGAGACGGGTGGGCTGGTGCGGTCGTGGCTGGGGCGGACGTGCCCGCCCGGCTCGGCCGGGTTCGGTGATCTCGACGACGAGCCCGCTGATCCGGAGGGGTCGGCCGATCCGCACAGTCCGCGGGCGCGTGCCGCGCGGTCCCGGGGGCGCTTCACCCGCAACTTCGTCATCCAGGCCACCGCCGCTGAGTGGGCCTCCACCTTGTTGGCCACGTTGCGCACGGAGTTGTCCGGCACGGCCGCCGAGTTGGTGTTCTTCCAGCATGACGAGGTGGTCGTGCACGCGCCCGCCGATCAGGCCGACGCGGTCGCCGAGGCTGTCAACCGGTCCGGGGAGCGCGCCTCCGCGCTGCTCTTCGGCGCGACGCCGGTCCGATTCCCACTGGATCTGTCCATCGTCGACTGTTACGCCGACGCGGCCTGATCCACAGGCGGTGCGCAGGCGGTCGGGCCTCGGCCTGCGCCATTTGTGGAACCGCGGCGCGACCAGGGACTCTGCCGAGACACCGCTTCGGTTAGCCTCACTGGAGCGTCGTGCAGCCGTCGGAACGGGGAGTGCCATGGTCGCCGGAATCGCCCGTCACCTGGCCGGGATGGCCGTCGCCTGGTTGGCCTTCGTCGCCGAGGCGATCGTGGGCTACGTCGGTTTGTTGGCGTACGCGCTGGCCACCGGGTCCGGGTTGGGTGGCCCGCTGGCCGGGCCGATGCTCGCGCTGGTCGCCGCGGTGCTCGGCGTGGCGCTGCTCCCGGTGCTCTTCCTGCCCGCCGTGCTGGTCGCGGAGGCCGCGCGTCGGCGGCAGGGGACGGGTCGGGTGGTGGCGCTGGCCGCGCCCATTGCGGCCGCTCTGGCCGCCGTGTACGCCGCCGTCGGGGCAATTGTCACGCGGGTATCCGCCGGCTACGTGCCCCTGGTCGCGGCGATCGCCGCACTCCTCGTCCTTGCTCCGGTTGTCCTGTACGCGCTGACCGCGTGCGGCGTTCGCGGAGTGGGCCGACGGTTCCCCGGGCACTGGGACGGCTCGGAAGGCGTAGCCGCAGAGGCGGGTTGATCGCCGCTCGACGGCGAGCGGGGCATCGGCCGCCCGACGAGACGGCGGTGACCGTCGGACCAGGTTCGATGACCATCGTTTTCGGCGGTGCCGGGACATGCCGGGCGTGTAACGGTTGTGCTATTTCTCCTTTTCGCCCCGCCACCCTCGGCTGGCCGTCCTCGTTGCAGTGTCCGTAGGAGGGGCGGATCTGTCACGGTCCGTCCCGTGCTGGAGGGGGCGCAGCTGAACCGGATCGCAGGCATGATCATCGCCGCAGGCGGGGGACGACGGATCGGTGGTCCCGAGGCGCTGCTGCACCAGGGAGGCAAGCCCCTGGTCAACCAGATGATCGACACGATGACCGAGGCGGGCTGCGAGCAGATCGTGGTCGTGTTGGGGGCCGCCGCCGACCAGGTCCAGGAGACCGCCGACCTGGGTAAGGCCACCGTTGTGATCAACAAGGCGTGGGGCACCGGGGTCGGCTCGTCCACCCGGGCCGGCCTGGCCGCCATGGACGACGAGGGGATCGAGGCGGTGGTGGTGGTCCCGGTCGACATGCCGGGTCTGACCGCCACTGCGGTCAGCCGGGTGGCCGCGCTGCCGTACCCGGACGTGCTGGTCTGCGCCACCTACGACGGGTTGCGCGGTTACCCGATGCTGTTCGGTCGCCGGCACTGGCCCGGCATCGCGACCCTGGCCAGCGCCGACGTGGGCGCCCGCCCGTACCTGTTGGCGCACAAGGACCAGATCGTCGACATCGCCTGCGACTCGGTGGCCGACGGCAGCCGGATCGACACCCCCGAGCTGATGGAGCTCTACGGCCTAACCGTCCCGCCGCAACGGGTCGGCGTCTAGCGCCACTCTCCCGCGATCTTGCAGTTTCTGTCGCCGATACGCACGATATGTCCTGAATATCGGCGCACTGAGTGCAAGATCGCGGGAGAGTGGATGTGTGCCCGGCGGGGCGTCTTACTCTGCGGCCTGGTCTAGCTCGCCGGTGGCGGCGAGGCGCTGGTACCAGTGGGCGCTGTCCTTCCAGGTGCGTACCTGGGTGTCGTAGTCCACCCGGATGATGCCGAAACGACGGTCGTAGCCGTAGCCCCACTCGAAGTTGTCCAGCAACGACCAGACGAAGTAGCCGCGAAGGTCAGCGCCCTGCGCGCGGGCGTCGGCCATCGCGCCGATGTGTCGACGCAGGTAGTCGATCCGCCGGTCGTCGTGGATGCGGCCGTCGGCCGACACCACGTCGGCGAACGCCGCGCCGTTCTCGGTGATCATCATGGGCTGGTTCGGGTACTCGCGCCGCAGGCGCAGCAGCAGCTCGGTCAGCGCCGGCGGGTCGATGTTCCAACCCATCGCCGTGTACGGGCCGGGCTGCGGAAGGAAGTCGACGTCGTCGGCGGCGACCCACGGTGTGGAGGTCGACGCGCCGTGCCCGTCGGCGTCGGAGCGGGCCGACACCCCGTCCCAGGCCCGGACCAGGGTGCTGGAGTAGTAGTTGACCCCGAGCACGTCCAGCGGCACCGCGATCAGCTTCTCGTCGCCCTCGCGGACGAACGACCAGTCGGTGACGGAAGCGGTGTCTGCCAGCAGGTCGGCCGGGTACGCGCCGTCCAGCATCGGGCCGAGGAACGCCCGGTTCGCCAACGCGTCGATCCGCCGGACCGCGTCCTGGTCGGCGGCCGAGTCGGAGGCGCCCCGGATGACGTGCAGGTTCAGCGTCACCGACAGCTCGGCGGACGGGGCCAGCTCCCGGACCACCCGGCCGGCCAGGCCGTGCGCGAGGTTGAGGTGGTGCACCGCGGCCAGCGCCGCCGCCGGCTCGGTCCGACCCGGCGCGTGCACCCCGGAGGCGTAGCCCAGGTACGCGGAGCACCACGGCTCATTGAGCGTCGTCCAGGTGTGCACCCGGTCGCCCAACGCGCCGACGATGCCCGCCGCGTACTCCTGGAAGCGCAACGCGGTCTCCCGCACCGCCCACCCGCCGGCGTCCTCCAACTCCTGCGGCAGGTCCCAGTGGTACATGGTGGCGACCGGGCGGACGCCCCGCTCCAGCAGCCCGTCCACCAGCCGCGAGTAGAAGTCGATGCCCGCCTGGTTGAACCGGCCCGAACCGCCCGGCTGCACCCGGGGCCAGGAGATGGAGAACCGGTACGCATCGAGCCCGAGGTCGGCGATGTGCCCCAGGTCGTCGGCCCACCGGTGGTAGTGGTCGGCGGCCACGTCCCCGGTGTCACCGTTGAGGGTCCGACCCGCCGTGTGGCTGTAGGTGTCCCAGATGGACGGCCCTCGCCCGTCCTCGGTCGCCGCACCCTCGATCTGGTACGCCGCCGTCGCCGAGCCCCAGACGAAGCTCTCCGGGAAGTGGTGTTGCGTCATCGTTCCGTCCCCTGGATCTCGCAGGTGTAGCCCGTCGAGGTGCCGGCGACCAGTTCGGCGCTGGCCGTCCCACCCTCGTAGCGCACGTCGAACTCGGCGCCCGGCCCGTTGCCGGGTGACGGTACCCGCACCCGGGTCCGCTGCCCCTCGGTCGGTGCGTACACCCGCAGCCGCACATCGTCGGCCCACTCGTAGTCCGGTCGGTCGGTGCGTGAGCCGAACGGGATGACCGCACCCGGGCGGGCCAGCACCGGCAGGCTGTCGAAGCCGTGCTTCTCGGTCACCCAGGCCGGGCCGGTGACCTGCGCGCCGGTGACCAGGTGCGTCCAGGTGCCGGCGGGTACGTAGTACGTGACGTCGCCGTCGGCGCTGAACACCGGAGCGACCAGCACGTCCGGGCCGAGCATGTACTGCCGGTCCAGGTGTGCCGTCGCCGGATCGTCCGGGAACTCCAGGAACATCGGCCGCATCATCGGCGTTCCGTCGCGGTGCGCCTCCTGGGCGGCGGCCGCCAGGTATGGCATCAGGCTGAGCTTGAGCTGGGTGAAGTGCCGCAGCACGTCGACGGCCTCGTCGTCGAACGCCCACGGCACCCGGTACGAGCCGGACCCGTGCAGCCGGGAGTGCGAGGAGAGCAGCCCGAAGGCGACCCACCGCTTGAACACCGCCGGGTCGGGGGTGCCCTCGAAGCCGCCGATGTCGTGGCTCCAGTAGCCGAAGCCGGACGACGCCAGGGACAACCCGCCGCGCAGCGACTCGGCCATCGCGACGAACGTCGACTCGCAGTCGCCGCCCCAGTGCACGGGGAACTGCTGCCCGCCGACGGTGGCCGAGCGCGCGAACAGCACCGCCTCACCCTCGCCGCGTTCGGTCTCCAGCAGCTCGAAGACCGCCTTGTTGTAGAGGTACGCGTAGTAGTTGTGCATCCGCTGCGGGTCCGAGCCGTCGTGCCACACCACGTCGGTCGGGATGCGCTCACCGAAGTCGGTCTTGAAGCAGTCGACGCCCATGTCGAGCAGCGCCTTGAGCTTGCCGGTGAACCAGCGGACGGCGTCCGGGTTGGTGAAGTCGACAAGCGCCATGCCGGCCTGCCACTTGTCCCACTGCCAGACCGAGCCGTCCGGGTTGCGCACCAGGTAACCGGCCTCGCGGCCCTCCTCGAAGAGGTACGAGCGCTGCGCGATGTACGGGTTGATCCAGACGCACACCTTCAGGTCGCGCTCGTGCAACCGGCGCAGCATGCCTTCCGGGTCGGGGAAGGTCGCCGGGTCCCAGACGAAGTCGACCCAGTGGAACTGACGCATCCAGAAGCAGTCGAAGTGGAACACCGACAGCGGCAGTCCGCGGTCGGCCATTCCGTCGACGAACTCGGTCACGGTCTTCTCGTCGTACGAGGTGGTGAACGACGTGGACAGCCAGAGACCGTACGACCACGCGGGGATGCGGGCCGGGCGGCCGGTGAGCGCGGTGTACCGGCGCAGCACGTCCTTCGGGTGGGGCCCGTCGATGACGTAGTAGGTGAGCGACTGGCCCTCGACGCTGAACTGGGTCTGCGTGACGACCTCGGAGCCGACCTCGAACGACACGTGCTCCGGGTGGTCCACGAAGACCCCGTAGCCGGCGCTGCTCAGGTAGAACGGGACGTTCTTGTACGCCTGTTCGCTGGCGGTGCCCCCGTCGGCGTTCCAGATGTCGACGGTCTGCCCGTTCTTGACGAACGGGCCGAAGCGCTCGCCCAGTCCGTACACCGTCTCACCGACGCCGAGCGCGAGCCGTTCGTGCACGTGCCGGCGGCCCTCGGCGTCGGTGACGACGCCGATGCTGCGCGCTGTGGACGCGGTGACCAGCCGGTCGCCGTGCAGGAAGTCGACCTTCCACCCGTCGATCAGCGCGACCCGCGCGGTCAGCTCGCCGGTGGTCAGTGTCGCGCTGAGCCCGGTGACGTCGACGGTGACCGGGTGCGTCGCGTCGGTGCTGAGCCCGAAGCGCGGCTCACGGGGCAGCCCTCCGGTGTGGTGGGCGATCGTCACGCCGATGACGCCGGGGGCGGGGGAGAAGAACCGGACGGTGACCAGGGGACGGTTGAGGGTGTCGCCGCGTCCGGTGATCTGACCGGTCGGTGCGAAGACGGTGAAGCCGCGCTCGTCCGGCTCGACCGACTCCACGGTGCCAGGGCGCAGGACGCTGACGCCGGGGCGCAGCTGCCAGTACCCGTCGGTGAACTTCACTTCTCGGCTCCTGCCGTGATGCCGCGCGCAAGAGTGCGCTGGAAGATGAGGAAGAAGAGGATGGCCGGCACCAGGCTGATCAGCGCGCCGGCGTTGGTGGTCGGAGCGTCCATCAGCCGGTCGCCCTGCAACGACGCCAGCGCGACCGGAATGGTCTGCGTCTGGTTGTCGATCAGCATGACCAGCGGGATGAGGAACTCGTTCCACGTCCAGATGAAGAAGAAGATGAGCAACACCGCGAGGGTGGGCCGCAGGTTGGGGAAGACCACCCGCCACAGCACCGTCCACTTGCCGGCACCGTCCAGCGCGGCGGCCTCCAGCAGCGAGCGCGGGAACGTGCTCATCACCGAGGCGAGCAGGTAGGTGCCGAACGCGCTCTGGATCACGGTGAAGATGATGATCACCGAGAGCTGGGTGTTGTAGAGGCCGACCTGCTTCGCCACGTAGTACAGCGGGTAGATCAGCGCCTCCTGCGGCAGCATGTTCGCCAGCAGGAAGAGACCGACGATCCACAGCCGGCCACGGACCCGGCCGATGCCCAGGGCGTACGCGTTGAGCAGCGACACGGCGACGCCGAGCACGGCCACGGAGCCGGCGATGATCGCCGA
Organism: Micromonospora inaquosa; assembly: GCF_003857055.1. Classification (GTDB taxonomy): domain Bacteria; phylum Actinomycetota; class Actinomycetes; order Mycobacteriales; family Micromonosporaceae; genus Micromonospora; species Micromonospora inaquosa. The sequence continues at coordinate 56,066 of NZ_QGSZ01000356.1, read as the reverse complement.
GTTCCAGAACTTGAGCGGGAAGTTCACCTCGGTCCAGTACGTGCGCAGACCCTTGGTGTAGAACTCCGTCGGCCAGCTCAGCGGGCCGCCCGACGAGTAGTCGCCGGGTGACTTGAACGCGTTGAGCAGCATGAACGCGAACGGCACCAGCATGACGAGCGCGCCCAGGGTGACCAGGGCGAGCACCACCCAGCGGCTGACGCCGCGGTGGTGTCGGTCGCGTACCGGTCGGGCCGGCGTCACCGGCGCGGCGCTCGGTGTGAGCGTGACGGCCATGTCAGAACCCCCGGTCCCGGCGCTCGCTGCGGGCCTGCATCCAGATGAAGATCCCGGCCACCACCACGATGATCAGTGTCAGCACCATGGAGATCGCTGAGCCGTAGCCGACCTGCAGCTTCTTGAAGAACGTGTAGTAGGCGAAGTACGACGGCACGTTGGTGGCGTTGTCCGGGCCACCCCGGGTCAGGGCGAAGATCGGCCCGAACACCTTCAACGCGGCGATGGTGCAGGTCAGGGCCACCACGAAGGTCTCCGGCCGGATCTGCGGGAGGGTGATCGCCCGGAACCGGTGCAGCCAGTTCGCGCCGTCGACCTCGGCCGCCTCGTACAGCTCGGGGTCGACCCGCTGCAACGCCGCCATGAAGACGACCACCGGGTAGCCGATCTGCACCCAGATCATCACGGCCATCACGGCCGGCAGGGCGGTGCCCGGGTCGCCGAGCCAGTCGTGGCGTAGCGCGCCGAGACCGACAACGTCGAGGAGGCTGTTGAACGCGCCGTCGGGGCGCAGGATCCAGCCCCAGACGATGCCGGCCACCACGACGGGCAGCACCTGCGGGAGGTAGAACGCGGCCCGCAGCGCGGCGGCGGTGCGCGGCTTGAACCGGCGGCCGATGACGTCGAAGAGCACCGCGGCGAGCAGCAGCCCGAGCACTGTGGGCACCACGACCATCGCGACGAGCATCCAGACGGTGTTGCGGAACGACGCCCAGAACACGTCGTCGTGCAGCAGATGCTGGTAGTTGTCCAGGCCGACCCACCGGGGGTCGCCGATGCCGGACCACTTGGTCAGCGACAGATAGAGGGTGCCGATCAGCGGCGCGCCGATGACGAGGAGGAAGAGCGCCGCTCCGGGGAGCAGGTAGAGCCAGTAGGCCGCGTTGCGGCCGCGGCGTCTGCGGCTTGGCGCGGGTGGAGTGGGGGTCGCGGCCGGCGGTGTGGCGGCGACCGTTTCGGAGACTGCCATGGAAGATCCTTCCCGGCGGGGCGGGCGGGCGCGCCGGTTGTTCCGGTCACGCCCGCCGCTCGCCGTGTCACTTGCCGGTGATCTCCTTGACGCCCTCGGCGTACGGCTTGGCGATCGTGTCGAGGACCTGGTCGGGCGACTTCGAGCCGTTGATCAGACCCTGGAAGCCGGAGACCAGCACGTCGTAGTAGCCGGGGACCGGCCAGTCCGGGTAGAAGGCGAGCCCGTCGGACTTGCTGACCGTGTTGAAGTCCTCGATCAGCTTGCGGTCCTTCGGGTCGCTGATCTTCGAAGCGTCCGCGGCGACCGGAACACCACCGTTGTTGCCGATCAGGTCCTGAATCTCCGGACGCAGGGTGATGTCGATGAAGTCGTACGCCAGGCTCTTGGCCTTGCTGTTCTCCGGGACCACCCAGAGGTTGCCGGAGGAGCCGGCCTGGAGGGTGTTGCCGGGGAAGAGGAAGGTGTCCCAGTTGGCCTTCATCTCGGCCTTGAACCGGCCGTACCACCAGCTACCGGAGACGATCATCGGAACCTTGCCGCCGATGAAGGCGGTACCCATGTCCTCGGCCTTGAGGCTGGCCGAGTTCTTGGCGACGTAACCCTTCTGTACCCACTGGGCGAAGGTCTCGGCGCCGTACTTGAGCGGGTCGGCCTTGAAGTCGACCGGGTTCTTGTAGAGCTGGTAGTTGTCGACGAACTGCCGGTCTGCCTTGGACAGGGCGAGCTGGTAGAAGAGCTGCCCGGCCGGGTACTCGGCGCCGGCCATGCCCAGCGGAGTGACGCCCTTACCGACGAAGGTGTCCATCGCGGCGGTCATCTCGGCCATGGTGGTCGGGACCTTGACGCCGTTCTGCTGGAACAGGTCCTTGTTGTAGTAGACAGTGACGTACTCGCCGTAGTTCGGCACACCGAACCAGTTGCCGGAGCCCATCACGCCCTTGTCGCTGTACCGGGCGGTGGTCTGCAGGCTGGGGCTGAGCTTGTCGGCCCAGCCGCGCTTGTCGGCCTCGCTGCTCAGGTCGGCCAGCAGGCCCTGGGAGGACAGCAGCCCGGCGGTGGCGTTGCCCTTGTTGTACTCCATGATGTCCGGACCCTCGGACGAGTTGATGATCATGCCAGCGTTCTGCTGGATCTGCTCGAACGCCTTGCGCTCGAAGCGCACCTCGACGCCCGGGTGCTCGGACTTGAAGATCTCGATCGCCCGGTTCCAGCCGACCCCCATCGCGCTGGTCTCGCTCTCGTAGTGCCAGAGCTTGAGGGTCTTGGCGTCGCTGTCGTCCCCGTTGTCACCACCGCCGCAAGCGGCCACGGTGGTCGTCGCGGTCGCGGCCAGGGCGATCGCGGCGACGAGCCGGCGGAATCGCTGCATTACTATCCTCCTCGTTGAGTACTAGCCGGTACTTCACGTGGCCCGTCGTCGCGTTGCAGCGCGATGGCGGGCCGTTTTCGCTGGTCAGCCGCCGTTGTTCGGGGTTGGACCAGAGGTTGCCAGTGCCGGCCGCCGGGGTGCGGCGGTCGACCCGCGGATCTCCAACGTGCACGGCAGCAGTTGCTGGTGACGCTGGTCCGCGGGGCCATCCAGGTGGCGCGTCAGCGCCTCGATCGCGATCCGGCCCAGTGCTGAGCCGGGCGACGTCATAGCGGTCAGCGCAGGGGTGGCCAGCTCGGCGACCTGCGGCGAGGTGACCATCGAGACGACGGAGACGTCATCGGGCACCGACAACCCGCGGCCGGTCAACTCGCCGAGGATGCCGAAGATGGCCGTCTCGTTCATGGCCAGCACCGCGGTCAGCTTCGGGGCCTGCGCGAACGCGGCGGCCAGGGCGGCCCGACCACCGGCGGCGCTGTCCTCGGCCGCGATCATCACCGGCTCCAGGCCGTGCCCGGTCATCGCCGCGGTGAAGGCGTCCCGGGTACGCAGCGCCGGCCCGTAACCGCTGGCCAGTGTGGCGGCCGAGTGGTTGACGTAGACGATCTGCCGGTGCCCGAGGCTGACCAGGTGCGCGACGGCCTCCCGGACGGTCTGGTCGAAGTCGATGTCGACGTAGGAGAGCGTGCTGGTGTCGCCGGTGCGGCCGATCAGCACCAGCGGCACCCCCACCTCCTGGAGCACGGTGACCCGCTCGTCGGCCAGCTGGACCTCCATCAGCACGACCCCGTCGAGCATTCGCTGGCTGGCCAGCCGACGCAGGTCGTCGGGGTTGCCGCCGCCGACCGGGGAGAGCACCAGGTGGTAGCCGGCGACGCTGGCCGCGGCGGCGGCACCGGTGACGAAGGCGGTCTCGGTGGCGCCGAGGCCGCGTTCGTCCATCGGCATCAGCAGGCCGAGGATCCGGCTGCGGCGACTGGCCAGCCCCCGGGCCATCGCGTTGGGCTGGTAGTCGAGCTGTGCCATCGCGGCGAGCACCTTGTTGCGGGTGGCCTGCGAGATCGGCCGGGTGCCGGTGAGCACGTACGAGACGGTGCTGACCGAGACTTGTGCGAGGCGGGCGACGTCGTGCATGGTGGCCACCGCGTACCTCCTTTGGCCTGGGGTGGGACCGCTTCCCGAGACTTCGTCGAAGCGCTTCGACGAAGCGGTTCGACAGGACGCTAGGCCACCCGTTACGGCGACGTCAATAGCCGATGTCGAAAAGAATTCAACGGTCAGGCGGCGCCCGCGCGGTGCCGGCGTAGCGAGAGGGCCGCGCCGATCTTGCAGTTTCTGTTGCCGCTATGGGTGGATGTGCACCTTGCGTTGGGACAGAAAGTGCAAGATCGCGGAGCGGGGGCAGCGCATGGTCAGGGCAGGTCGAAGAGGGTGGCGGCGTTGTTCCAGCAGACCGCGCGCAGCCAGTCGTCGCCCAGGTCCAGCCGGGCCAGCCCGGCCACCTGGTCGGCGTACGGGTACGGGATGTTCGGGAAGTCGCTGCCCAGCAGCACCTTGCCGGCCAGTCCCAGCTCGCGCAACCGGGGCAACTCGTCGGTGGGGAAGGGGACGAACTGGTCGAAGAAGGGCGTGAACGCCATGGTGGTGTCCAGCCGAACCCGCTCGTACGTCTCGGCGAGGTCCAGGAACGCCCGGTAGTCCGGGGCACCCAGGTGTGCCACCACAGCGGTCAGCCGAGGGTGCCGGGCGAGCAGCGCGGCGAACGGGTCCGGACCGGTGTGGGCGGTCCCCACCGGGGCGTGCCCGGCGTGCACCACCACCGGCACACCCGCGTCCGACAGCATCCCCCACACCTGGTCCAGCGCCGGATCGGTCGGCGCGAAGCCGCCGACCTGCAGGTGCACCTTGAACAGCCGGGCACCCTCCGCGAGGGCCGCCGCAACGTACCCGGGGGCCTCCGGCTCGGGATGGAACGTGGCCGAGGCCAGGCAGCCCGGGGTGTCGCGGGCGAAATCCAGCGTCCAGCGGTTGAGTTCCGCTGCCATGCCCGGCCGGTGCGCGTACGCCAACGCGCTGAACGCCCGAACCCCGAGCCGGCGCAGGTGCGCGACCCGGTCGGCGTCACTCCACCGGTAGCGGATCGGCCACTCGGTGCCGACCAGCGGCCCGGCGGCGTCGAAGTAGGCCCACACCCGGCGCAGCAGTCGCGGCGGCAGGAAGTGCACGTGCACGTCGGCGAGGCCCGGCAGCCCCAGAGCGCGGCAGAAATCCGGCACGCGCTCGTCCGTGACCGGCGGGACCACCGACGCCGGATCGGTCATATCTCGATGTCGAACCGGCTCAGCACCGAGGGAGCGATCAGGCCGACGGTCGCGAGCGCCGAGACGACGGTCAGTGCGATGCGCATCCCGACCACTTCGGCCTTGCTGCCGACGCGCAGGGCGATGCGGTTCGGCAGGCCGATCATCATCCACATGCGCCGCTTGATGGGGATCGGCCAGAGGATCGGCACGCCGGCTCGGGTGATCATGTCGCCGAGGATGTGCACGAAGCAGCCGACGCCCAGCGCGGTGCCGATCAGCGGATAGCCGCGTCCGCCCGGCAGGTTGGCGAAGGTGAACCAGGCCGCACCGGCCGACGCGAGAGTGATGATCACCCAACCGGCACGCTCGGCCCACTGGTCGAACAGGCCGCGCAGCGCCAGGCCGAACATGAAGAACAGGATGGTGATGACCGCCCACTTGCCGTACGCGGCGCAGAGCGCGGTGGTGCCCCAGCCGACCAGCACGGTGAACGGCAGCGTGTGGGTCAGCGTCCGGTGCCCGTTGTTGCGGCGCGGATCCTTGCTGAGCTTCGTGGCGTAGTAGACCCCGAGGGAAATCTTCTCCATCACCTCGGCGGCGAAGAGCGAGAAGACTCCGAAGGTGCGGGCCACGGTGGCCCCGCCCTGGTTCTTGGTCACCTTGCCCGACATGTCGAGATCGGGAAAGAGCGCCCCGCCGGCGCACACCGCGGTGCCCACCGCCAGCGCGAGCGGCGACTGGTGGTAGTCGGCGAACTGCTCCAGTGCCCAGGAGCCAGTTAGCCACACCGCCGCGCCAGACAGCGCGTGTTGCGGTCCCATCATCTCGGCTCACCCTCCCCAAGGATCTTGAGCGCCAAAACTACGCCACTGTAGTCGGCGTCGGCGCCGCAGGGGCATCACCCGGAAGGTCCACATCGGACGGCGTCACAGGGTGGGGGTGAAGCTCTGCCGGATCATCGGCAAGTATGCCGCGTTGACCTGCCAGTCGAACTCTTCTGTCAACCAGGAGACGGTGTAGGAGCGGTCGGCCGACGTGTTGATCAGCAGCCGGAAACTGTGCACCGGAACGCCGAGAGTGTTCTGCCAGCCGCACTCCCACACCGCGCCACCCTCGAAGATGTCCATCGCGGAGATGTCCACCTTGCGATAGCCCGGCAGCGCCGCACTCGCGGTCAGCCGAACCTCCTCGGACTTCCAGTGCGCCACCGGATCCGCGCGGGCCGGCCCCGCCTCGACGCTGAGCACCCGGGACCCGCTGTATCTCCGGAAGCAGGTCACCGGACCCTCGGTCCAGCGCGCCCACCCCACCGGGGCGGCGATCCGAAACCGGGTCGGGTCGTCGTACCAGGTCCACCCCTCGGGCAGCCGGTATTTCGCGTCGGCTGGCGGTGACACCGACACCACCGGGGTCGCCGACGGTGGCGGGGACGACGCGCAGGCGAACGCCGCCGGCCGGGAGGTCGGCACGCCGCCACCCGAGCCCGACGGTGGCGTCCGCTCGTCGTTCCGGTTGACCAGGGCCAGCGTGATGCCTCCGGCGACGAGCAGAGCGGTGAGCGCACCACCCAGGGCGATCAGGCGTTGTCGCCGGACGGGCCGGCGCGCCGGGCGCGGGCTCGAGGTCGGCGTCAGCGTCGGCGGCTCGCTCGGCGGGGGCACCGGTTCCACCGGGTGGGGCGTGATGGCCCGGCCGGCGCTGCGGACCGCCGCCACCGCCGAGGACCGGGCCGGCCCCGCCGGCTCGTCGTGGCTCACCGCGGCGCTGCGCAGCAGCGGCTCCGCCTCGACGGCGGTCAGCCGCCGCCAGGGGTCGCGCTGCAACAGGCCGGTGAGGACGGGACGCAACGGACCGGCTCGACGCATCGGGTCCGGTGGTTCGGTGGCCAGCGCGCTGAGCGTCGCCATCGCACTCGACCTCGCGTACGGTGACTGCCCCTCGACCGTCGCGTAGAGCGTCGCACCCAGCGACCACATGTCGGTTCGCGCGTCGGACACGCCCTCGCGGGCCCGCTCGGGGGCGACGAACTGCGGTGAGCCGAGCACCGTGCCGGGCCCGGTCATCGTGCCGTCGCCGCCGTCGAAGGTGGCCAGCCCGAAGTCGGTGAGCAGCACTCGCCCGTCGTCGGCCACGAGCACGTTGTGCGGCTTCACATCGCGGTGCAGCACTCCGGCGGCGTGCGCGGCCCGCAAGGCGGCGAGCACCGCCAGCCCGATCCGGGCGGTGCGCTGCGGGCTCAGTGGCCCCTCGGCGTTGATGATCTGCTGCACCGAGCGGGACGGCACGTACTCCATCACGATCCAGGGGCTGTCCCGGTCGTGCACCACGTCATAGAGGCGGACCACGTTGGGATGGTTGAGTCGGGCGGCGGTGCGGGCCTCACGCAGGGTTCGCAGCCGCAACTCCTCGCGCTCGGTCTCGGCCAGCCAGGACGGCGGCACGACCTCCTTCAGCGCCACGTCGCGATGCAGCATCTCGTCGCGAGCAAGCCACACCCGGCCCATTCCGCCGGTGCCGACCAGGTCGAGCAGCCGGTACCGACCCGCGATCAGCAACTGATGCACGGTCGCTCCCCCTCGGTCACCCCGGGATCCACGATAGCCACCAATGTCGGCTTTCTCATCCACTGTGCGGCCTCGATCCAGACCGGACGGTGGCCCGGATCATGGCCATACGGTGCAGGTCAGCGGGGTGCTCGGAAACTCTTTCGCACCAGTTCCCAGTCGGGTGCGGCCCCGGTCCAGTCCTCGTCGTAGGTGATCCAACCCAGCGTCCAGCGGTCGGCGCCGAGGATCTGTTGGCGGGCGCGCAACCAGGCTCCGTGCGGTGTCCGCCAGCGGCACTCCCACTCGGCTGAACCGCCGCCGGTAGCGAGCCGGATCTCGTCGTAGCCGGGCAGGGCCCCCGCCCCGGCCGCCGCGTCGCGCAGCGCCCGCAGCCGCTGGAGAGGATCGACAGCGCCGCCCTCGGCGACGCTGAACGCCCGGCCGGTCGCCGGGTCCTGGAAGCACACCACAGCGCCGTCGCGGGAGGTCAGCCACGTCGCCGGTACGGAGACCCGAAAGCCGGCGGTGTCGGCGTGCAAGACCCAGCCGGGCGGCGGTTGGAACTCATCGCCGGAGCTCGGCGTGCCGGGCCGCACCGGCGTGCCGACGATGTCCGGGCGGACACAGGCGAACGGGGGCGGGGGAATGCCCTGCCGCCTCGGTGGCGGCCCGGGACCGAACGGCCCGCCGTTGGGCGGCTGGTTCGGCGGCGGGGAGGACCAGCCGGTGGTGTCACTGGGCTTGTCGCCGGTGACGGTCAGCGCGGTGCCGACGCCGGCCACGACGGCCACCAGCAGCGTCACGGCCACCACCGCCACCCGACGCGCGGTATGCCCGGCGGCCGGCGGTCCCGGGGCCGGAGTGGGGGAGGCGTCACCGGTTACGGCCGGGTCGGGCAGCGGAATTGTGGGTTCCTGGTCGTCGGGGTCGTCGGGGTCGTCGGCCGCGGTGGCCTGGTCGACCAGCACCGGCGTCGGCTCGTCGGCCGAGGGCCGGTCGGTCACCGCCGGCGGGCCGGTCGCGGCCGTCCTGAGTAACCGACGGGCCGCGTCGTGGTCGAGGCGGTCGACCGGGTCGCGACGTAGCAGCCCGTGAAGCACCGGTGCGAGCACACCGGCGTGCGGGGCAGGGTCTGGCGGGTTGGCGGCCAGCGCGCTCAGGGTGGCCATCGCGGTGCTGCGGGCGTACGGGGACTGCCCCTCCACGGCGGCGTGCAGGGTCGCCCCGAGCGACCACAGGTCGGCGGCCACCGAGGACACCCCCTCGGCGGCCCGCTCCGGGGCCACGTACTGCGGGGAACCGAGGACCATGCCGGGGCGGGTCATCGCGCCGTCGCCACCGTCGAAGGTCGCCAGCCCGAAGTCGGTGAGCATCACCCGCCCGTCGTGCGCCACCAGCACGTTCTGCGGTTTGATGTCGCGGTGCAGCACCCCGGCGGTGTGCGCGGCCTGGAGCGCGTCGAGCACGGCCAGGCCGATCCGGGCCGCGCGGGCGGGCTCCAGCGGCCCCTCGGCGTCCACGACGTCCTGAAGGGTGCGGGACGGGACGTACTCCATGACGATCCATGGGCTGCCCTCGACCGCGACGACGTCGTAGAGCCGGACCACCGCGGGGTGGTTGAGTCGGGCCGCGGCGCGCGCCTCCCGCATGGTGCGCGAGCGCACCTCGGCCCGTCCACGATCGTCCAACCAACTCGGTGGAACGATCTCCTTGACCGCTACCTCGCGGTGCAGCATCTCGTCGCGGGCGCGCCACACCCGACCCATGCCCCCGCGACCCACCAGGTCGAGCAGCCGGTACCGACCGGCGATCAGCACCTGTGCACGCTCCTCCTCAGCCGCTGTTCGGGATACACACCCTAACCAGCGGATCGGAAGTCACCTATAGGTCATCTGACGTACGTCAGCACGCGGCGGGGTCGGCCTGGGTCAGCAGATTTCCCTCCGGGATGGCGATCCGGGGCCGTCCGCCGGCCAGTCGGGCCGCGGCGCGGCGGGCCTGCACGGGGCCGTGTTCGCGACGAGCGGTGGCGTAGCTGGCGGCGGTGCGGCCCGCGATGGTGGCCCAGCCGTACCGCTCACCGACCATGGTGCGGGCCCGGCGGGCCAGCCGCCGGGCGAAGATCTCGTCGCCGAGCAGTTGGCCGACCGCGCCGGCGAGCGCGTCCGGGTCGCTGTGCGGGAACGTCACCCCGGTCACGCCGGGTTCGACGATCTCGGCGAGACCGCCGGTCCGGGCCACCGCCAGTGGCGCTCCGGCGGCCGCCGCCTCCAGCGCCACCATGCCGAACGGCTCGTAGAGGCTGGGGACCACTGTCGCGTCGGTGGCGCCGAGCATCGCCGGCAGTTGGGTGGAGTCGAGAAACCCGGTGAACCGGACGGTCGAGCTCAGCGCCAGCCGCCGAGCCTCCGCCTCCAGCTCGGTGCGGTACGGGCCGTCGCCGGCGATCACCACGCGCAGCCCCGGATGCCGTTCGCGCAGTCGGGGTACGGCGTGCACCAGGTGCTGGACGCCCTTCTCGTAGACCAGCCGTCCGGCGTACCCGACCAACGGGCCGTCCCCGGCGAACCGTGCCCGCGCCGACGCGACCGCTCGGGGACGGGCCCGCCAGGCGCGGTCGTCGACCCCGTTGGGCACCACGTCGACCTGGCCGGCCGGTACGTCGAAGAGCGTGGTCACCTGCTCACGCATGTATCCGGAACAGGTGATCACCCGAATGGAGGAGCCGCTGAGCCAGTGCTCGACGCCGTGGATGGTGCGGTTCATCTCCTCCGGCAGCCAGCCCTGGTGCCGCCCGGCCTCGGTGGCGTGCATGGTGGTGACCAGCGGGAGGTCCAGGTGCTCGGCGAGGGTGACGGCCGTGTGGGCGACGAGCCAGTCGTGGGCGTGGATGACGTCGTAGGAACCGGCCTCGGTGGCGCGGAGGGCGGTGCGGGTGAGGGTGTGGTTGAAGGCCATGGTCCAGGCCAGCAGCGAGTTGGTGGCGAGGGGGAAGGTGACCGGGTCTTCGGGGGCGCGCAGGATGCGGACGCCGTCGGCGTACTCCTCCAGGGGTGCGCCCTCGGAGTGGCGGGTGACGACGGTGACCTCGTGGCCGGCGGCGGCGAGGGCGACGGAGAGGGCGTGCACGTGTCGGCCGAGACCGCCGACGAGCACCGGCGGGTACTCCCAGGAGAGCATCAGCACCCGCAGCTGTCGGGCGGGGTTGATGTCGATCACGTGGGCATCGAGTGACATGCGGCCCCCTTTGAATTGTCCCCGGGCGCGCGCCGACCGACACCGGAATCGATGTCGCCGTCGCGTCTGGATCGAGGCCAATCCTGCCGGGATCGCGATAACCAGCGGCGACACCACCGTTGCGGTCGTGTAAAGCGCTACTGGCTCTTTCGCCGCACCCGCAGCAGCTCGGCCACCGACCATGCCTGGAACGGGCACCCGGTAGCGGTGTGCGGCGCGAGGCCATCGGCCGTCTCGCTCACCGAGCCTATCCCATATTCCATCAAATGTGCCTCAATGCCAACGAACACGTCATCGACGGACATCTTGCCGCGGCGCGCGGCGTCCACGTACGGGCCGAGCAACCACGGCCACACCGTGCCCTGGTGGTAGCCCCCGTCCCGGTCGGCCGGGCCACCCCGGTGCCGACCCACGAACTCCGTCGCGTCCGGGACGAGACTGCGCGGCCCGAGCGGGGTGAGCAGCCCGTCCGCGATCCGCCGCAACGTCGCCTCGTCCGGCTCCATCGGCGCGTACGGCAGCGACCAGGCCAGCAACTGGTTGGGGCGCAACGCGTCGTCGTCGTGCAGGGCCGCCCCACCCAGCGGGTACGCCGGTGCGGGCGCGTCCAGCACGTCGTGCAGCCAGCCGGTCGGCGTCGGGAACCGCTCCCGGAACGAGGCGGTCGCCTGCCCGTGGTGTCGCCACAGCTCGTCGGCGCTCTGCCCGGCCAGCTCGGTCAGCTCCGCGAGCCCGGCCAACCCGTTGATCCACAACGCGTTGACCTCGACCGGCTTACCGGTACGCGGAGTGACCGGCACCCCGTACACCCGGGCATCCATCCAGGTCAGCGCGGTGCCCGCCGCGCCCTGGGTGAGCAGCCCGTCGGTCGGGTCGACGCGGATCCCGTACCGGGTGCCGGCGACATGAGCGTCGATCACCGTGCGCAGGGCGGGCAGCAACTCGTCGCCGAGGTCGGTGTCGCCGGTGACGCTGACGTGCCGGCTCACCGCGTGCAGGAACCACAGCGTGCCGTCGACGGTGTTGTACTCCACCCGCCCCGTGTCGGCGGTGTTGGCGAGCATCCCCTCGGACAGCGTCGCCGCGTACGCCCGCAGCAGTTCCCGCCCCTCGTCGGCGCGGCCGGTGCAGAGGAACAACCCCTCGTACGAGATCATCGTGTCCCGCGACCAGGCCCCGAACCACGGGTACCCGGCCACCACGTCCACCGCCGCGTGGTTGGTGCGCACCACGAACGCGTCCGCGGCCAACGCCAGGGTGGCCGCCACGTCGTCGGTCGGCTTCGCCGCCGCCACCACCTGCCGGTTGCGCCGTCGGGCCGTCGCCACGATCTCCGTGGCCGGCGGCGGCTCCTCGTCGAGTCGACCGGCCCAGGCCCGCACCGACACCGTGTCGCCGGGGCGTTCCAGCTCGCCGGAGAAGCGGCCCGCGTACCAGAGGTCCTCGTCCGGGTGCAGACCCCGGTTGGCCTCCTCCCGGTGGTGCACGCCCAGCCACCACTGCCCCTCGGGGGCCCAACCCGGGCCGGCGAGCCGGTACGCGCCCTCGACCACCGCGCCGTCGGCCACCGCCTCGACCTGCGGGATCGGGCCGTCGGCCCGCCGTTCGCCGTGCGCGTCCCGCCAGGTGCAGGCGGCCGACAGCTCCAGCCGGACCGGACCACCGGCAACCAGCCGGTGCACCACCGCGACGCAGGAGCGGCCGGGCAGCATGGCCAACTCCCGTTCGATCACCACCGCGCCGATCCGCCACCGCCACCGGGGCAGCCCGTCGACCAGGTCGAAGCGCTCCAACAGCTCGAAGCCGCGCGGGTCCACGTCACCGGAGGCCCACTCGTGCGCGCCGAGGCGCACCCGCGCGCCGGACGGCAGGGTGACCGCCGGATCGAGACTGACCAGTCCCACCTGACGGGACGCCGGCGTTTCGCCGGGAACCACCAACAGACCGTGGTAGCGACGGGTCCGCAACCCTCCGACCGTGCCCATCGCATAGCCACCAAGGCCGTCGGGGACCAGCCACTCCCGGCTGGCGGCGCTGGTCAGATCGCCGCAGATCTGCGGGCCGAAGTGAATGTCGATCAACTTTCCTCCACCGGCGGCGGGGTGTAACACGCCACGACGAGAATGGCCGCTGTGGTCAAGTACCGCGGCGACGTCAAAGATGTGCACGTGATCACTGACCGATCGTCCTCCGACGCCTCGCCACCCGACGCTGAGCGGCTCCGGCTCGCCCAGGCCGACTCGGGGGAGCAGGACTGGCGCGCATGGGGTCCCTATCTGTCCGAACGGGCGTGGGGGACGGTACGGGAGGACTACAGCGAGCACGGTACGGCCTGGGACTACTTCCCGCACGACCACGCGCGGTCCAGAGCCTACCGGTGGAATGAAGACGGGATGGCCGGCGTCTGCGACGAACGACAAACCTTCGCCTTCGCCCTCGCCCTCTGGAACGGCAAGGACCCGATCCTCAAGGAGCGGATGTTCGGCCTCGGCGGCGACGGCGGCAACCACGGCGAGGACGTCAAGGAGTACTGGTGGTACGAGGACTCCACGCCCACCCACTCCTGGATGCGTTGGCGCTACCACTACCCGCAGGCCGCCTTCCCGTACGACGAACTCGTCGCGGTGAACGCGTTGCGCGGCCGCGACGACACCGAGTACGAGCTGGTGGACACCGGAATCTTCGACGACGACCGGTACTGGGCGGTGACCGTCGACTACGCCAAGGCGTCCCCGACCGACCTGTGCATGGTGGTGACCGTCGCCAACCGGGGCGACCAGGCGGCGACCCTGCACGTCCTGCCCACCCTCTGGTTCCGTAACACCTGGGCCTGGGGTCTGCCCGGCGGCGACCGGATCCCCCAGTTGACCGGCCAGGGCACCCGGCTCGTCGGCGAGCACCGGGTGCTCGGCCAACTGCTGCTGGAGGGCGACGGCGGCCCCGTGCCGCTGCTCTGCGACAACGACACCAACGCCGAACGGCTCTGGGACCTGCCCGGCCGCTCCCCGTACCCGAAGGACGGCATCAACGACCACGTCGTCAACGGCGCGGCCACGGTCAACCCGGCCCGGGAGGGCACCAAGGGCGCGCTGCACTACGTGCTCGACGTGCCGGCCGGCGAGCAGCGCCAGATCCGGCTGCGGCTCACCCGTACCGCGTCGCCCCCGGCCGCCGCGCCGCCGCCGCCGGCCGACCTCAGCGACGGCTTCGAGGCCGTGGTGTGGGCGCGACGGGCCGAAGCGAACCGCTTCTTCGCCGGGGTGATCCCGGCAGCCGCCAGCCCCGACGAGGCGCTGGTCGCCCGGCAGGCCATCGCCGGTCTGATGTGGGGCAAGCAGTTCTACCACTTCGACGTCAAGCGCTGGCTCGAAGGCGACCCGGGCTCGACGCCGCCGCCGGCCGGGCGTCGACACGGTCGCAACAGCGCCTGGTGGCACATGACCAGCTTCGACGTCATCTCCATGCCCGACCCCTGGGAATATCCCTGGTACGCGGCCTGGGACCTGGCCTTCCACTGCGTGAGCATCGCCCGGGTCGACCCGGGCTTCGCCAAGGACCAACTGCTGCTCCTGCTGCGCGAGTGGTACCTGCACCCCAACGGCCAGATCCCGGCGTACGAGTGGGCGTTCGGTGACGTGAACCCGCCGGTGCACGCGTGGGCGGCGCTGAAGGTGTTCGAGATCGACGGCGGCCGGGACTACGACTTCCTGGCCCGGGTGATGCACAAGCTGCTGCTCAACTTCACCTGGTGGGTCAACCGCAAGGACACCGGCGGCAACAACGTCTTCGAGGGCGGCTTCCTCGGGCTCGACAACGTCGGGCCGTTCGACCGCTCGGCGGCGCTGCCGGTCGCCGGTGTGCTGGAGCAGTCCGACGGCACCGGCTGGATGGCCATGTACGCGCTGAACATGCTGGACATGGCGATCGTGCTCGCCGAACACGACCGGACCTGGGTGGACACCGCCACCAAGTTCTTCGAGCACTTCGCCTACATCGCCGCCGCCGCGTACGAACAGGGTTTGTGGGACGACGAGGACGCCTTCTTCTACGACGTGCTGCGCCTCGCCGACGGCACGAAGGTGCCGCTGAAGGTCCGTTCCGTCGTCGGCCTGCTGCCGTTGGCCGCGACTACCCGGCTCACCGCGAAGACCCTGCACCGCATACCCGAGTTGGGCGCGCGGTTGCGCTGGTTCCTCACCAACCGACCGGAGTACGCCCAGGTGATCGGCGTCCGCCGGCTGGGCCCGGACGGCCGGCAGCAGCGACTGCTCTCCATGGTCGGCCCGGAGCAGGTCGTCCGGCTGCTCGCCCGGATGCTCGACCCGGACGAGTTCCTCTCCGACTTCGGCCTCCGGACGCTGTCCCGCGCACACCTGGACAAGCCGTTCTCGGTCACCCTCGGCGGGCAGGAGTTCTCCGTCGGCTACGAGCCGGCCGAATCGACCAGCGGACTGTTCGGCGGCAACTCGAACTGGCGCGGTCCGATCTGGATGCCGACGAACTTCCTGCTGATCAGCGCGCTGCGGGACTACGCGGCGTTCTTCGGCGACGACCTCCAGGTGGAGTACCCGACCCGCTCCGGCGTGAAGCACACCCTGGACGAGATCGCCGACGACCTCTCGGCCCGGCTGATCGCGCTCTTCACCCAGGACGACTGGGGTCGACGCCCGATCTACGGCGCTGCGCAGCTGTTTCAGACCCACCCGGACTGGCGGGACCTGATCGCCTTCCCCGAGTACTTCCACGGTGACAACGGGGCCGGCCTGGGCGCGTGGCACCAGACCGGCTGGACAGCCCTGGTCGCTGACCTCATCCTCACCCTGCGCCGCTGACGTCCTCGTGGAGATTTCCCGAGCCCTCGCTCGAATGGGGGTCGCTGCTGGAAAGTAGCTGAGCGATGCCGCTCCGTATATCACCCGTTCCTAACCTCCACCCGACGTGTCTGTCTGCAGACCGGAGGGAAACGGGTGAAGACGAGATTGCGGGGTCCCCTGATCGGGGGGCTGGCGCTGGTTCTGGTGGCGACGCTGGGCGGGACGGAGGTCCTACCGGACCGGTATTCCGACGCAACGGACCGTGCGGACCGTACGGCGAGCGCCGTTGAGGACGCCGGTTTCCTCTCCCGGGTCGGTAAGGCCGCCGGAAGCCTGGTCGGAGGCGGAGGATCGGACCGGGCCAGGCCCGAGGCGGTCAGCGCCGCGTTGGCGGTCCACGAGAAACCGCCGCCGGCCAAGGTGTGGTCGCCGCAGAAGCGGGTCAAGGAGCTGACCGGCAAGCGCACCGCGAACAGCCGCGTCTACCAGCTCGCCGATGGGCGGACCCAGGCGGAGATCTCGGCGGTGCCGCTGCACTACAAGGATTCCAAGGGCCGCTTCCAACCCATCGACACCAAAGTCAAGCCCACCAACGACAAGGGCTACGTCCAGAGCAACCGGACCAACACCTTCACCAGCCTCTTCGGTGACAGCTCCAAGCAACTGGTCCGCTTCGAGCAGGACGGCCGCAGCATCGAGTTGGGCCTGGCCGGAGCCGCCAAGAGCGTGAGCCCGACGGTCACCGGTTCGACGGTCACCTACAAGAACCTGGCCGGTGGTGCGGACGTCGTCTACGACGTCACCGCCACCGCCCTCAAGGAGAAGATCGTGCTGCGCAAGGCCCCCGCCGGGCCGGCGTCGTACACGTTCACCCTCGACACGGCCGGCCTTACCGCGCAGCAGCGCCAGGACGGCTCCATCGCGTTTCTGGGCCGCGACGGCGGCGAGCCGGTCTTCGTGATGCCGGCGCCGTTCATGTACGACGACAAGGACGACGCGTCATCGCCGCACGGCAAGGTGTGGAGTGACAAGGTCTCCCAGCGTGTGCAGCAAATGTATGGGCAGACGACGGTCACGGTGTCCGCGGACGCCGCTTGGCTGGCCGACCCGGCCCGGGTCTACCCGGTGGTGATTGACCCGACCATCAAGATCCAACCGGTGCCGGACGACGCCCAGGACGTGGCGATCTATTCGGGTGCCACCACCACGAACTACAACGACACCTACCAGTTGAACGTGGGCACGACCGCGGCGGCCACCTGGCGTTCGTTGCTGAAGTTCAACCTGGACACGATCCCGGACAACACGCCGATCGACGACGCCCAGCTTCAGCTGTACTACTCGCAGACCCACACCCACTGGGCCTACGACGTGCCGATGCAGGCGCACCGGGTGACCGCGGACTGGACCGAAGACACCGCGACGTGGGGCACCATGAGCGACAAGCTCGCCGGTGCGCCAGCGGCCAACACCGTCACCAAGGACGACGGCGACGCCGGTACGTCGGTTACTGGATCGTGGCCGTACTCCGGGAACACCACGTTGACGCCGAAGGCGATCAACGGCGACTACAAGTACCACGCCAGCAGTCTTTCGACGGACACCCACACCTGGGTGCCGACCATCACCGAGTCTGGCGACTACCAAGTGGAGGTCCACTACGTGGGTGCCTCCGACCGACCGACGAACGCTCCGTACACGGTGCACTTCTCCGGCGGGTCCAAGAAGTACACCGTCGACCAGACCACGCCGTCCAGCGCGGGCAAGTGGTTGACGCTGGGAACCCATCCGTTCGTCGCGGGCACCACCGGCAAGGTGGTACTCAACGGCGTTCCGGGCACGTCCGCCAACGCCGACGCGGTGCGGTTCACCAAGGCCGGCGCGGTGAAGCAGTACGCCAAGTCCAGCGTCTGGAACTCGTTCCCGGTGCGCAACGTGGTGCAGGAGTGGGTCAACGGCACGGCGAACTACGGGTTCATGGTCAAGGCCCTCGACGAGGCGACCAAGGGTCGCGGCGGGCCGACCTACGAAGCCTCGGAGTACGCCTACAACAATGATCGCCGGGACTTCAACCTGCCGAAGCTGGTCGTGACGTATGGCCGGCAGGGTGTGACGGTGGCGCCGCCGACGACGATCACGTCGACGGGTGCGCTACTCGACTGGCCGGGGTACGCCGATCCGTCCACGTCGACCGGTGACGACATCGTCGAGTACCAGGTGCACCGTAGCGTGCACCAGAACTTCTCCCCGTCGGCGGCGACACTGATTGCCCCGGTCTCCACCGGCACACGGACGTACCAGGACACCACGGCGGTGCCGACGGCGGCCGACAACACCGACCCGATGGACCGGAAATTTTACTACTACATGATTGCGGTGAAGACCCGCGACGGGCAGGTGCTCGCCGGTCCGACACAGGCGGCGATGCTGCCCAAGGCGGGCCGGATCACCCGGATCTACCGCACCGGTCAGACCGACACGACACTGTCGGCGGGACGGCCGACGGAGAACGTGGACGTCTACGACGGCGACCCGTACGTCAGCCCGGGCAACAACTCGTCCTATTACGGCGACACCCGCGGTCTGGTCAAGTTCCCCGACCTGGCCGGGATTCCGAGCAGCGCGCAGGTGGTCGACGCGCAACTGCGGATGTACAACACCTACCTCTACCCGGGTGACGACACTGACGAGAACGTCGACGTCTACAGACTGACGACGGCGTTCGATGAGACCAAGGCGACCTGGCGCACCAGCAACGGCACCACCCCGTGGCTCACCACCGGCGGCGGTGGTGACTACGACGCCAGTTGGAAGGCGAGCTTCAACGGGTTCACCAACGATCCGGAGTGGGAGAACTGGAACGTCACGCCCGCGGTCAAGGGCTGGCTCGCCGCGCCCGCCGACAACAAGGGTTTCCTGTTGCGGCAGCGCGATGAGACTAACCAGACGGCGCGTGCGATGCTGCTGTCCTCCGAAGGCGCCGAGCCGATGCTGCGCCCGACGCTGGAGGTCACCTACCTGGAGCAGACCGCCGAGTCGACCTACTACGCGGCGGCCACGCCGAAGCTGACCACGCCGAACAGCAGCTACAGCGTGCCGGTGACCCTGTCGAACCCGACCCTGGCCGCCTGGAACCCGACGGACTGGGAGCTGGCGTACGACTGGAAGCGGGCCGACGGCACCACCGACGGCGCCGACGCCACCTACGAGCTGAAGACGCCACTGCCCGAGAGCATCCCGGCCGGTGGCACGGTCGACGTGACCGCGCAGCTGAAGACCCCGCCGTCGTCGACGGAGGGAAACAAGCGCACCGACTACGTGCTGCAGTGGGACCTGCGCAACAAGCTGACCGGTAGGAAGCTGTCGGAAACCGTCCCGGCGATCACGCCACTGCCGCAGAACGTGGCGGTCGAAGAGCCCACTTCGGACCAGCTTGGCCTGGAGAAGTTCTACTCGTACGCGGGGAAGAACACCGGCGCCGGCGGCACCCTCATGAACAACCTGTATGCCGGCAACACCGTCTGGTCGTACAACGCCCTCACCAACCCGTCGCGTGGCCTGTCGACGTTCGTGCGGATGTCCTACAACTCGCTGGACACCACCGACAGTGTCGCCGGGTTCGGCTGGTCGCTGCAGGCGTCGTCGATGATGCGCCTGGGCACTCCGCTGGACTTCCACCCGAACCCGAACCCCACCAAGGTCACCATGACCGATGGTGACGGCACCAGCCACTGGTTCACCTGGGACGCGGCGGCGAGTGAGTGGAAGAGTCCCAAGGGCGTCCACCTGTACCTGGAAAAGGTGACCAGTCTTGACTGCAAGCCGAACACGCAGGAGCCGCGGGCCTGGCGGCTGACCAAGCCGGACCGCACGCAGTTCTACTACGACTGCGAGGGCTTTCTCTCCAGTGCGGTGGACAACAACGGCAACGAGATGCGCTTCACCTACGAGGAGCGTAAGTCCAACAACAAGCCGACCAAGTTCCTGCGATACCTGACCGACGCAACCGGCCGGCAGACGTTGACCATCGACTACTACGCCAAGGGGCAGAGCTACTCCTACATCGACGACACCACCTGGGCCAAGGCGTCGGCGACCAACCTGACCAACCCGCACATCATCGATCACGTCTCGCAGATCACCGACATCTCGGGACGCAAGCTCACCTTCACCTACACGGACAAGGGTCTGCTCGGTGAGCTCATCGACGGTGCAGGGTCGACCAATGGCGACCCGAAGACGTTCAAGTTCGCCTACGACATGACGCAGGGAAACAAGAACGTCAAGCTGGTGAAGGTCACCGACCCGCGGGGCAACGCCACCGGCCTCGTCTACAACTACCCGCAGACCGGTGACGACCCCGCGTTCCACTGGACGACCAAGTCCTACTCCGACCGGCTCGGCCACCCGACCCAGTTCGGCTACGTAGACCCGGATGGCTCGCAGGGCAAGAACATCAACGCCACGGTCCTGGACGCGGAGAACCACACGACCGCGTACCAGATGGACGGTTATGGCCGGCCCGTCCAGACCAACAACGCCAAGTCCGAGATCACCAAGCTTGGCTGGGACGACGACCACAACGTCATCCGGCTGGAAGAGGCCAACGGTGCGGTCTCCACCTGGGCATACGATGCCAAGACCGGTTACCCGACCGAGACCAGGGACGCCGAGGCCGTCGCCAACGGCACGCCGGGCACCGTCCTGGCCTACCAGCGCCAGCTCAACGGCTATGTCGCGGACCTGACGGAGAAGACCAGCCCGGAGGGCCGTAAGCACACCTTCGGCTACGAGGCCGACGGCGACCTGGCGTGGTTGGTCGACCCGATCGGCAACACCACGTCAGATCCGGACGACTACCGGACCTCATACACGTATGACGCGTGGGGCCAGATGCTGACAGCGACCGACGCCAACGGCAACACCACGAAGAATGACCTGTTCGACGCGAACGGCTACCCGCAAAAGATCATCGACGCGAAGACGAAGGCGACGACGTTCGCCTACGACGTCCGCGGCAACGTCCTGAAGGTCACTGACGCCCACAGCAAGGACACCACCCAGACGTACGACACGTTCGGCCGTCCGCTGGAGAACAAGGCCCCGGTCAACCAGGCCGGCGGCGATT
The DNA here is from genome assembly GCF_003857055.1 of Micromonospora inaquosa. Classification (GTDB taxonomy): domain Bacteria; phylum Actinomycetota; class Actinomycetes; order Mycobacteriales; family Micromonosporaceae; genus Micromonospora; species Micromonospora inaquosa. The sequence continues at coordinate 35,420 of NZ_QGSZ01000356.1, read as the reverse complement.
ACATCACTACGCCGGCTCCGAAGTACGACGAGAACGACAACGTCTACGAGTCGTTCGCCCCGAACGGCGCCGTCACCACGGCGTCCTACGACAAGGCTGACCAGCTCAGCTACTCGCTGGCGCCGGTCGACGTCATGGGTGATCCGGAGCGAAGGACCTCCTACACCTACGACAAGGTTGGCAACCTGCTCACCACCACCGAGCCGAAGGGCAACCTGACGCCGTCAACCGGTGACTTCGTCACCACCAACGCCTACGACGAGATCTACCAGGTCACCAACGTCACGAACGCCGAGGGCCACAAGATCTCCTACGAGTACGACAACGTCGGCGACGTGAGAAAGGTGATCGACCCGCGGAAGAACGCGTCGACGTCGACCACCGATTACACAACGCTGTACGACTATGACAGGGCGCATCGGTTGATCAAGACCACGGACGCTCTGGGTAAGTTCTCGACCACCACGTTCGATCGTGATGGCCTGGTGAAGGCCACGACCGATCAGCTCGGTCAGACCACCGAGGTCGTTCTCGACCCACGGGGCAAGCCGAGTGAGGTCAAGGTGCCGCACAAGAACGAGGCTGGGACGATCACCTATCGCACCACCAAGTACGAGTACGACCAGGTTGGCAACCAGACCCGACTGATCACTCCGCGAGGCGTCGCGAGCACCGACGACCCGGACGACTTCGCCACGGTCACCGTCTACGACGAACTGAACCGGGTAAAGGAAACCCGGACCGCGTACGACAAGGACGATGCCCGCTACAAGACCGCAGATGTCACCACATACGAGTACGACGATGTGGGCCGGCTGGCGAAGGTCAGTGTGCCGCCGTCGGCGGGCGAGTCGGTCCGCAACGACACGACCTACAGCTACTTTGACAACGGTTGGACGAAGACCAGCAGCGACCCGTGGGACGTCGTCACGTCGTACGACTACAACAAGCTCGGTGCCCAGACCGCGCGCACGGTGACGTCGGCGGGTGGGTCGTCGAACCGGACGATGACCTGGTCATACTTCCCGGACGGCAAGCTCGCGTCCCGCACCGACGACGGCGTACCGGTCGGCAAGCACGTGGTCCTGGTAGACAACTCCGATTTCAACAACGTCACGGCTGCCGGCACCTGGACCACCGCGACGTCGGCGACCGGGAAACACGGCCCCAACTACGCCACCCGGCCGGCGGGGACCGGGACGAACACCTTCACCTGGCAGCTCAACGTGCCGCAGAACGGTACGTACGAGGTGTTCGCCCGTTACCCAGAGATCACCGGCGCCGCCACCGACGCGAAATACACCGTGAAGCACGGCGGCGGGGACGCAGTGAAGACGGTCGACCAAACCACCAACACGGGAACGTGGGTCAGCCTCGGCTCGTACAGCTTCGCCGAAGGCAACAGCCACAAGGTCACTTTGACCGACGAGGCTGGTGGAACCGTCGTCGCCGACGCGGTCAAGCTGGTCCGCGACAACTCGGGCGAGACTGACGACGAGAAGGTCGACTACCGATACCACTACGATCCGAATGGCAACCAGACGACGATCGAGGACAAGAGCCTCGACGCACTGATCGACGCCTACGAAATGACCTACACGGGCCTCAACCAGGTCGAGGAGGTCCGCGAGTACAAGACGGACGCGCTGAAGAACGCGACGTCCTTCACCTACAACGAGAACGGATCACCGCTGACGGTCGGGCACGACCGAAAATATGCCGCATACACGTACGAGGCGCGTGACCTGGTGGAGACCGTTGTCAACGGGGCGTCCGCGAACGATCCGGATAGGAAGACGACCAGCTTCACGTACACCGACCGGGGGGAGCGACTCCAGCAGGTCAAGGGCAACGGCAACCTCGTCAACTACACGTATTACCTGGACGGGCAGCCGAAGACCCAGGTTGAGAAAACGGCCGGCGGCAACCTGGTCGCGGACCACCACATGGAGTATGACCTCAACGGGAACCGCAAGCGCGATACGACGACCAAGATGGACGCCGACGACAATTCGGCGACTCTGAGCACGCAGTACGACTACACCTACGATCCGCGGGACCGGCTCGCGTCGGTCACCAAGACCGGCACCGGTGCCGGCGCCGAGAACTACGTCCATGACGCCAACAACAACGTCGTCAGTCAGTCGGTCGGTGGCGTCAACACCACGTTCGACTACGACCGAAACCGGTTGCTGACGTCGACGACCTCCGGGATCACGTCCTCGTACAACTACGATCCGTTCGGCCGCCTGAACACCGTCACCTCCGGTGGCACGCTGCTCCAGCGGAATGTCTACGACGGCTTCGATCGGATCATCGAGAACCGGACCAGCACATCCGTCACCAAGTACACGTTCGATCCGCTGGATCGCACCAGGACCGAGACGACCAACGCCGGCACCGGCCAGGAGAAGACCGTCACCTTCAACTACCTGGGTCTGTCGCGCGATGTCATCGACGAGGAGGTGGCGGGCTCGATCACGCGTTCCTACCACTACTCGCCCTGGGGCGAACGGCTCGCGCAGCTCACCCACAAGGCGGGCGGCACGACGGAGTACGCCTACTACGGGTACAACACGCGCACTGATGTCGAGGTGTTGACGGGGAGCAACGGAGACACGCTGGCCACCTACGGCTACAACGCCTACGGGAGCGACGATACGGCCCAGTTCACGGGTCTCGACAGGCCGGATCCCGCGAACCCGGACAAGGAGCCGTACAACACCTACCGGTACAACGCTAAGCGAGTGCAGGGTGGTGGCTCGGGAACCTACGACATGGGCTTCCGAAACTACGACCCGGGCCTCAACCGGTTCCTGACGCGAGACAGCTACAACGGCGCTCTGGCCGATCAACGGCTCGGCCTTGACCCGTGGAACGCCAACCGGTACGCGTTCGCCGGGGGTAACCCGATCTCCCGGGTCGAGATCGACGGTCACTCGTCGTGTAGTTGGAATCCTCTTACCTGGGGGGACTGCGCGGAGGACGCCTACAACGCGGCGGATGAATTCGTCACGAACACAGTTCCGGAGTTCGTTACCGAGGACATTCCCGAGTGGTGGGACGAGACCGCCGTGCCGGCGATGGAGGACGCGTGGGAGGACGTCAAGAAGGAAGCCGGTGAGGCCTGGGAGAACACGAAGGAGGTCGCCAACCAGGTCATGGACTCGGAGCTCGTCGCGGGCGCCGCCGACTGGTGGAACAAGTACGGCGGATATGTGGGCTTGGCGGCTGCGGGCCTCTGCATCATCATCTCCGCAGGTGCCTGCACCGGGCTGGCACTGATCGTCGCCGGGGCGAGCATCATGTCACGCGGCTACAACCTCCGGGAGAAGGAGAAGGCCGGGACAGCCACGGCGACGGACTACGCTGACACGTACACCGGTGCCTTCATGGATGGAATGTTCGCTGCGGTACCGGGGGCCCGCGTGGCCGGAGCCAAGTTCTGGGACACTCCGTACAATCACTTCGTTGCCGGATCTGCCGCTCAGGCGGGAGCCTGGACGGCTGGCCAGCTTTACCCGGGCGGCCTTCTGTTCAACCAATTTCTCGATGGTAAGTAGGCAGTCCGAGATCATGTCGTGACGACGTGTCGGGGGTCGCTAGGTGAAGTGCCCAGCGGCCCCCGACCACGGTGTTGAGGGAGCAGAAATGCGGCCTGACTTTGACGACCGCCGAGCGCGTGTACTTGTGGCCCTGATCGCCGTCTTGGCGATGCTGTTCCTGGTGGCTGCATCGTCAGTGGCGGGCGCGTTCTGGTTTCGCAATGGCACGTACAGCGACGGGCAGGTCGTCAGCGGGTTGGCGCTGGACGTCGTGCCGGGCCGACAGGGCGAGGCGAAGGTTGAGTACTTTGTCGATGCCACCCGGTATGAGGCCTGGGTCTACTGTGGCACTTCCTGCCCGAACGAGGGCGACCGCATGGAGGTCGAGTACTCCGCCGGTGATCCGACGGAGGTGGTCCGGAACCGGACGCGTCCGTACTCGGCATTGGCCGTGGGGGCGCTGTCTCTCACTGCCCTCGGAATCGTGGCCTGTGTGGTTCTGCTGCGCCGCGACATGGTGGCGCAACGTCGGTGAGGCGCCGCCGCTCCGGCGACGGCATTGAGAATATTCGGGATCGACCCCGGAGGTGGCTTCAACAATGACGAATGGGTTTGACGATGAAGAATGAAAGCCCCGCCGTTCAAGAGGGGAAGGTGTCCGTCACCTTCAGCCGCCCGGCCGGTAGCTTCCTCTACTCGGCCAGCAAGCCCCGGCTGTCACTCGACGGCGGGGAGCCGATGACGCTTTCCTGGGGCACTCACCGTCTTTCGGTCGCCGCAGGTCGCCATCGCGTACAGGCATGGGTGCCCTACATCCTCCCTCTTCGGGCTGGTCGCGCAGAGGCGGTTGTCGCTGTCGGGTCCGGGCGAACCGCCGAGATCGAGTACGTTGCACCGGTGGTCACTTTCGCAAAGGGCTACCTTGGGGCGCCGACTCGGCGGAGCGCGAAGCGCTCCTCGATGGTGATGACCTTCAATGGTATTGCTGTTGCCCTCTTCGTGCTCATGCTGGCGGTAACACTCCTGGCGAGGTAGTGACCGAACGCGCGACCGGGTCCTAGTTGGTGTCGAACAGGGTTCGGTCGTCCACCAATCGTCGTGGCGGGAATGCCCTCGCAGCCCTCGCAGCCCTGGCCGCCCTGGGCATTCCCGTGGCTCGGTATCCGGTGTGGCGACTCTCTCGCGGGTCGTCTAAGAGCCCTGCACCCGGGGCCCGCCTACCGAAGCGCCCGATTTGTTGCCTACCATCAGATCACGGAGCCAGTCGGTTCGGGCGGCCTGGTTGCACAACCATCCCGGGCGTTTTTTCTGCCAATTCCGTTACATCGACACGCCGTCGTCAAACATAGACGTTCGTCACCATTTCGATGCCCCGTGCAAGTCTTGTCGTGCCGATGCGACGCCGCCTAGCCTGAGAGCGCGCTCAAGGTTCAACGGGGGAGCGGTGAGATGAAGATCGATATTCGATTGTTGGGCAATGTGGAGCTACGGGTCGATGGTCGGCTCGTGACGGTAAGTGCCGCAAAGCGTCGTGCGGTGCTCGCCGGGCTTGCCCTTGAGGCGAACCGGCCGGTCTCGCTGGACCGGCTATCGAACATGGTCTGGGCGGATGCCACTCCCGCGTCGGCGGTGGCGAACCTCCGCTCTCACGTGGCCGGCCTACGCCGCGCGGTAGGCGACCGGATCGTCGCCCACCCGGGCGGGTACGAGCTGCGGTTGGCCGCGGGCGAGTTGGACGTCGTCGAGTTTCTCCGCCTGGCGGGGGACGCTCGGGCGGGACGTGACAGCGGCAACGCCGTGGCCGTGATCGTCCAGCTCACCGATGCCCTCGCCCAATGGCGCGGGCCAGCCGGTGGGGGTGTACCGCGCAGCACCTCCTTGGACAATCGGTGGGCGACGCTGGACGAGCAGCGGCTGCAGATCTTCGAGGAGTTGGCCGAGGTTCGGTTGACTGTCGGTGAGCACGCCGACTTGCTCGCCGGTCTGCGGGAGCACCTTGCGGCCCATCCGTTGCGGGAACGGGCGTGGGGTCAGTTGATGCTCGCCCTCTACCGATGCGGCGACACCCCCGCCGCGCTGTCGGCGTACCGAGCCGCCCGAGACAGCCTCTACCACCAACTCGGCATCGAGCCGGGCAGCGAGCTGGCGACACTGCACCGCTCGATGCTCGACCGGTCGCCTGAGCTGAGCTGGGTGCCGCCCGTGTCGGCTGCGTGGGTCGAGCGGGTCGTTGTTGCCCGTACGCCCGAGCCGGCCGTCGACGAGGGCCGGGTGGCGCCCCGTGAGCTTCCGGCGGACCTGGTCGCCTTCGTGGGGCGTACCCGGGAACTGGCCGACGTGGTCGCCGCGGTGACTGGCCCGACGCCCGCTGTCGCGGTCGTCTGCGGCACCGCTGGCGGTGGTAAGTCCGCGCTCGCGGTCCGCGCCGCTCACACCGTCGCGGACGCCTTCCCCGATGGTCAGGTCTACATCGACCTCGGGTACCGGACCGATGTGGCGGCCGAGGAAGTCGTCGCACGGGTGCTGCGCAGCCTCGGCGTCGCCGCCGTCGACGTTCCGAAGCGCCCAGAGGAGTGGGTCGGTCGGCTCCGCTCCCAGCTCTCCGGCCGCCGGATCCTCGTGGTGCTGGACGGGGTCACCCACGCAGCGCAGGCGCGCCCGCTGATCCCCGCCGGTCCCGGGCCCGCGCTTGTCGTGGTCGGCCAGCGCCAGTTGCAGAGTCTCGACGGGGTACGTCGGATCACGGTCGGCGCGTTCGGTGACGCCGAGGGGCGGGTCCTGCTCGGCGTGCTGGCGGGCCCGGAGCGCCTCGACGCCGATCCTGCCGCGACGCGTGAGCTGCTCCGGCTCTGTTCCGGCTCGGCCCTGGCCCTGCGGGTCGCTGGCGCCCGACTGGCCGGCCGACCGGCGTTGCCCGTAGGTCGGCTGGTCGAGCAGGTCGGCGACGGGCGTGGGCGGCTGGACTGGCTGGCCCACGGTGACCTCTCCATGCGAGATCGACTCGCCACCGGCTACGCAGCGGTCCGCTCGGAGGACGAGGTGGCCGGTCGGCTCTTCGAGCTGCTCGGCGGCGCACCGGACGGGCAGTTGCTGCCGGACGGCGCCGCGGCGCGGCTCGGCGTCAACACCGAACGGGCGTGGCGGGCACTGGAGGAGCTGATCGACACGCACTTGGTCTACCTCGACGAGCCCGGCAGGTACCGCCTCCCGGCGTTGGTCCGCGAGTACGCCGCCGAACTGGCCGCGCTGCCGTCCGTGCAAGGGCAGCCGAGCAACGGGCGGCGTCCGCTCCCGATGACGGTCCGGCGCTGACCGGTTTGCTCGGGCACTTCCGAAGGGGCGCGGACGCGACGATCGGTCAGATGGTGATCGAACCTATTCGGTGAGCACCTTCACGGAGTCGGCGAGCCCGTCGTTTCGGTTGACACCGACGAAGAATTCGCTCCCCACATGGGTGACATCTTCGATCTCGTCGGTCAGGTTGTTCCCCGGAATGCCGATGTCGCTCTCCACGTCGCCGCCGGACCAGTTGTACTGGTACACCCAGTTCCATCCGGTGGTGGGCGTGGAGGTGTTGATCGACCTGGTGTTCCAGATGTAGTTCTCCGAGCAGTCGATGCCTTGGTCGGACCGATTATCGTGGCTGGTCAGGTTGCTCTTCACCAGCGTCCATCCACTCGTGAGCGCGCCGGCACCGGGATGGGTCCACAGGCTGCCCAACCGCCGAGCGGCATATTTGCCAGCCCCGCCGGCAGCCGTCGCGCTGTAGCAGAGGCCGCTGATGTTGCCTATCGGTAGGCGCACTTCCCCGGTAGTGCCGACAGACCCGTCGGCGTTCAGGCGCACGATTGTCACCTTGTCGCTCAGAAACGCGGACTGGCTCCCCTGAGTGGCAATCAAGGCCGGACCCTGGCCCAGGTAGTTCGAGTTGTAGGCGAGGTCGTTACCGTGGCCGAGGGTGGGTATCGAGGTTGGCGCCCCGGCGCAGACCCAACTGGTGCCGTCCCAGGTTGAGCCGTCCCGCAACCACCTGGACAGGACCGGTTCCGCGCCGGCCGCCTTCGTGAAGATGATGTAGAGCTGGCCGCCCGGCCCTGCCACCATGCCCTGCATGACCGTACGGCCGGCCTTGCACGCACTGCTGTTCGGGATGTTCAGCCGTTCCGCCCCGCTCCTGTTGGTGGCGGCGTAGGCAGCCGCCGCCGGGGCGATGGCGATTCCCATCGCCAGTGCGAGCACGGACGCGACGCTCGACAGTTTCTTCACCTGGGTGTCTCTCCTTCAGGGGCCAAGGCGAGCGCATGGTATCAGTTGATGCCGACCCGTCTATGTGACGTCCGCGCGGTACGGCAGGGCGACGACGCCAACCGGGGTCGCTGATTGGTTGCCCGGTCGGGACGGGACTGCCTAGCGTGTCACCGTGCAGATCATTGGTCCTGGTGCATGTGGGCGCGTCGGGTGAGTGGCCGTCTTCGCGAGATTGCTCGACAGACGGTCGCGATCGCCGAGTCGGGAAGCTATCGCAACGGCACCGGGAATGATGTTGTCATCGGTGGGTCCGTCCGTGCCGCGGTCGCCGGCACTCGTCATCACCTGCCGGACGAGGTGCTCCCGGTGGGAAGCCCGGGGCCTGGCGCCGGCAAGGTCGAGGTGACGGACGAGTCGACGTTGCAGGCGGCCGGTCGGCTTGGACCGGGTGCGGCGTGCCTGGTGTTCGCGTCGGCCAAGAACCCCGGTGGCGGGTTCCTTGGTGGGGCCAAGGCGCAGGAGGAGAGCATCGCTCGTTCGTCGGCGCTGTACCCGTGTCTCCTCGCCGCGCCGGAGTTCTACGCGTTCCATCGCGGACAGCCGGATCTGCGATACAGCGACCGGGTCATCTACTCCCCGGGCGTGCCGGTGTTCCGCGACGACAGGGGCAACCTGCTCGATCAGCCGTACTCGACGGCCTTCCTGACCGCTGCGGCGCCGAACCTGGGCGCGATCCTCCGCAACCAGCCCGAGCACGCGGCGGACGTGCCGGCGGTGCTGGCCCGGCGTGCCCGGCGGGTGCTGGAGGTCGCCGCCGCGCACGGGCATCGGACGATCGTGTTGGGTGCGTGGGGGTGCGGGGTCTTCCGCAACGATCCCGCCACGGTGGCGGGCGCTTTCGCCGACGCACTGCAGGTGGTCGACCGATTCGACCACGTGGTGTTCGCCATCCACGACGGCCTGCCCGGCACACCCGTCTATCGCACGTTCGCGAAACGTTTCCCAGGAGCTGCCGCGAGGTCGGCGGGAGACCACGGCTGGTAGGCAGTCAAGCTGCGCGGGATCTAAGCGCGACGAACCAGGCGTCGTCGATGCGACGCAGCCAGATGACGTCGGAGTACGGCGACCCGTCCAACCGTCCTGAGATTGTGGCGCGAACCTCGGCATCGGACGCTGTCGTGTCGAACCGGCGGTCCGACACGACGAGACGACCGCCACCGAGTTCGGTGAGTCGCCGGCTGATCTCAGCCGACGAGTCGGTGCCCGGATCCGCGAGGTCGGTGAGCTTTCCACGATCGCGGTCGTGAAGTGCGGTGACGTAGTCGGCCACGGCGGCCTCGGGCGAGGTGGCGCCACCGGGAGCCGCGAACCGAAGAAATAGGACCGTCACGATCACCGCACATGCGGCGAAGATGCCACCGACAAGGATCCATCTTTGCCGCCTCATGTCCCGTGAGCATACGTCGGTAGTCGTGGTCGGAGCCTCCGCGATCCTTTCCACGGAGGCTCCGACCACTGCTGGGTGATGCGGTTCGGCTAGCTCACAGGCGCGGGTCCTGTTGGACCTTCACGGCGTTGAGGATCGGGTCGCCCTCGCCCTTCTCGCGGAGCAGCTCGATCTTCAGGTCGCCACCGGTGTGCTCGACGGTGACGCTGTTGAGGTCCGCGGTCAGCGCACCCACCTTCGCCTGCACGTCGTGGTCGTGGAGCACGGGCTTGCCGTCGACCAGGACATCGAAGGCGCGCTTGCCGGCCTTGACCTTCTCGATCTCCGCGAAGTCGAGACCGATCCGGTACTTCCCGGCGGGGGCGTTCTTGAACACGTAGCTGAACGTCTCGCCGGTCCGCTGGGTGCGGAACAGCGCGTCGTCCTCCGTGCCGGCGATGTCGGCCTTGGTGTTACGCGCCTTGCCGCCGACGTAGCCCCACGACAGCTTGCCGAGCCCCTGGTCGGGCGACCAGACGAAGCCGTCGGCACCGACGTGCCCGGACCCGCCCACGTCGACGCCCTGCCAGTAGGCCGAGGTCGCCAGGCGGACCGACTTGAGTTGGGTCTCGCCCTTGCCGGCGTTCGACGCCACGAGCACGTCCCCGAGGAGCACACCGGGCTCGACGCCGGCGTTGTCGGCCGTCGCCTTGACCGTGGTGGACTCCCCGGCCGCGAGCGTGACCGTGCCGGTTGCGGCCGCACCCGTGAGGGTCAGCCACGAAAGGTCCGCGGCCTCGTGCCCGCCGTCGCTGGTGCGCTTCTGCTCGCTGAGCCGCACCTCGAGCGGGGCGGAGCCGGTGTTGGCCACTGTCACGTCGGCCGTCGCCTTCTGGCCCTTGTCGAGGAGCCAGTCGAAGTCACCTCCGGTGACGGTGGCGATGCCCGTGGTCAACGCCGTGTCGACCACCTCGGCCTGGTCCTTCCTGGTGATGGTCACGGGGTGGCTGGCGGTGACGTAGTTCGGCGCCTCGATCTGCACGGTGTTCTCGCCGACCAGCGCCTGGGCCTTCCACCGGCCCTTCACGTCGGTCGTGATGACCCGCTCACCGGCCGGCCCCTTGAGGGTGACGATCGCGCCCTCGATCGGCTTGGCGTCGTTCTTGTCGGTGATCGTGCCCTCGATCGTGCCGGCGGCCGGGAGGGTGTACTCCAGGCCCAGACCGGCCTTCAGGACGGGTTGGTTGAAGGAGTGCTGGCCCGCGGGGTTGCGCGTCAGACTCTCCACACCGACCGTCGCCGACGACCCTCGGGTCAGGGGGTTGTCGCCGCCGACGCCGTCGCCGTACCCGATCTGGATTCGTCCGTCGGCGATCAGGGTGACCGAGAAGCTCACGCGAGCCGTCCGGTCGTTGTAGAAGGCGGCGTTGCGCCACTCGATGACCTCCGCCGCCACGCCGTCCACCTCGGTCCTGCCGAAGTAGATGCCGGCCTCGTCGTCGACGATGAGGTCGTCCCAGAACGGATAGATCGCGTCGATCGGACTGGACGTGGGCAGTGCCGTGTTGCCTCCCGACGTGTTGGCGCGGTCGAAGGTCAGCGTGCCGTTCGTCGTCACGCACACCCCGTCCCAGGCCGTGTCGTAGAACGGGAACAGGAAGCTGGTGTCGAACCACAGCACGCCGCAGAGGTCATCGCCGTGCCACCCGGACTCCTCCGTGCCCTGGCGGTAGAGCCCGTCGGTCACCTTCATCGCGTACGAGCGACCGGCGGGGGCGACCGGCACGGGGCCCGGCTCCGGCTGCTCGGGCTGGGGCTCCGGCTCCGCCGCGTCTGCGCGCGGGTCGAGCGTCACCCGCAGCGCGGCGATGGTCGGGGCCTTCAGGCCCTTCGAGCCCCGCAGCTCCACGGTCAACGGTCCGCCCTCGTGCTTCACGGCAGCGGTGCGCCAGTCGGCGGTGTTCGGCCCTACGGCCGCGGCCGGGTCGTACGCGTACTCGGTCAGCGCTCCGTTCACGAGGACGTCGAACACCCGCTTGCCCTTGGCCACCTTGTCGATCTCGGCGAACCCGAAGTCGATCGCGTAGGTGCCCTTGGGAGCGTCGGGGAAGCGGTAGAACAACTGCTTGTCCGGCGTGGTGCGCTGCGACTGGAACAGGGCGTCGTCCGTCGTGCCGTCGATCCCGGCCTTCGTGGAGGCGACCTTCGTCTTCCCCTCGTAGCCCCACGCCGTCTTGCCGGCGGCCTGGTCGGCGGACCAGGCGTAGCCGGAGCCGTCGGTGAACTGTGAGCCGCCGGCGTTGACGCCGACCTGGTACTTCGTGGTCGTGAGCGTCACCGGGACGTAGGTCTTGGACTGGCGTCCGGAGTCGGATCGCACCACGATGTTCGCGCCGAGGACCCCCGGCTTGGCGTCCTTCGAGGAGATGGAGACCTTGACGGTGGTCGACTCGCCCGGGGCGAGGGTGCCGCCGGTCGAGGAGAGCGCCAGCCACGGCAGGTCGGTGACCAGGTCGTCCTCGACGTCGACCAGCACGACGTCATCGGCGATCTGGTCCGTCGCCCACAGCGCTCCGGTCGCATCGGTTTCGAGGCCGCCGCCCTGGCCCACCTTCTGGCCGGGGAACCACCACGCGTTCACCAGCGAGCAGTCGTCGGGGTCGACCTGCAGCAGGCGGGTGGGCCGGTTCGAGGTGAGGTCGGTGTACCAGATGGTGTCGGACGCCTGGTTGTAGGCCAGGCCCATCACCTCGGGCAGCGGCGGGGCGCAGAAGGACAGCAGCGCACCCGCGTTGTCGTGCGACGTCCCGGCGACCGTCCCGATCATGCCGTTCGCCCGGCCGCCGACGTAGAACACGTCCTGGGTCGGGTTGTAGGCGAGGCCGGTCAGTTGCAGCGTCGACCAGTCACCCTTGATCTGCCGGGTTTCCTTCCCGGTCTGCCGGTCGAAGCAGTGGATGTAGCTGGCCGGGCTGTCCTCCATCTGGCACATGTCACCGGTCTTGGTGTCCAACGCCATGTCGAACGCCCGGTACGCGGGGTTCCACGACGCGTCGAAGACCTTCCCGGTCGGTTTGCCCGTCACCGTGTAGGCGGTGTTGGTCCGCGCGATGTAGTCGTGGACCCAGACGTCGCCGTCGTACCCGATGCCGGAGGGCTCCTTCTCCGCGATCGTGCCGGGGATGGCGATCCGGGTGATGACGTCACCGCCGGCGGTCGGGCCGACCTTGGCGGCCGCCTGTGCTTCCGCCGTGCTCTTCGTCGCCGCCTTGCCGTCGACGTTCGACGGCTTCATGCCGCTCGCGCCGGCCTTCCAGGCGGCGAGGTCGATCATGCTGTCCGCGCCCTTCCCGGTGCGCCCGGTGGCGCCGGTGGCGTCCAGGTCGGGGTGGCGGGCGGCCTCGCCCAGGGTGTACGTGAGTGGGGCGGAACCGTTGTTGGTCAGCGTCAGCGCGCCCGCACCGTTCTGGTCGGTGCCCAACAGCGCGTCGAGTCCGTCGGCCTTCAGGCCGGCGGCACCCGTGGTCAGACGCGCGTCGATCTTGGCGCTCGCGTAGAGCTTGTCGAGGGAGAAGGGGTACGCCGCGGTGGTGTAGTTCGCCGCGTCGACCGTCATGGTGTAGTCGCCGACCGGAAGCTGACGGTGCACGATGCCCGTCGCGTTGGTCGTGACGGTCTCGACGAGCCCCACCTTGTTCGTGAAGGAGACCTTGGCATCGGCCACCGGCAGCCCGTCGTTCTGGTCGACGACGGTCGCGTCGAGGTACCCGAAGTCCGGCATGTCGTAGGTGACGGTCATCCCGTCGCGCAGCACCGGGGCGCTGTCGGAGAACCGGATGCCGTCGACGCCGGCCCAGCCCTGGATGCCGGTGACGGCGTGCGAGCCGGCGGTCACCGGGTCGTCGGCCCCGACGCCGTCGCCGTACCCGAAGATCACCGTGCCGGAGCGGGTGAGCGTGGCCGAGAAGTTGACCGGCTCCGTGTAGTCCGATCGGTCCGGATAGGCCCAGAGCTTGGCGTTGCGGTACTCGACGACGAACGCGTCCTCGCCGTTGACCTTGGTGGCTGCCGTGAAGACGCCGCCGCCGGCGGCGAACTCGACGGGGGTCTGGACGTAGAACGGGAAGATGCCCGCACCGCCGCTGCCGGGTCCGGTGCTGGTGTCCGGGGATATCACGCCGCGCCGGCCGATGCCGAGGGTGTCGTGGCTGCCGTTGTAGAGCGCGATCGGGAATGGCAGCTTGACCGTCGCCCACACGCCGCTGGTGAAGGTGACCGGGTCGGTGCCGCGCAGGTACTCACCTTCGGAGACGGCGCAGCTGTAGCCGCCCTTGTCGACGACGAGCCCGACGGGAATCTCGGGCGACTCGTTCTGCGCGCCGACGGTCAGCGGCACGGTCGTCGGCGAGAAGCAGGCGTTGGGCTTGACGTTCAGCTTGTAGCCGCCCTCGGGGACAGCGGTGATCGTGAACGCGCCGTTGGCATCCGTGCGTACCGGCTTCAGCGGCGTGTTCATGACTGTGACGTCAGCGTTCCCGACGGGCTGCTTCTTGTCGTCGATGACCCGGCCGCTGATGTCGTGCCTCGCGGCGGCGGTGAGCGGCAGCTTGACGGAGGTGTCCTGGCCGAGGGTGACAGTGACGTTGGCGGTCGCGGTCAGGTAGCCGAAGACCTTGGTGCTGAGCTGGTAGTCACCGACCGGAAGGTTCGTGGTGAACCGACCGTCCTTGTCGGTTCCGATCGACCGGCTGAACGGTCCGCTGATCGTCACCTCGGCGGCGGGCACCGGGGCACCGTTGGCGGTGACGACACCGGTCAGGGTGCCTCCCGTGCGGGGCGCCAGCTCAAGCAGGCGGACGAGGTCGAGCCGGCCTTCGCCGTACTTGTTGTTGAAGGCGGCGGTGCCGCCACACTCGGTGTCGTCGACGTCGACGGCCGACGCGGCGAGCAGGCGGCGGGTCTCCTCGACCTGCCCGATCAGGGTCGGGTCGTAGCTCCACAGCGCTGCGGCGGCACCGGCGACGTGGGGTGACGCCATCGAGGTGCCGGACATCTCGACGTAGCTGTTGTTCGGGTAGGACGACCGGACTGCCTCGCCCGGAGCGGAGATCTCCGGCTTGATCCGACCACCCTCACCCTCGCCCTTGCGGGAGAACGACGCGAGCGTGCCGTCCGACGAGTACGCGCCGACGGAGTAGGCACTCTCGGCGGAGCCGGGCGAGGAGACGGTGTCGCAGGCCGCGTAGGGCGCGGTGTTGCCCGATGACCAGACGCTGAAGATGCCCGCGGCGGTCCAGGCCTCGTCGATGGCCTGGAAGAAGTCGTCGAAGCTGTGCTCGACGGTCTGGCCCCACGAGTTGTTGATGATGTGGGGACGCTTGGACGGGTCCGGGTTGTTCCCCTGGACGTCGGTCGGGGCGAGCAGCCACCAGCCGGACCGCAGCAGCGATTCGACGCCGCTGCTGTCGCAGCAGCCGTTCGTCGCGATCCACTGCGCGTCCGGGGCGACGCCGACGTGGTTGGTGCCGTCGTCGCCGACCATGGTGCCCATGGTGTGCGTGCCGTGTCCGTTGTCGTCACACGGTGCGTCAGCGCACGTGCCTCGGGTGGCCATCCAGTTGTAGTTGTGGTCGGCAGTGCCGTCGGGCTTCGTGCCGCGGTACTGCCGCGTGAGGGCGGGGTGGTCGAACTGGACGCCCGAGTCGAGGTTGGACACGGTGATGCCCGCACCGGTGGCGCCCATGGCCCACGCCTCGGGGGCGTGGATGGCGTCCAGGCCCCACGAGACGGTGCCTTCCGCGGCGGTCTTCGGGGCGGCGGGGCGGGCGGCCTGGTCAGCCGGGATCTTCTCGTCCACGGGCTCGACCAGCGCGACCTGCGGCGTCGCGTGGATCTCGGCGACCTGCACCTTCGAGGCCACGTTGAGGGCGAGCTTTTCGGTGCCGCCCTTGACCAGCACGGTGTTGGCGATCGGGTAGGAGGTGTATTTGACACCTGCCCGGTCGAGTTCGGCGGAGACGGATGCCAGGGAGTCCTTCGCCGCTGCGGTCAGCGCCTGGTAGACGAACTGGCCGCGAGCGTTCCAGTCGGCGATCTTCTTCGCCGGCCCGAGGTCGGGTCTGGTGTCGAAGGTGATCCAGAAGTCGGAGGCCGGCTCCGAGCGGAAACGGTCCTTCAGGTTCGACGCGATCTTGTTGGCGGCCGCGCCGGAGTCCGGCTCGGCGGCGGACGCCGGTGTTGGCGGGGTCATGCTCAGGCCGACCGCTACGGCAAGCGTTGCCGCGAGGGCTTTGAGTCTCATGGGGGTCCTTTGTCCTACAGGGGTTGGTAGGGGTCGTGGCTCTCGTGCTCGTCGGCACCGTCGGAGTCGCGGACGTCACGGGTCTCGCGGACGTCGCGGGGGTTGGCACCACTGACGCGCGGCTCGCGCGACAGCTCGGGTGGTGGCTGGTGCTCGATGGCGGAGTCGTCCCGCGCGGCAGGTCGCTCAGGCATGAACTGCCCTACGTCGATGGATCATGAACTCATGCTCTGGGGGCGCGACGGCCTTCGCTATCCAGCGGATACGTCAATTTTCACGACGCGTCGTCGAGGGAGTCCTCTTCGGCGAACACTCCGGCCTCCACCGCCTTGACCGCCAGCGCGGTCCGGGAGGTCACCTTCAGCTTGCGCATCGCCGCGCGCAGCTGTTGGTCCACAGTGGCCGGCGACTTGGCCAGGATCCGGCTGATCTCCCGGTTCGTCTTGCCGGCGACAACCAGTTGAACCACGTCGAGCTCGCGTGGTGAGAGCTGGTCGCCGTATCCCCGTCGGCCGCCGCGCCACAATCGCGGGACCTCGGCGCCGTGTTCGCGAAGCCGTTGCGCGACACGGTCGGCATCGCCGCGTGCGCCGAGCCTGAACAGTTGCTCGTACTGTGCGGCCAGCAGCTCTCGGCCCTGTTCGATCTGACCTTGCGCGATGAGCGCCTCAGCTTGACGCTCGCGGGCGAGCAGGACGTCGTAGGGGCGCGGCAGCGCGCTCCAGGCGCGCGCTGCCCGGTCGTACGCCGTCGCGGCCCGGGCGTGGTCTCCGGCGGCGGCGGCCAGCAGGGCACGGCAGACGGTGAGGGCGGCGCGAGGCGCAGGCGCCGTACGGCCACGCAGCCCTCTGGCGAACTGGTCGGCCAGGCGGGTCGCGGCCCGGAGATCGCCCACGGCGAGGTGCGCCTCGATCCGGGCGGGGACGAGGTCCGTCGCCCAGACCCAGATGCCCTTTCTCCGAACGGTTTCCATCGGCTCGTTCGTGATCTGCAACGCCCGGCCGCTGTTTCCGTCCGTCAGCCACAGTCTGGCCAGCGCGGCGGCGGCCTCCATCGTGTCGTCGGCCGCGCCGAGACGGGCGGACTCCTCAAGGACCAGCCGGAACTGCTCCTCCGCGGCGCGCCGCCGTCCGGCCGCGGCTGCCAGCCGGGCCGCGAGCCGAATGCTGCCGAGGTAGTGCGCCGGCCGGTCGCGGTCGGCGTCGGCGAGTGCCGCGCCCCGCTCGGCCAGGCCCTCCCACCGGCCGGTGAACCACGCCAGGTTGGCCTGTTCGAGGCGGACGTTGTGCAGCAACCGGGACGCCTGCTCGGCCTCGGCGAGGCGCATGGCCACGGCGAGGTGTTTTTCCGCGTCGGCGTATCGACCCCAGATCAGCGCGCCGGTCCCGACATTCGCGTGGATGCGGGCCACGTCGAGACGCGCCGCCGAGGTCCCGCCGTCGGTGGGCAGGTCGGCGACGACGTCCCACGCCTCCTCTTCGCCGAGCATCAACAACGCCGCGGCTCGGTTGCCGGCCAGGTTCAGCCGTTCGGCGGGAGAATCGGCTTCGGCGGTGAGCTCGGCGGCGCGGTCCAGCCAACGCCGGTGGGTCGACGCCGGCCACGGTCCCGCGTACGCCCACCCCAGATAGGTCATTGCCCGAGCCGCCTCGACCGGGTCGTGGTCGAGGTTGGCCACCGCCTGCTCCAGCTCGCTGAGTGCGGCCTGCGCCTCACCTCCGGTGATCAGGAGCCGGCCCAGGGGGTTGCGGATCTCGGCCTGCTGGCGGGCGGAGAGACCGGGGGTCTCCAGCACCGAGCGCAGGGTACGGATCACGCGGTGGTAGACCTCGTCGACCGGTTCACGGCGGCCCAGTGCGGCAACCCCGGCGATGCGCGCGACCCGGGCCCGGTCCTCCGGCGGCAACACGGCCCACGACAACAGGTCGACCAGCAGGTCCACCGCCTTGGTGTGGTCACCCGAGGCGATGGCCAGTTCGGCGCTCTGCTCGGCGTACCGGGCCCAGGACTGCGTCTCGCCCGCCTCGCGGAAGTGGTGGGCGAGGCGCGCCACGGGCGGCGGTTGGATGTCCTCCAACGCCCGGCCGGCCAGCAGGTGGAAGTGCCTCCGGTCGGTCAACGGGATTGATTCGTAGACCGCCGTCGCGGCCAGCACATGCCGGAATCGCCACTGGCCGCGGTCGTCTCCGTCCAGGATGCCGGCCTCGGCCGCCTCCGCGATGGCTCCTCGACACGCAGCTGGGGACAGGTCGGCGGTCACCGCGACCGTCGCCACCGATGACCGCTGAGCCAATGTGGCCGCGGCTCGCAACACCTGCTGCGCCGTCGGCGACAGACGGCCGACCCGCTCGCGGGTGGAGTCGCGCACCGTCGGCGGCACCTGTAGCTCGCGCAGCTTCAACCGGACCCACTGCCCGTCGCGGAAGACGAGGTCGCCTCGGTCGCACATGAGGCGAACCGACTCCTCCAGCGCCAGCGGGACGCCACCGGTCCGCTCGTGCATGAACGTCGTGAACTCCTGCGATATCGGATTGCCGTCCAGCATCGAGGACACCAGAGCCGCCGTGTCGTCGGGTCGCATCGGCGCCAGGGCGATCCTCAGCTGGGTCACGCCGGCGGGCAACCGGGAGGTCAGCCGCAGCAACAGCGATCCGACGTCCACCTCCTCCGGCCGGTAGGAGATGACGAGGCTGGGCCCGTCCGACTGTTGTCGGGAGGTGAAGAACAGCAGGAACTCCAGGGTCACCTCGTCGGCCCAGTGGGCGTCCTCCAGGACGAGAACGTCGACGCGCTGAGCCCGGAGCAGCTCGTCCAGGGCCCGGAACAGGCGATGCCGTGCCGCCTTCGCGTCGCCCAGGGGTTGCAGTGCGGGCGGCAGGTCCGAGGACCATTCGGGAAACAGGGGTCGTAGCGCGCCCGCGAGTTCGGTCAGCCGCAGTCGC
Organism: Micromonospora inaquosa; assembly: GCF_003857055.1. Taxonomy (GTDB): domain Bacteria; phylum Actinomycetota; class Actinomycetes; order Mycobacteriales; family Micromonosporaceae; genus Micromonospora; species Micromonospora inaquosa. The sequence goes on along the minus strand of NZ_QGSZ01000356.1, from coordinate 16,958 downwards.
GACACCGGGTGGTCGATCCCACGGAACGCGTCGACGATCGGCCCCAACGTCAGCGACTCGCGAAGCGGTGGGCACACCGAGACCAGGGCGGTGCGCTGGTCCGGTGCGGCCAACCACTCGCGCAGCAGTCGGCTCTTTCCGATCCCCGCCTCGCCCTCCACCAGTACGATCGCCGGTGGCCGGGCCAGGGCACCTCGAAGCGCCGTCATCTCTCGATCACGACCCACGAAGTGCGGCGTGGAGACCATCGGTGAAGTCGCGTCGTCCTCGGGCGAGGGGTCGATCATGCGTGATGATCTCGCTTTTCGTCGCTCGGACACAAGTGCCATCCCGGCGACTCGCGTTGCGGGATCCTCAGTCGGAGCGCCGAGCGATCCTCACTTCGTCCGGTATGTCTGAAATGGCATAACTTGCACCTTTCTTCCTCGTTCATTCGTTGACGGGTGCCAACACGCCGAGCGGACCCGTCAATCGAACTGAACGGGGGAATCGGTGAGTTCTGTCCTGCAAAGAATCACGACCGCATCCACAGCGATGCTGGTCGCCGGCCTGGCGACCCTGGGAGCGGGGACGCCGGCACGGGCCGCACCGGGCGACGCGAACGCGCGGGGTGTCGTCGTCGACCTGTCCGCGGAAGTGCTCGGCATCGCCGTGATCAGCGCAGACGCCACCATCGGCTCCGCCACCGCACCGGCCGCCGGAGGAACCGACACCGAGACGCTGCTGGCCATCTCGATTCCCGGTGCGCTCGGCGTGACCGCCGGCGGCACCGTCGAGGAGGTCACCGCCACCCGGGCGGCGGCCTCGTCCTCGGCATCGTCCAGCGTGAACGGCCTGAGCTTGGCGGTCCTCGGCGTCGACGTGCTCGACGCGGGGGAGGTCACCGCCACCGCGACCTGCCCACAGGTCGGCGCGACCAGCGCGGACACCACGTTCGTCGGGTTGGAGCTGTTCGGCTCAGCGGTGACGCTGACGGCAAACGCCCCCGCCGTGGTGGGCAGCGCGGCCGTGGTCGTACCGGGCCTGGTGGGCGCGAGCCTGAACGCCTCGTTGACCCGGGTCGAGACGACAACCGCCACCGGCGCCACCGCGATCGCCGTGCGGGCAGTACTCACCCTGTCGGGCACCATCCTCGGCGTGCCGACGACCATTCCGGTCGGGACCGTGATCGTGGCCGAGGCCGCCTGCGAGCGGCCGCCGGCGGCGCCCGCCGCCGCCACGATCACGCCGGACGAAGGCCCGCAGTCGGGCGGCCAGACGGTGACGATCACCGGTACGGGCTTCATTCCGGGCGGCACCACCGTCACGTTCGACGGTGTGCCGGCGACCGGGGTCACTGTGGCGCCCGCGGGCACCTCGTTGACGGCGGTCACCCCGCCCGGCGCGGTCGGCCCGGCGTCCGTCGTGGTCAGCACGGTGAACGGCACCGCGCCGCCGCTGGGCTACACCTACCTGGCCGACGGTAGCGCGGCCGTGATCACCGACCTCACGCCGACCTCCGGGCCGACCGTCGGCGGTACGACGGTGACGATCACCGGCACCGGCTTCATCGGTGTGACGGGTGTGGACTTCGACGGGGTGCCCGGCACCGGGTTCACCGTCAACCCGGCCGGCACCACGATCACCGTGGTCACCCCGCCGAATCCCGCCGGTCCGGCAGTGGTCGAACTCGTCTTCCCGGCCGGGCGGGTGACCGCGCCGACATTCACCTACATCGCGCCGACGATCACCTCGATCGTGCCGGACTCGGGCCCGAACACCGGTGGTACGACGGTGACGATCACCGGCACCGGCCTCACCGGGGCGACTGGGGTGACGTTTGGCAACAACCCCGGGACCAACCTCGTGGTGGACCCGAGCGGCACCTCGCTGACCGTGGTGACTCCGCCTGGACCGGTCGGTCCGGTGGACGTGACAGTGCTGATCCCGGGCGCGAACGTGACCGCGCCGGACGGGTTCACCTATGTGGCGGCGGCTCCGATCGCGGCGTCGATCACACCGGACGAGGGCCCGCAGTCGGGCGGTCAGACGGTGACGATCACCGGCGCTGGCTTCATCCCCGGTGGCACGACCGTCACCTTCGACGGGGCGCCCGCCACTGACGTCACGGTCAACGCGGGCGGCACGTCGTTGACCGCTGTCACCCCGCCCGGGGCGATCGGCCCCGCGGCGGTGGTGGTGAGCACCGGGAGCGGTTCGGCGGCACCACTGGACTACACGTACCTGGCCGACGGCAGTGACGCCGACGTGACCGGGTTGACCCCGACGTCCGGGCCGACCTCCGGTGGCACCACTGTCACCATCACCGGGACCGGCTTCACCGGGGCGACCGGAGTCACCTTCGATGGGGTGCCCGGCACCGGGTTCACCGTCAACCCGGCCGGCACCACCATCACCGTGGTCACCCCGCCGAACGCGGCCGGGTCAGCCGTCGTACGACTGGTGTTCCCCGCGGGCACCGCCGCCGCGCCACCGTTCACGTACGTCGCGCCGACGATCACCTCGATCGTGCCGAACACCGGACCGAGCACCGGTGGTACGACGGTGACGATCACCGGGACCGGCCTCACCGGCGCGACCGGCGTGAACTTCGGCAACACGCCGGGAACCAACCTCGTCGTGGACCCGAGCGGCACCTCACTGACAGTGGTTACCCCACCCGGCCTGCCTGGCCCGGTGGACGTCACGGTGCTACTGCCCGGTGACGACGTCGTCGAGCCGGACGGGTTCACGTACCAGATCGCCCCGCCGGTCACCGACGAGCTGAACCCGGGTCAGGGGTCGACCGGTGGCGGCACGACAGTGACCGTCGGTGGCTCCGGCTTCGTCCCAGGTCGGACCGTGGTCACCATCTGCGGCCAGACCATCGCGGCGAGCCTGGTCACCGTGGCGCCGGACGGCCGTTCGTTGACTTTCCGTACGCCGGCCTGCGCGGCCGGGAACACCACGGTCGTGGTGAGCGTCGACGGGCGAGCCTCCAACGCGCTGACCTTCCGCTACGTGCCGCGAATCCTGCCGGTTACGGGTGACACCGTGGCCGCGCCGCTGAGCGTCGGCGCGTTGCTGGCTCTCCTCGGCGTCGTCCTGGTGCTGCTGACCCGACGCCGGCAGCGTGCCGGCCGGATCGGCTGACCCGCTGAATTACCGCCCCGGTCAGGGCCCAACCCGGGCCCTGGCCGGGGCGAACAACGCGGCGGGCACCCGTTCAGCCTGCCAGGAACACGACAACATCGTCCCGCCTCGGCGCTCACCGATAGCCGAGGTGGACGACCAGCTTGCCCTCTCTGGAGTGGGCCCCCACGTAGACGGACGCGGGGTCGAACAGGGTCGGCGGCAGGCTCAGTTCCTCGGACAGACCCATCTCGTGCGCCAGGTCCTCCGGGGACTGCCCCGGCGCGGGCACCACGGTGATCGTTCGCCAGCATCCACCGGAGGCGCATTCCGTGCTCTCATCGGTGACCGTCGCTCCGGACGGCACCCCCGGCATTCGCGATCTCGGTGGCAACGCCCCCTCGGTACCGAACACCTGCAACCACAGGAACGACAGGACCCACAGGCACGACAGCAAGCCCAGCGTGACGGACACGGCCACGAGAACATGCTTCGTGCGCCTGCGCAGCGCGGTCTGCGACGTCATCGCGCGAGGATAGTGGAGCACTGTCGATCCGCTGGTCCTCCGGTTCGACGGCGAGATCGACTCGGTGGTCGCGCTGCGCGTCGACGATGGCGTGATCACCGCGCGCGCCGCCCGTCGCGGCTAGTACGGGGGAGTGGGTGTCTCTGCTGGACGCCGGCGTGAGCGTCGCGCGTCCGCCGTGGCGACGCCGAGCAGCACCACTGCGGCAACCGCGCCGGCGGTGAGCGGCTGGAGGTGCAGAGCTGGCGGCGTCAGCAGGCCGAGGGCCAGCAGGCCGGCCAACCGGGACCGGGAGACCCGTCCGAAGACCTGGTATTCGAGGGTCGAACGCCCGACGAGGAAGAGCGCCGGGCCGCCGAAGATGGCGATGAGCCAGGCCGACGGGAGGTGCCCGAGCGGTTCCGCGATGAACAGCTCGAAGCCGACACCGGTCAGCACGATCCCGGCGATCATCACCATGTGGGCGAACGCCATGTCGGTCGCCAGCCGGGCCGCGTCGCGGGAACGGTCGATCGCCGTGCCCAGCACCCCTCCCGCCACGTGGAAGTAGATCCGCCAGAGCAGGACGGTGCTCACCAGCGCCAGGACGAACCCGCCCGTCTGGTCGTTGTGGAACTCGCTGCCGCTGAAGCTGAGCCCGATGACGAAGATCGCCTCGCCGAGAGCGATGAGGAGGAACTGCTGGTACCGCTCGGCCAGATGCTCGGCCGCGATCATCTGAACGCCGAGCCGTTGCGCGCCGAGCCGGGGGGTCGGCCAGCCGAGGAACAGCCCGGTGTAGTCGATCAGCACGGCGAGGGTCCAGAGTGCCCCACGGACCGTGCCGTCGTTGACCAGGCCGCCGACGACCCAGAGTGGTGCGCTCAGGCCGAACCAGAACAGGATCCGGATGGACTGGTGTGGGTCCGGCCGGCCGTGCCCGGCGAGGTGGAAATACACCACCCGGCCGATCTGGAGAGTCACCAGGGTGATGGCGAACAGTGAAGCCCGTGCGCCGAAGCCGTGGGGCACGGCGACGGCCATCGTCATGGCACCGACCAACGTCATGATGATGACGGTCTGGACGATCTGGGCGTCCGGGTCCAGCCAACTGGTCGACCAGACCGTCACCGACCAGACCGCCCACAGTGCGAGGAACAGCAGCAGAGCCTGGCCGAGGCCCGCGAGCACGCCAGGTTGGCCGTCGGTGAAGTCGACGATCAGCCGCGCGGAGATCCGGGTGAGGGCGAAGACGAAGACCAGGTCGAGGAAGAGTTCCAGGAAGGTCGCCCGTTGCCGGGTGGCGTCGTCGCGAAGCAGCCGTACGCCGCTCGTGTTTCTCATCGGCTCGCCGCGCTCCGGTGCCCCCGAACGACCACGTGCCCTCCCGTCGCGGTGATCTCCTCGCCTAACGAGCCAGGGGGCGGTGGTGGCACGTGGGCAGAGGCCGCCGGCCAACCACAACAGTCACCAATCCGTCACCCGGCAACTGCGGCAGGTGTCCGCCCTTACGCTCGGTTGCGTGCCCGGACCTGCCGAGAAGGCCGCTGAACAGGACCGGCGTGACCTCATCGTCACGGCCGCGCGAGAGTTGGTCGAGACGGAGGGCTGGTCGGGTGTGACCACCCGACGGCTCGCCGAACGGACCGAGATCGACATGGGTGACATCTATCGGCACTTCGCCGATCTGGAGGCGCTGATCGCCGCCGTCGCGGTGTGCGCCTTCGCCGATCTGGCCGCCGATCTCGCCGAGGCGCACGCGGAGACCGTCGGCAGCCCCGAAGGGGTCTGGCCGGCCGTCGCGACCGCGTACCTCGACTTCGCGTACACGAATCCCGAGGTCTATGACGCGATGCTCGCGCTGACCCCCGACCTGGCCCTCGGCGCGGATGGTGTGCCGGCCGCGCCGCGGGCGGTCTTCGCCGAGCTGCGCGCGGCGCTGACCCCGCTGGCCGAGGGCCGGGACCCGGACACCCTCGCCGAGGTGGGCTGGAGCTTGCTGCACGGCGTGGTGATGCTCACCCGCGGTGGCCGGCTCCGACCCGAGGGGCAGGAGGACCGCGAGGTGTTGATCGCGCAACGGTTGCTGAGGTGGCCGTGACCACGCCGCCAGGTGGTGGGTGGGCGCCCGGCCGGGCCGTTGTCGACGAACCGAAACGTGAGTGAGCGGGAAAAATCGTGGGCTTTGGCGTCTGCCCGCCGCCTACCCTGTCTCCTGGCCTGCCGGGCGGTGGGCCGGGGAGGGGATGGCATGACGGTCGACACGGCGGCCCGGCGGCACGCACAGGTGCTGATCTTCGATGCGGACGACACGTTGTGGGAGAACAACGTGGTCTTCGAGCGGGTGATCGACGACTTCCTGGGCTGGTTGGACCACCCCACCCTGGACCGGGCGGAGCTGCGGGTCGTCCTCGACGACATCGAGCGGGCCAACGCGGTGGCGCACGGATATGGCAGCAAGGTCTTCCTGCGCAGCCTGGCGGAGTGCCTGGAGCGGCTGCGTGAGCGGCCGGCCACCGACTCCGAACGCCAGGAGATCGACCGACTGGCAGTGGCGCTCGTCGAGCACCAGGTGGAGCTGATGCCCGGGGTGGCCGACGCGCTCGACGAACTGGCCGGCCGGCACGAGCTGCTTCTGCTGACCAAGGGCGACCAGGAGGAGCAGCAGCGCAAGCTGGACGCCTGTGGCCTGCTGCACCACTTCGGGGCCGCGCACATCGTCGCCGAGAAGAACGTCGACACGTACCGGTGGCTCACCCGGGAGCACGGCTTCCCGCCGGCCGGCGCGTGGATGATCGGCAACTCCCCGAAGTCCGACATCCTGCCCGCGCGGGCGGCCGGGTTGAACGCGGTGTTCATTCCGAACGCGAACACCTGGGTGCTGGAGGACGACGAGCTGGACCCCACCGACGACGGCGTGCTGCGGCTCGCCGCGTTCCGGGACCTGCTGCGGCACTTCTGACCGTGCGGGAGCCAAACAGCGTCGGCGATCATGGTCGTGTTACGCCGACCTGCCCGATTTCCAGCGTGGGACAAGTCCTGCCATCGGTCGTCCGATGCGGCTTGTCCGCCGGGTCGGAGCCCACCTAGCCTGGTCCGGCGCTCCCGGCCTTTCGGGGTGTGTCGGGGGCGCGTCGGCGTTCGGCGGGTGAGCACCGTGGAGCTGAGTGCGGAGTGGCCGGCTCACCCCGTTCCGGCGCGTGGCGTCCTGCCACGCCCGCGCGACGGGTGCCGGAGCTGTCCGCTCCCTTGCCGGACGGCCGAGGGTCAGGGCCGGGTAGTTGCGGACCCGGTCCTGACCCGACCCGCGAATTCCTCGACCGTGGCGAGTGGGCAGGCCGTGCGGCCGTTCGGCTGTCAGGATGGCGGGCATGAAGCGCAGATCTCTCCTCCTCGGCGCGGCGGCAGGTCTGGCCGCCCCGGCCGTGCTCACCTCGGCCGGGCCCGCACTCGCCGCGAGCGGGCCGCTGCGGCCGGCCTGGGGCACGCCCCCGACGCAGCGACCCTGGCCGGGGCGGCAGCGCCAGAACCGGGCCAGCGCGTTGACCACGCTGCCGGCGGCGACGAAGCAGGTGATCATCGTCGGCGCCAGCAGCTACACCACCACGTACGCCACGGTGGAGGCGTTCGTGCGGGCCCGCAACGGCTGGCAGCCGGCCTCGGCGGCGTTGCCCGCCCGGATCGGCTCGAAGGGCTTCAGCGACAACCACGTGGAGGGTGTGCCGACGACGCCGACCGGCGTCTATTCAATCGGCCCCACCATGTACGGCATCGCCGCGAACCCGGGCGTGCGATTCCCCTACCACCGCCTGGTCAGCGGTGACTGGTGGAACGAGAATCCGTCGTCCCCGCGCTACAACACGTTCCAGCACACTGCGACCAACCCCGGCGGGGCCAGCGAGGCACTGTGGAAGGAGGTCCCCGCGTACACGCACTTCGCGGTGATCACCTACAACATGCCGCCGAACGTGCCGAAGCCGGTGCCGAACGCGGGCAGTGGGATCTTTCTGCACCAGTTCAGCACCAGCGCCGGCAACGCCACGGCTGGTTGCGTAGCCCTCGCACACGGTCACCTGGTCGACGTGCTCAACTGGCTGGACCCGGCGCTGTCACCGCGCATCGTGCTCAGCCCGTACGCCCAGCTCGGCCGATACTGAGATTCAGCCGGCCTCGCGCCGGACGATCGCCACCGCCACCCGGCAGAACTCGTCCATGTCCGGGTTGAACCCGGCAGCGATGTCGGGGTGCAACCCGGAGCGGGTCTCTTCCAGGAGTCGCTGGCAGACCTGTTCGACCGGTTCGCCAGCGTAGTCGGCGCGGACCCGGTCGGTGGCTGCCTGAAGCGCCGAGGTCAGCTGCTCTTCCAGCGGGCCGCGCAGTTTCCGCTGCACAGGGTCGAGCCCGCGGGGGTCGAGCGTGACATGTGGCTCCGACATCGGTGCTCCCTTCGTCGGCGTCCGCGGTACCCCACCGCGGACGTCGGTCAAACCCCGTTAGGTACGGCGGCGACCCGCACCTGGTATGAGAAGTCCTCCGCCGGCTCCTCGTGGTACGACAACCGGCGGATCTGCCGGTCGTCGTCGTAGAGAGCGACGTCCACCAGGACGCCGAGGTGGGCGAGGCCGATGGTCGACACCCGCTTCTTGTCCTGCAACACCGCGCAGACGCCGCCGAGCAGGGTGCTGGCGTCGGACGTACGGTGCCCGGGCGGGCAGCGCAACACCAGGTCCACCTCGATCGGCCCGGGCAACGGCGTCCAGCCGGTGCGCTGGGCCGCGGCGAGGGCGGCCTGGAGCAGGGTGCGGACCCTCGTCGCCTGCCGATGCCCGGCGGCGAAGATGGACAACGCTTCGGTCTTGACCGGTGGCAGGCCGCTCACCTCGAACGTCAGGGCGAGAGCGCGGGTGTCCTGCACGACGGCACCTCCTCGTTGGGACGATCCTGCCGAACCGGGGGAGCCGCGGTGGGACGTTCCCGCGATTACCAACCGTTCGGGCAGGCATGGGTCGGCCGGAGGCGTGTCGACGGCAGCGGCGAACGCGCCGGCTGCGGCGCTAGGAAAACGCTAGCCGACGATGCCCGCGCTCGGTAGTCGGTCGTTCACCCGGTGGGCGCTGGTGCGAAGGCGCAGAACTCGTTGCCCTCCGGGTCGGCGAGGATCCACCACCAGTGGGCCTCGTCGAGCGGCTCCCGGAGCAGCGTCGCGCCCGCCGCGATCAGCGCCATGGGCTCCGGGTCAGCCAACTCGACGTCCCAGTGCAGGCGATTCTTGACCGTCTTGGGCTCGGGAACCCCGTCGAACACCCAGTACTCCCAGGGGAAGCCGGCCGCGCCGAACACCGACGAGGTGGTCGACCCGTGCTCGATGGTGCCGCCGAGCACGCCGGCCCACCAGGTCGCCTGGGCGGCCGGGTCGAGCGCGTCCACCACCAGCTGGAACGGACCCGGGCGGCTGTTGGCGTCGGCCGGGAACGCGCAGAACTCGTTGCCCTCCGGGTCGGCCAGCACCCACCGGCCGGCGTCGTCGTCCGGCTCGCGGACCAGCCGGGCGCCCTGCGCGAGCAGCGCCGCCGGCTCCGGGTCGGCCAACCGCAGATCCAGGTGTACGCGGGGCCGGCCGACTCGCGGCTCCGGCACCTTGTTCACCCAGATCGACTCGGCTGGTGAGCGGGCGGAGCGGGGATCGACCCGGGTGTCGCCGTCACCTGCGTCGGCCACGTCGCCGTCGAGCATCCGCGCCCAGAAGCCACCGAGGGCGAGCGGGTCGGCGGCATCGAGGCAGAGGTCCTTGAAGCGTGCGATCACCGTCCCAGCATGCCTGGTCGAGGGGTGTCCGTGGGGCAAGCACGGCGCGGCGGCGTCGGGTCGACGTGCAGCGTGCAGCGTGCCGCTGTCGCGGTCCTTGGCGTCGTGCACCAGCACCACACCCGGCTTCAGGGTAGATCTTGGACAGTTTCCGTTACGTCCTAGCGGAAACTGTCCAAGATCTCCAGATTCGGGACTGATCGTCTTCGGCTGCTACTCGCCATCGATCGACCGACCGGCCGTGGGCGTGGCGCGGGGTTGGGCCGGTCGCGGTATCTCGCTTCGGAGAAGCCCTCAGCGCCAGGTTTTCTCCGAGTTCACGGTCAGTGCTGCTTGGCGAACCCGACGAAGGCCTTCCAGGCCGTCGGGGCGATGTGCAGGGTGCCGCCGTCGCGGTCCTTGGTGTCGCGTACCAGCACCACGGTTTTCAGGTTGTCGGCGACCTCGACGCAGGCTCCGCCGTTGCCGCCGGACCGGGTCGACTTCCGCCACTGCGGGGTCAGCATGCCCATGACTTCGCCACTTCCTTGATCAGGTCGATTGACTGCCGGCGGGGGAGCGCCTCGTTCCGCACGATCTCCCACGTCTTCGCCAGCTTAGCGACGTCGGCCGAGGCATCGACGATCTGCGCGGTGAGCTGGTTGTCGGCATAGGTCACGCGCTCGCCGTCCGGCATCTCGGCGATGATGAACTGGCCGCCCATCCCCAGATACATCCCAGCATCCGTCGGGACGATGTGCACCTGGATATGCTCCGCCGCCGTCAACTGGGCCAGGTGCTCGCACTGCTCGACCATGAGGCCCGGCTGGTCGAGCACCGGCCGGCGCAGCACCGCCTCGTCCAGCACGGCGATGAGCTGCGGCGGGCGCGGACGGTGCAGGATCGCCTGGCGTTCCAGCCGGGAGGCGACGATCCGGTCCACGTCCTCGGCGTCGAACCGGCCGCCGGCCAGCGTCGCGCGAGCGTACCGCTCGGTCTGGAGCAGACCCGGCACGTACGCCAACTCGAACCAGCGCAGCGTGGTCGCCTCCCGCTCGAACTCGATCCACTCGCGCAGCCAGGCCGGCTCGGCGTCGAGCCGGGCCAACCCGTCCAGCATGCGGAGGAATCGTCCGCCGGTCCGGTGCTGGGTGTCGACCGCCCGCATGTACTCCTTCGTGGGCGGTCGCCCACCGGTCTCCACCGAGCTGACGTGTGAACCCGAATAGCCGATGGCCCGGCCGAAGTCCTCCTGACTGAGCCCTGTTTCCGCCCGGAGCAGGCGCAACTCCTCCAGCACGTAGTCGGTCACGGTCCCCATCGATTCCCCAACCTTCACTCAGTGTGGCTCGGCGTGTCCCTCATGGGTGCTCACCTGGACCGCTGAGCTGCACGAATGGCGTGAGCACGTATCGACGGTAGTCGCCTCATCACCAGACTGTCACCAGTGGCGGGTCCGCTGGTGGCCGACGTGGCGGCGGCAGGCTCTGCCCTCGGGGTCGCTCCCGTCTCCCCCTTGCGGGAGCGGCCCCTCCCCACCCCGAGGAGGTCGATGTGTTGAGCCCGGCAGCCCAGCAGCCCGCAGTGCGGTGGCCGTGATGGTGGTCCGGCCGCCCGTGCCACACGTCGCCATGCGCCCGCTGTGGCGGTGCCGCAACTGTGGCAGCGAGTGGCCCTGCCAACCGGCCAAGCTCGCCCTGCTGACGGAGTACCGAACCAGCCGGACCGCGCTGCTGATCTACCTCGGCACTCTGATGCACGAGGCGACGAACCAGCTCACCCAACTCCACCCGGATCATCCACCGACCAGGATGACCGAGCGCTTCCTCTCCTGGGCCAGGGCCCGGGGTTGACGCTCGGGCAGCAGCACGCAGAAAGTCAGGTCCAGCAGCTTGTGCGCAAGGGCTGGTGTTGGTCGTACCGTCAGGCGGGTTTGACTCTGGTGGCTTCCGGGTGCGAGGTGTCGGAGTCGGTCCGGCCCTCGCGCAGTGACAAGCGACGCGCCAGCACAGTGGCGCCCGCGAGCGCGGCCAGGACCATGGCGATCTCCGCGACCACCACCGACGGTGCCGTGCTGTAGTCGGTGGACCAGGCGAAGCCGACGGTGACCGGCGTGATGACGATGCCGGCCGCCGGCACGAGGATGATCATCATCCGAGCTGTCCGCCGGATCCTGGGTAGGTCGCGTAGCCGGGTCCGCACCGCGATGACCGCTCCCGTGACGACCACGGCGGCCGGTATGCCGTATCCGACGGCGACGGCGAGCTGGACCGGTACGTCGATCGAGCGGGGGATGTCGACCACGCGGACGAATATCGGGTAGACCGCCACCAGGAGGCCGTAGCCGAGCATCGCACCGGCCATCGCGCCGATCAGTGCGGTGCCGAGAATGCGGCCGTAGTCGCCGCGCACCCGTTGGACGCCAGCCTCGTCGGCGAGCCGCCGCGCGAAGCTGGCAACGTCACCGCCGAGCAACCGCACGGGATCGCCCCCGTCGGCGGCCGCGGCCCGCAGGTCCAGGCGCAGATCCGCGGCAAGCGCCACGCGATCGGCCGAACCGACGCCGTACGCGCGCCATGCCTGGTCGGCTTCGCCCAGAAGGCTGTCGATGGTGTCCATGGTCAACTCCTCGTGGGGCTGTGGTCGAGCGGGTCGAGAACGGCACTGACGGTGTCGGCGAAGCGATTCCACTGCTTTTGCCAGGCGTCCAGGTGGACCCGGCCGGACCTGGTCAGCGCGTAGACCTTTCGGGGTGGGCCGGTCGGGCTGGCCTGCTGCTCATGAGCGACCAGGCCGAGTCGGCGCATCCGGGTCAGCAGCGGATAGATGGTGCCGTAGCTGATTGCGCCAAAGCCGGCGGTCTCCATCCGCCGAACCAGCTCGTAGCCGTGCGCGGGCTCCCGTGCCAGCAGCGCCAGGAGGCACATGTCCAGCGCGCCCCGCAGGAGTTGGGTCTGCCGGTCGTTGTCGTCGATCGACTGACTCTCCGCAGCTACCATGCGGCACATAGTACCCCGCTAGTGGGCGTCACGATATACCGGAACTGAAGAGCCGCTGTAACGGCCAGGTTTCGCCGCTTCGTGGGCGGGGCAGAGTAGCCGCTACAGAGCAACCGGGCCGGAGTTTCCGCAGCTTGCCGGCTCGGAACCGGCTCGCCGTGCGCCGGGGCACGGATGCCCTCCCCGGTCATTCGCCGAGGAGAGGGGGAGGGCGATGACGGACCCCGAAACGGCTCGACACCGACGCCGACCGGTTGTGCGGCTGGGCGCGGCCGCTGCCGCGCTGGCACTCGTCGCGCCGCTGGCCGCGTGCGGCGCGGAAGACGCCGGCGGCCCACCGACGATCAACCTGTACTACCCGCCGGAGCAGAACCTGCAAAAGGTCGTCGACGACTGCAACACGCAGGCCCAGGGGCGGTACGAGATCGCCTACCGGGTGCTGCCCCGGCAGGCCGACGACCAGCGGGTGCAGATGGTGCGCCGGCTCGCCGCCGAGGACAGCGGGATGGACCTGCTCGGGCTGGACGTCACCTGGACCCAGGAGTTCGCCAGCGCCGACTGGATCCGCGAGTGGACCGGCCAGGACAAGGCCGAGGTCGAGCAGGGCACCCTCGCCGGCCCGTTGGAGACCGCCCGGTACGAGGACAAGCTGTACGCGGCGCCGAAGAACACCAACGTCCAACTGCTCTGGTACCGCAAGGACCTGGTGCCGCAGCCGCCGACCACCTGGGACCAGATGATCAGCGCGGCCCAGCAGCTCAAGGACCAGGGCAAGCCGTACCAGGTGCTCACCATGGGCGCCCAGTACGAGGGGCTGGTCGTCCTCTACAACACCCTGGCCGAGAGCGCCGGTGGGAAGATCCTCAACGACGACGGCAAGAAAGCCGTGATGGACGACGGCACGGTCCGGGCGTTGGAGCAGCTGAAGAAGTTCGCCACGTCGGGCGTGACCTCGCCGTCGTTCAGCAACGCCACCGAGGACCCGGTGCGGCTGGAGTTCCAGTCCGGCGGCGGCGCGTTCCAGGTGAACTGGCCGTTCGTCTACCCGGCCCTCCAGGAGGCGAACCCGGAGCTGGCCAAGCAGGTCGGCTGGGCTCGGATCCCGGGCATCGACGACGGCACCCCCAGCAAGGTCACCATCGGTGGGGTCAACCTGGCGATCAGCTCCTACTCCAAGCACCCCGAGCAGTCCTTCGAGGCGGCCCGGTGCATCCGCAGCGCCGAGCACCAGAAGTTCTCCGCCATCAACGACGGCGTTCCGCCCACCATCGAGGCGGTCTTCGACGACCCGGAGATGACCGAGGCGTATCCGATGAAGGACACCATCCTGGAGGAGCTGAAGGACCCGGCGACGCGTCCGCTGACCCCCGCCTACCAGAGCATCTCCACAGTGATGTCGGCGATCCTGTCGCCGCCGTCCGGGATCCGTCCGCAGCAGACCGCCGACGAGCTGCGCGACGCCATCGCCGACGCCCTCCAGTCCAAGGGGGTCCTTCCATGAGTATCAACGCCACGCCGACCGGCGCCGATGTCGCCGCCGACGAGACCAGCGAATCCACCGGCCGGCACGCCACCGTGCCCACCCAGCGTGGCGGTCGTCGCAAGCCCCCACTGAGCGAGAACAAGAAGGCCGAACGCAAGCTGGGCCTGCTGCTCTGCGCGCCGGCCGCGCTGGTCATGATCGCGGTGACCGCGTACCCGATCATCTATTCGGTCTGGTTGTCGTTGCAGCGCTTCGACCTGCGCTTCCCCGACCAACGTGAGTTCATCGGGTTGGAAAACTACGTCACAGTGCTCACCAACGAGTTCTGGTGGACCGCGTTCGGGGTGACCACGCTGATCACGGTGGTCACCGTGGCCGTCGAACTGGTGCTCGGCATGGGCCTGGCGATCATCATGCACCGCACCCTGATCGGGCGCGGCCTGGTCCGGACCTCGGCGCTGATCCCGTACGGCATCGTCACCGTGGTCGCCGCGTTCTCCTGGCGGTACGCCTGGACGCCCGGCACCGGCTACCTGGCCGACCTGTTCAGCGACGGCGCGCCGCTCACCGAACGGGCCAGCTCGCTGGCGATCATCATGCTCGCGGAGATCTGGAAGACCACCCCGTTCATGGCGCTGCTGCTGATGGCCGGGCTGGCACTGGTGCCGGAGGACCTGCTCAAGGCGGCCTCCACCGACGGCGCGACCGCCTGGCAGAAGTTCACCAAGGTGATGCTGCCGGTGATGAAGCCGGCGATCCTCGTCGCGTTGCTGTTCCGCACCCTGGACGCGTTCCGGGTCTTCGACAACATCTTCGTGTTGACCGCCGGCGGCAACGAGACGTCCTCGGTGTCGATGCTCACCTACAACAACCTGATCCGGGGTCTGAACCTCGGCATCGGCTCGACGATGTCGGTGCTGATCTTCATCACCGTGGCGATCATCGCCTTCGTCTTCGTGAAGTTGTTCGGCACCGCTGCCCCCGGCAGCGACGACGGAGAGAGGCGCTGACATGGCTGTCGAAACCACCACCAGGGCAAAGCTGCGCTGGGGTCTGCTCGACGTCCTCGTGGTCGTCTTCGCGCTGGTCCCGGTGCTGTGGATCGCGTCGCTGTCGTTCAAGACGCCAGCCACCCTCACCGACGGGAACTTCATCCCCCGCGAGTGGACGCTGGACAACTACCGGACCATCTTCGACACCGACCAGTTCGTCCGGGCACTGATCAACTCGATCGGCATCGCGCTGATCGCCACGCTGATCGCCGTGGTGCTCGGTGCGATGGCCGCGTACGCGATCAGCCGGCTGGACTTCCCCGGCAAGAAGCTGCTGGTCGGGGTCTCCCTGCTGATCGCCATGTTCCCGCAGGTGTCACTGGTGTCACCGCTGTTCGAGATCGAGCGTCAGCTCAAGATCTTCGACACCTGGCCCGGGCTGATCCTGCCGTACATCACCTTCGCGCTGCCGCTGGCGATCTACACGCTGTCGGCGTTCTTCAAGCAGATCCCCTGGGACCTGGAGAAGGCCGCGAAGATGGACGGCGCCACCCAGGGGCAGGCGTTCCGGCGGGTGATCGCGCCACTGGCCGCGCCCGGGTTGTTCACCACGGCGATCCTGGTCTTCATCTTCTGCTGGAACGACTTCCTGTTCGCCATCTCGCTGACCTCGACCGAGCGGTCCCGCACGGTGCCGGCCGCGTTGTCGTTCTTCACCGGCGCGTCGCAGTTCGAGGACCCCACCGGGGCGATCTGCGCCGCCGCCGTGGTGATCACCGTACCGATCATCCTGTTCGTCCTCTTCTTCCAGCGTCGCATCGTGTCCGGTCTGACCTCCGGCGCAGTCAAGGGATAGGTGAGTAGTCATGGCTGACATCGTGCTGGACAAGGTGAGCAAGAGCTTCCCGGACGGGACCGTCGCCGTGCAGGACGTCGACCTGGAAATCGCCGACGGCGAGTTCGTGATCCTGGTCGGGCCCTCCGGCTGCGGAAAGTCCACCACCCTCAACATGATCGCCGGGCTGGAGGACATCAGCTCCGGTGAGCTGCGCATCGCCGGGCAGCGGGTCAACGACAAGGCCCCCCGGGACCGGGACATCGCCATGGTGTTCCAGTCGTACGCGCTGTACCCGAACATGACAGTGCGGGAGAACATGGCGTTCCCGCTGCGGCTCGCGAAACTCGACAAGGAAACCATCAACCGCAAGGTCGACGAAGCGGCGAAGGTGCTGGAGCTGACCTCACTGCTGGACCGCAAACCGGCCAACCTCTCCGGTGGCCAGCGCCAGCGGGTCGCGATGGGTCGGGCGATCGTCCGCCAACCGAAGGCGTTTCTGATGGACGAGCCGTTGTCCAACCTCGACGCCAAGCTGCGGGTGCAGATGCGCACCGTGGTGTCCCGCCTACAGAAGCAGCTCGGCACCACCACCGTCTACGTCACCCACGACCAGACCGAGGCGATGACCCTCGGCGACCGCGTGGTGATCATGCGCGGCGGCGCGGTGCAGCAGGTCGGGGCACCGCAGGAGCTGTACGACCACCCCCGCAACCTCTTCGTGGCCGGCTTCATCGGCTCACCGTCGATGAACTTCCTGCACGCCGCCGTGCAGGACGGCGAGCTGCACACCGCACTGGGTCAGGTGCCGCTCGGCGATCGGGTCCGCCGGGAGCTGGAGGCGGCCGACGCGCCCCGCGAGCTGATCCTCGGCATCCGGCCCGAGCACTTCGAGGACGCCGAGCTGGTCGACGACGACACCCGTCGGCGGGGCATGGAGTTCGAGGCGCCGGTGGACATCGTCGAGTCGATGGGCTCGGACAAGTACGTCTACTTCACCGTCGAGGGTGAGAAGGCCAGCGCCGCCGAGTTGGAGGAGTTGGCCGCGGACGCGGGCGCCGCCGACTTCGCTGGCGCCGGCGGCAACCTGGTGACCCGGCTGTCCGCGGAGTCGCCGGTCGCCGAGGGGCAGACGCGGCGGGTCTGGTTCAACCTGGAGAAGATCCACCTGTTCGACCCGGCCAACGGCCGCAACCTGACCCTGCACGAGGGCCGTGCCGCCGGCGCCCTAGCCGACTAACCCGCCCAC
>NZ_QGSZ01000298.1 GCF_003857055.1 Micromonospora inaquosa | reverse complement strand
GGGGCGGGGGTGGTTAGGACGGGACCCGGGCCACGGCGAAGACGGACTGGCCGAACGGCGGGAGGACGAGCTGCTCGGCGGCCTTGGTGGCGGGCAGGACGAGGGTGTCGTACACCTTGACCATCGGGCCCTCCTTCGGCATCAGCCGGAAGACCTTGGTGGCCATGAAGTAGCCGATCAGCCCGAGCGCGTTGGCGTAGTGGATCTTTTCGATGGTCAGGCCGGCGTCGGTCATCGCCGCACCGAGCGTCTTCTTGGTGTAGCGGCGGACGTGCCCGGTGGCGATGTCGGCCGGGCCCATCGCGAACTGGAACGCGGGCACGATGATGATCACGGCGCCGCCGGGTCGGACCAGGTCGCGCATGCTCTGCAGCGCGCCAACGTGATCCTCGATGTGCTCCAGGACGTTGTACGAGACCGCGGCGCTGTAGTCGCCCCGCCCGTTGTGCGGCAGCAGCATCTGCCGGACGTCGATGTTCGGATGGCCGGCGAGGCGCTCCTTGAGCTGCACCAGCCGGTCCGGGTCGGCCTCGGTGGCGGTGAACCGGGGCAGCCGCTCTGACCATTCCAGCGCGTAGTCACCAAGGCCGCTGCCGATCTCGATCGGGTCGTCGCCGAGGTACGGCACGGCCAGCTCGATGAACCAGCGACGGTGGTTGACAGCGGTTGCCAGGCCTTCCAGCACCTCGGACTGCACGCGCTGATCCCCAGTGATTTCTGCCATGCGTCGATTCCTCACGATATGAACTCGACCCGCGCCTGGACCGACAGACTGAATCATCCGCTGGGACGGCAGAAGAATCGGGGCATCGGGGTGGCCGAATTGTGGTCGGGGGGTGGATTCGTGATCGGCGGTCGGCGAACCCGGCACATAGTACGGCAGTACCCCGAAACATGTCACGGCGGTGCCATACGCTGACTACCCTATGAATTGTCATGACTACTCCTGATCCGGACGTGCCCAGCGGCAGCGGCGGCCCGGCCGCCGCATCGTCGGCGGAGGGGGCCTCCGGTGCGGTCCGGCCTTCCCGCAGGGGGAAATGGCCCGATTTGGTCGCCGTGCTGAGCTTCGTGGTGCTCGGCTTCTGGGTCACCGGTCGGCTCTGGCTGGACCCGGGCAGTGGCGTGCGGGACAACCAGTCCGATCAGTCGCAGTTCGAATGGATGATGGCCCACGGTGCGCGAGTAGTCACGCACTTTGCGTATCCGTTTCATTCCAATCAGATGAACGTCCCGGACGGCGTGAATCTGATGGCCAATACGTCCGTATTATCCATTTCATTGCCAATGACGCCGATCACCCTGCTGTTCGGACCCCGGGCGTCATTTCTGGTCTTTCTCACCGCCGGCATGATTGCCACCGCCACGGCCTGGTATTTCCTGCTCTCCCGGGTCCTGATCGGCAGCCGAGGGCCGGCGTGGCTGGGCGCCGGCTTCTGCGCGTTCGCGCCAGCCATGGTGTCGCACGCCAACGGGCACCCGAACATCGTGTCGCAGTTCGTCGTCCCGTTGATCATCTGGCGCACGTTGCGACTTGGCGAACCGGGCCGCTGGCTGCGCAACGGCGTCCTCCTCGCGCTCGTCATCGTCTGGCAGGCATTCCTCAACCTGGAGATCCTGCTGATGACCGCGATCGGGCTCGGCGTGATCATCGGTGTGCTCGCCGTCGGCCGCGCGGATGTACGGTCACGGGCCCGGTCCTTCCTCGCCAGCCTGGCCGTCGCCGCCGGGATCGCCGTGCTCCTGTTGGCGTACCCCCTGTACGTCCAGTTCTTCGGCCCGGACGCGTACTCCGGGCTGTCCCGCCTGATCCGCGGCTACTCCAGCGACCTGGCCTCGTTCGTCGCGTACTCCCGGGAGTCCCTCGGCGGGAGCGCGCGCACCGCCGCGGGCCTGGCGAAGAACCCGACCGAGGAGAACAGCTTCTTCGGCTGGTCGCTGGTGGTGCTGGTGATCGCCCTGGTCTGGTGGCTGCGCCGCTCGATCGTGGTGCTCGCGCTGGCCGCGCTCGGGTTGCTCTTCGCAGTGCTCTCACTGGGTCGGGAGGTCCGCTTCGACAACCGGGGTACGGGTGTGCCAGGCCCCTGGGCGGCGCTGGAGAACCTGCCCATCCTGCACTCGGTGGTGCCGACGCGGTGGGCGTTGGCGATCACGCCGATCATCGGGCTGCTGCTCGCCTACGGCGCCGAACGGGCCCGCGAGTTGGCCGACGCGCACCCGGAGGCCCGGGGGCAGGTCCGCTTCGCCACCGCGACCGTGCTCACCATGGCCCTGTTGCCGATCGTCCCCACCCCACTGCCCGTGGCCCGCCTCGACCCGGTCCCCACCTTCGTGACCAGTGGGGCGTGGCGTCCCTACGTGGCCGGCGGGCGCAGTGTGGTCACCCTGCCGTTGCCGGACACCACGTACGCGGAGCCGCTGCGCTGGTCCGCGGCGACCCGGCTGGACATGCCGCTGGCGCGTGGTTACTTCCTCGGCCCGGACACCCGCCCGAGCGCCGACCCGCCGAAGGTCGCGCTGTTCGGTGCGGTTCCTCGCCCCACCAGCAGCTTCTTCGCCACCATCCGGCGCACCGGGGCGGTGCCGCCGATCACCCCGCAGAGCCGGGTCCGAGCTGTCGACGACCTGCGCTACTGGCGGGCCGGGGTGGTCATCTCCGGGCCACACGAGCACGAGGCCGCGCTGCGTCGGGGGATGACCGAGCTGACCGGGATCCAACCGGTCTTCACCGGTGGCGTGTGGGTGTGGGACGTCCGTTCGTTGACCGACTGAGCCGCGCGGCCCACGCCTAGCGGACGCAGCAGCCCTGGCAGACCTTCGGCCGGGGCAGGGTGAAGGCGAGGCAGCAGGTGCGCCGCTGCACGGTCGGCTCACCGGTCGGCCCGGGCATCAACTCGACCAGGTCGGTCAGGTCGAGTGCGCCGAGCAGGGTGTCGATGCTCTGCACCGTGGAGCCGGGCAGGCCGTCCGCGGCCCGCAGGATGCCGTGCGCGATGCCGGAGGCCACCGAGCCGAGCAGCGTCCGGGTGCCCACCCGAACCTCGGACTGGATCGCCGTGATGAGCGGTGCCAGGTGGGCGTCGAGCAGCGACCCGCGCAGTGCGGCCAGCAGCTCCGCCTCGTCGGCGACGACCCGCACCTCCGGCAGGCCGGCGAGAGCCAGCGGGTCGTTCGGCAGCACCGCCACGGTGGTGCCTCGACGCAGGCCCATGGTGAGCAGTTGCCGATGATCCTGGAAGTGGATCAGCAGGTCGGCCGGATCGAGCAGCGGCACCCGCCGGGCGGAGGCCCAGCCGAGCACGACCGGCAGCGCGGCCCAGTAGCTGTACGACTTCCACGCCAGTGCCGCGCAGGCGTGCGGGGTGCCGCCCCAGCGGGCGGCGGCGCCATTCAGCAACTCCGGCAGTCGGCTGCCGTCGATCAGGGTGGTGGCGGGCGTCCAGCCGAACTCGTCCTCGACCAGCAGACCCCGGGCGAGGCCGGGAAGGTCATCGGTGCCGAACATGGCCCGGAGCGCTGCGGTGACGGGAGCGAGCGGCGTGGTGGCGGCCTCCCGCCTCGGCATCACCGCTGTCACCTGAGTCGTCCCCTGTCTGTGTGACCGAGGAGTGTGCCCCGGCGGACGAACCAGTGCCGTCCTGAGCTAAGGCTAGCCTAACCAGACCTGCGGTCGTAAGGGAAGGCTCACCTTGGTCCAATCACGGAGGCCCAGGTCACTCCGCATCCGACGGGAGTGACGCCTCGCGTACTACCCGCAGTCAGTGCTGAGAAACGCCGCACGATCGGTGGTGGTCGGCGAATTGTCAAGCAGTGTGTCGAAAAGATGCCACATGAGTGTGTGCTCGCGGACGGAACGTGAAACTTATATCCCCGGCCGCGAGGAAGCTGATGACGACCTCACCCCTCGAACGGGCTGCCGACTCCTTCGCGGCCGAGCTCGCCCGGCAACGGACCGGGCGCGGGCTGTCCAAGAAGCAACTGGCCGTTCTGATGGGGTTCGACCCGTCCTACGTGAGCCACGTCGAGGGGCGCCGACACCGCCCAACCGAGGACTTCGCCCGCCGCGCCGAGGCCGTCCTGGAGGCCAGCGGCGCGATCTGGCAACGCTTCCGGGAGTACGACGACCTACGGCACGCCCGGACGGGTCAGCCGCACCGGGGGTCGTACCTGCCGGGACAGTGGCTGCCACCCGGCACCGGCCTGGTCGTGGAACGGGAACTGGCCACCCTCACCCACACCGAGGACGGCTACCGGTGCGTCATCCGCCGTGAGCTGTACAACGCCGGCCTTGAGCCGGTCACCCGCTACCTGGTCCGGGTCGCCGTCGACCGCTACCCGAACGATCCCGGCCGCTCCAACCGGCACCACCGGGAGCACCCCCTCACCTTCGCCGAGCTACAGATGCAGGCCCGTCGAGAGGACGGCGGCGGGGACCCGGAGCCGATGCACTGGCGAGCCAAACACGACCGGGACGCGTTCAAGGAAATCTGGCTGCTCTTCGAGAACGAGGAGCGGAGCTTCCCCCTCTACCCGGGCGACCGGGCCACCATCGAGTACGCGTACAGCGTCGGGCCCGAGAAGTGGGGCCTCTGGTTCCAGCGAGCCGTCCGGCTGCCCACCCGGCAGCTGGCCGTACACCTGGATCTGCCGGCGGCGCTCGACCCGCAGGTCTGGGGCGTGGAGACCTCGCTCAGCGCGGACGAGGGCCCGCTGCGGACGGCCCCGCAGCGGCACGACGAGGGCGACCGGGCGATCTACGACTGGCAGATCGACGACCCGCCGTTGAACGCCCGCTACCGGATGCAGTGGCGTTTCCGCGCCCGCCCCGACACCGAACCGGATATCAGCGCCGGCGGCGTCCGGGTCCGACCCAGCGACCGGATGCGCGGCCTCGGCGTGGTGCAACGCGGGGCCGACCTGCTCCGCCAGCCCGCCCGCCCATTCGACCTGCCCAGCGAGGAACGCGTGGCCCGGGACATGGTCGACCGGCTCACCATGGCCCTGGCCCGGCTCGACGAACTGCACCCGTTCAGCAAGGGAGTGGGTGTCGCCGCCCCGCAGTTCGGCCTCGACCGGGCGGCAGCCGTGGTGCGGCCCCCCGACCGGTCAGCGGAGCCGGTCGTGCTGCTCAACCCCCGGGTGGTCGACGCCGACCTGGAAACCGACGAGCAGTACGAGGGCTGCCTTTCCTTCTTCGACCACCGAGGTCTGGTGCCCCGCCCGCTGCGCCTGGACGTGGAGCACGCCCAGTGGGACGGCAGCCGGATCATCACCTCGTTCGAGTTCGGCATGGCCCGGCTGGTCGCACACGAGGTCGACCACCTGGAGGGGCGGCTCTACGTGGACCGGATGGCGCCCGGCGTGCCGTTGGTGCCGGTGGAGGAATACCGCGAGACCGGACACCCGTGGAGCTACTGACCAACGAGGGACCGGGGCGCGTGCCCCAGGGGGCAGGGGCACGCGCCCCGGTGTGGGGGGAGGAACGTCTAGAGGTCACCGAAGGTGTCGTAGCGGATGCGTGGCGGCGGCACATCGTCCGCGGCGAGCACCCGCAGGGTGGACCGGACCATCCGGGCGGCACCGGAGACGTAGCAGTCGTGCGTGGTCCACGGGCCGTACCGGGCCACCACGTCCGGGATGTCGCCCTGCTCGCCGTCGAAGTCCGGGTCCTCACTGCACGCCGGGGTCACCGACAACCACGGGTGTACGGCCACCAACTCCTGCAACGCGGCCAGGCCATACAGGTCGGCCGCCTGCCGGGCACCGTAGAAGACATGCACCCACCGGGTCCGGTTGAAGGTGGCCAACTCCTCCACCAGCGCCTTGATCGGTGCCAACCCGACGCCGCCGGCCACGCAGAGGATGTCCCGTTCCGAGGCGCGGTCCAGGGTCATCGACCCCATCGGTGCCGCCAGGCGGAGCAGGTCACCCGGCCGCACCCGCCGCACCAGCGCGCCGGACAACCAGCCGGCCCCCGGAGACCGCACGTGGAACTCCAACACGTTGTCGTCGTTCGGGGCGTTCGCCACCGAGTAGTTACGCCACACCCGGGGGTGGTAGCGCGGCGCCTCCAGGCTCACGTACTGCCCCGCCTGCCAGCGCAGCGGATGCTGCAACGCCCGGCAGGTCAGCACGGCGGTGTCCGGGCCGTACCGTTCGTGGGTCAGCACCTCGGCGTGCCAGAACGGCGGGTCGTCGTCGGCGCCCGCGCCGGCAACCATCAGGGCGGCGATCGCCGCGTACGCCTCCCGCCACGCCTGGTCGTACTCCAGGTTCCAGCCGTCACCGGCGATGCTGCGCAGCGCGTCCAGCAGCGCGGTGCCCATCGTCTCGTAGTGCCGCTCGTCGACGTGGTACTTACGGTGGTCGCGGCCCAGCGCCCGGAGGTACTCGTCGAAGCTCTCCGGGTCGTCGACAGTGTGGATCGCCGCGATGATCGCTTCGAGTATGCGGTCGCCCTGGCCGGTCATCTGCACCGGGAAGAGTTGCCGCAGGGCGGGGTCGAGCAGGAACAGCCGAGCGTAGAAGTGACCGCCCAGCCGGACCCGGTCGTCCTCGACCAGGGTCCAGCTCTCCTTCAGCAACCGCGCGAGGTTGTCCACGGGCACTCCTTCTCCAAACGGCAACGGATCGGGCGCCCATAGAATCTCCACGGAGAGTGTCGACTGGTCGCACAGAATGTGCGATCGGCTCATGCTGGCCGGTCGGCCATGTCACGGCTGCCGCCCGTCGGGCAGAGTGGTGCGGTGACCGTTGAGCTGACCCGCCCGGTGTCCCGCCGACTGCTGGGCACCGAGACGCTGCTGGTCCTCGGCCTCTCCCTCGGCCAGTCCGCGATCTACGCGGTGGTGTCGATCGTCGCGAAGTTGACCGCCGACGGTCCGCTCTCCAAGCAGACCGCCTCGCTGAACACCTCCGTGTCGGCCCGACCCTGGCTGGACCTCACGTACCAACTGCTCGGCATCGTCTTCGCGCTGCTGCCGGTGCTGCTCGCCGTACACCTGCTCAGCCGCGACCCCGGCGACCCGGCGCGGACCCTCGGCCTGGACGCCCGGCGGCCCGGCCAGGACGTGGCGCGCGGGGCCGGCCTGGCGGCGCTGATCGGCCTACCAGGGCTGGCGCTGTTCTGGGTTGCGGCCCACCTGGGCCTCAACGCGACACTGGTGCCGGCCGCGCTACCGGACGTGTGGTGGGCGGTCCCGGTGCTGATCCTCGCCGCCGTGCAGAACGCCGTGCTGGAAGAGGTGATCGTGGTCGGTTACCTGGTAACCCGGCTGCGTCAGCTCCAGTGGCGGTTGGCCACCATCATCGCGGCCAGCGCCCTGCTCCGCGGCTCGTACCACCTCTACCAGGGCTTCGGCGCTTTCGTCGGCAACGCGATCATGGGCGTGGTGTTCAGCCTCTTCTACCTGCGTACCCGACGGGTGATGCCGCTGATCATCGCGCACACAGTGCTCGACGTGTTCGCCTTCGTCGGCTACGCGCTGCTGCCCCGGGAGTGGTTCGACTGGCTCTGACCGGTCAGCGCCGGTCGGGTCGGTAGACGGCCACCGTTCGGGCCGCGAGCCGGTCGGCCGCCGCCGCGTCACCCAGCGCCGCCGCGAGCACCGCTGCCCCCGGCAGCAACCGGGCCACCAGCCGCAACGCCACCCAACCGCCGGCCTGCGCCGTGAGCGGCGCGGCCAGCCGCCAGGCCGCCTCCGCCGCGCTCGCCCGGTCCGGATGCACCTGGGTCAGCACCAGCAGGTCGACGGCCCGGTCGGGATGCGTCGGATCCTTGCCGTACGCCGCGGCCAGGTGCAGCACCAGCTCGGCATGCGTCCACAACACCGCCGCCAACTCGGCCACCGGCGCGAAGAAACCGGCCAGCGCGGCGGTCGCCCCGCCCGCACCCGCCGAGCGGACAAACCGCCGGGTCGCCAACCGGGCCAGGCCGTCCGCCGACGCGTCCGGATACCGGGTGCGCAACCCCGCCGCCCACCCGGCCGCGCCCGGCCCGAACGCCCGCACCGCAGCCAACGCCAACAACTCCGGCGCGAAACCCGGGTGGTCGAGCACGCGCGCGACGACCGCCCGCAGCTCCCATTCCGGGGTACGCCCCAGAGCCGGCCCAACCTGCCGCACAGCAGGTGCTGCCGGTGCCGTGACCTGCTCGGCCACGGGTGCTGCCGGTGCCGTGACCTGCTCGGCCACGGGTTCCGGGGCGGGCTGCGCCGGCTTGGTGCTCTTGCGCGGGGTGGTCGCGCGCTTGGTGGTCTTCGCTGTTTTGGCCGGGGCCGCCGGCCTGGCGGCGGGGCTCGCCTCTTCGGTCGGGCTCGCGGCCGTGGTGGGGCTTACGGCTGTGGTGGGGCTTACGGCTGTGGTGGAGCGCGCTGTTTTGGTGGGGCTCGCGGCGCGCTTGCTCGGTGCCGGCGTGGTCGAGGTCATCTCGGCGGGCGTCTCGGCCGCCCTCTGGGGGCCTGCCTTGCGAGCGGGGGTGGCGCGGGCCTTCGGCCGCACCGGTGCGGCACCTGCTGGCGGGCCCGACTGGTCGCCCTCCGGCTGTTCGGGCTGCTCCGCACTCGCGGTGGTGGTCACCTCGGTCGGTGCGCGTCGAGGCTGTCGGGGCAGTGGATGGTCCGGCTCCGGCGGTTGGAAGAGCACCGCCGGGGCTGCCTTGGCCCGTCGAGGACGCTGGCTCGCCGGAGGTGCCGCCGCCTCTGTTGGCTCCACCGTCTCGGTGGGCTCCTCGGCCACCGTCGGCGGCCTGAAGGTGGCCCGTGGGGAGCGCCGACGCGCTCGTTCAGCAGGCTCACGACGGGTCGACTCGCTGGGCGGCTGCTCCTGCATATCGATGGAGCGTAGTCCCGATCACGCCTCCGCACAGCGTTGAAACACGGGGGCGGGCGGACCCCGGTGGGCGTACCCCGGAAGTCGTTTTGCTCCCGGTGGGTGGCGACCTGTATCCTCGGGCGCGGTGGTCTGAGGATCACCGGGGAGACTTCGCCTAGTCTGGTCTATGGCGCCGCACTGCTAATGCGGTTGGGGTCTTAAAGCCCCTCCCGGGTTCGAATCCCGGAGTCTCCGCGCGAAAGCCGGGTGTGTACACTGGCTGAGCACGAGCGCCCGTAGCTCAATGGATAGAGCATCTGACTACGGATCAGAAGGTTAGGGGTTCGAGTCCCTTCGGGCGCACAAGATCGAGAGGGCCTGAACTGCGGAAACGCAGTTCAGGCCCTCTCTTTGTCGGTGGAGGGTGGACGCTCGCTGTCGCGCCTGCGCCACTACTCTCCGTATCCGTGCGCCGCTGGTCCCGGCGGCGGCCGGCCGTTCAGCGGCGCACTCGCCCGACGAATATGTCGGGTGGAGGCGCTGGCGCCCTCGCTAGGTTGATCACGTGATCATCGATGTCGCCGCTGCCAATTCAGCGGAGGAAGTTGCGCCATGACGGGCCCACGACTCGACGCGGCGCGGGGGCGCGGGTGATCCACTCGTCTTTCCTGAATCCGGGGCATCCCTGGGTCCTGGACACCCCGGATTTCAGGAAACCGAGTGGATCATCCGCGCGCCGGTGCGGGCGTCGAGCGGTGGCGGAACCGGGGCTGCTGACGCTTGACGCGGACCGGATCAGCGAGAAGAATTTACATGAATCGCTGTTAGCGTTAACAAACCCGTCCCAGTGCTGCGACGGCATCGTCATGCCGATGTGGCGACGGTCGCGACGGCCTGACTCCTCGGTCAGCACTACCACTGCAGGGGAGAAATCTATGCGAACGAGGGCAAGATGGCTCGCGGCGACCGCCGCACTTGGTGTCGTCCTCGCCGGGGTGCTGACCTCGACCGGTCCTGCCAACGCGGAATCCAACGGCGGGGTGCGGGTGATGCCTCTCGGCGACTCCATCACCGAGGGCACCCAGGTGCCGGGTGGGTACCGCATCGGGCTCTGGCAGCGCCTGGTCAACGGTCGATACACCGTGGACTTCGTCGGGTCGCAGTTCAACGGGCCAGCCAGCCTGGGTGACCACGACCACCAGGGGCATCCCGGCTGGCGCATCGACCAGATCGACGCGAACATCGTCGGCTGGCTGAACACCCAACGGCCGCGGACCGTCCTGCTGCACATCGGCACCAACGACATCCTGCAGAACTACAACGTGAGCTCCGCGCCGAACCGGCTCTCCACCCTGATCGACCGGATCACGACCACCGCTCCCACCGCGGACGTGTTCGTCGCGCAGATCATCCCGCTCTCCAACAGCAACCAGGAGGCGGCCGTCCGCACCTTCAACGCGGCGATCCCCGGCATCGTGCAGAGCAAGGTGAACGCCGGCAAGCGGGTGCGCCTGGTCGACATGCACAGCGCCCTCAGCACCGCTGACCTGATCGATGGCATCCACCCCACCTCCGGCGGCTACGACAAGATGGCCGCCCGCTGGTACAGCGCGTTGCAGTCGGTGCCCGGCAGCATCGGCGACCCGGGCAGCGGCGGTGGCGGGCAGACCACCGCGATCGTGGGTACGCTGTCCGGCCGCTGCGTCGACGTCCCCGGCTCTTCCACCACCAACGGCGTCCAGGTGCAGTTGTGGGACTGTCACGGTCGCGCCAACCAGCAGTGGACCTACACGAGCGGCAAGGCGCTGACCGTGTACGGCAACAAGTGCCTCGACGCTGCCGGCTATGGCACCTCTCCGGGCACCCTGGTCACCATCTACGACTGCCACGGCGGAACGAACCAGCAGTGGAACGTCAACGCCAACGGCACCATCACCGGGGTGCAGTCCGGTCTCTGCCTGGACCCCTACAACGTGGGCACCGGCAACGGCACGAAGCTCGTCCTCTGGACCTGCACCGGTCAGACCAACCAGCAGTGGAGTCGCCGATAGCTCGTGCGGTCGCGCCGGGTGGCCGGATCGCATCTCGGTCCACCCGGCGCCGCCGACGCTGCGCGCCGTAGGCACCGGGTATCGGTGCGGGTGCCGCCGATCGGGGTGCCCGCGCGGTGACGAACCACGACGAGGATCGCGGCCGGCGCGGCCAGCGGGCGTAGCGCGGTGGTGTCACAGCCCCTCGAGAAGCAGGCCGGTGTTGCCGGTACGCCGGTGATTGGCAAACGGGAATGTTAACGCGCCCACGTTGCCTTCCTCAAGGATCCGGTGGTGGTCTGCGCCGGGATCTGGGGCGATGCCTGCGGGAAGTCAGCGGGAGGTGTCTCGCCTCAAGATCCGTGGTTCGACAGCGGTAGATGTTCCCAGCACGTTACGTCTTGACGAACGGCATGTTATCGCTCACAGTCGATGCCTAAGGACGACGACACCTTGGCTTTCCGGGCAAGCCCTGCCTCGTCGATCTCGCTTCAGGCGTGCGCTCGGGCTCGCCGGCGTCTTGTTAACGCTAACTTCCTGACGCCTGCGCGCTCGGCCACGCGTCGCGGTACGCCCACCCTCGGGCAGGCCGTTCGGCTCTTGGTCACTGGAGGAGGATCATGTCTGCCCTCGATAGGTCTACATCGATAGCAACGCCGTCGCGGCAGCGACGCTGGTGGTTGCCCCGCATCCTCGCCGCCAGCGCGGCGGCATTGATGGTGGGTGGCACCGCTGTAGCTGTGGTGTCGTCACCCGCCGCCGCGGCGACTGTCGACACCAGTGCCTGGTACGTGTTGGTGAACCGCAACAGCGGCAAGGCTCTGGACGTCTACAACCTGGCGACCAACGACGGCGCGCGGATCACGCAGTGGACCCGTAACAACGGTAACCAGCAGCAGTGGCAGTTCGTCGATTCCGGTGGTGGCTACTACCGGGTGAAGTCGCGGTTGTCCAACAAGGTGCTGGACGTCTCGGGCTTCTCGACCGCCAACGGCGGCAGCATCGTGCAGTGGACTGACAACAACAGCAGCAACCAGCAGTTCCGGTTGGCCGACTCGGACAGCGGCTACGTCCGGTTGATCAACCGGAACAGCAACAAGGTGATGGAGGTGCAGGGCGCCTCGACCGCCGACGGCGGAAACATCGTGCAGTACGACGACTGGAACGGCGCGAACCAGCAGTGGCAGTTCGTCCGCGTCGGCGGTGGGACCGATCCCACCACGCCGCCGCCGACCGGCACCTGTGACCTTCCCTCGACGTACCGGTGGTCGTCGACGGGGGCGTTGGCGCAGCCGAGGTCGGGGTGGGTGTCGTTGAAGGACTTCACCGTTGCCCCGTACAACGGTCAGCAGTTGGTCTACGCCACCACCCACGACTTCGGGTCCAGCTGGGGTTCGATGAACTTCGGGTTGTTCTCGAATTATTCGCAGATGGGTTCGGCCAGTCAGAACGCGATGAATTCGGGGACTGTGGCGCCGTCGTTGTTCTACTTCGCGCCGCGCAACATCTGGGTGTTGGCGTATCAGTGGGGTGGTCCGGCGTTCTCGTACCGGACGTCGTCGGATCCGACGAACCCGAATGGGTGGTCGTCGCCGCAGACGTTGTTCAGTGGGAGCATCACCGGTTCGGGTACGGGTCCGATCGATCAGGCGGTGATCGGTGACGGGTCGAACATGTACCTGTTCTTCGCCGGTGACAACGGCAAGATCTACCGGGCGAGCATGCCGATCGGGAACTTCCCGGGTAGTTTCGGGTCGAACTACACGACGATCATGAGTGACACCACGAACAACCTGTTCGAGGCGGTGCAGGTGTACAAGCTGCAGGGTCTGAACAAGTACCTCATGATCGTTGAGGCGATTGGTTCGCAGGGTCGGTACTTCCGGTCGTTCACGGCCACCAGTCTGGGTGGGTCGTGGACGCCGCAGGCGACGTCGGAGAGCAACCCGTTCGCGGGTAAGGCCAACAGTGGTGCGACCTGGACCAACGACATCAGCCACGGTGAGCTGTTGCGGACCAGCGCGGACCAGACGATGACGGTCAACGCCTGCAACCTGCAGCTGCTCTACCAGGGTCGCTCGCCGAGCTCGGGTGGTGACTACGGTCTGCTGCCGTACCGGCCGGGTCTGCTGACCCTGCAGCGCTGACCTCATGTGATCAAGCTCGACTGAAAACGGGCGGGCTCGGCGTCACGCCGAGCCCGCCCGGCTCACGTCGCGGGTGCGGTAGATCCCGAACTCATTCGACAGGCGTACCGGTGACACAGGTCAGCACCTGGCCCTGACCACGGGTGGTGCTCGATGTGGTCGTGGCGAAACCGTGGGTTCCGAGCAGTATTTCGGTAGCGGTGAGGTTCGCGGTGGCGTGCGCGGCGGTGGGGCGCTCGCCGAAGACGTAGAGCCGTCCTCTCGGCGCCAGCAGGCTTCGTATCCGAGCGATCTGCTGCGCTGCGTCGCCCAGCCAGAAGAGGCTGACGTTCACCGCGAAGATCTTGGTGAAGTGGCCATTCGGGAGGTCGGCCGACTCGAACCCGGCGCACCGGATCTCGGCCCTGCCGGCGTCGATGTGGCTCAGGTTCCGCTGGGTCGCGAGCCGCACCATCGACGCGGCGCGGTCGATGGCGACGATCCGGCCGGTCGCGAGTTGGCCGGCGACCAGGGAGACGGCTGCTCCCCTCCCGCACCCGATCTCCAACACCTGGTCGTCGGGCGCCACGGCCATGGTCTCCACCGCCCAGCGCTGCCGATGGCCCGCCGTCACCCGAACCGATTCGTTCGCCGCGGGCGTCGGATCAGCGCTGGACGGACCCCGATCGTGGGTCGAAAGAGCGGACCTCACCACGTCACTCGCCGGTGCCTTCTCTGCTCCACACCTCTGATTCCACCCTCTCGACGGAGTCAGTGCACCGTGTCCTCGGTCACCGCGCCCCAATTGACAGATGCGACAGCGATCAGTGCACGGGCACCGGCGCGACGTCCCCGAGGGCGTCCGTCGGGGCCGGGACGTGCTTCGGAGCGCCGGCGTTCACCATGGTCACGGAGACGATGGCGGCCGCGACCACGAACCCGACGGCCAGCCAGTACGCGACGGAGTAGCCGTGCATGAGCGCCTCGTTCCGTTGCTGGGCTTGCGCCGTCGGGCCACCGTGTGAGAGCAGATAGGTGGCGGCCGAGCTGGTCGCGATGGTGTTGAGCAGCGCGGTGCCGATCGATCCGCCGACCTGCTGCGACGAGCTGATCATCGCGGAGGCGACACCGGCGTCCTTGGGTTCGACACCGTGGGTGGAGATGCTCATCGCGGGCATGAAGGCGGTACCGATGCCGAGCCCGATCACGGCTTCGGCGAACGCGATCTCCGGGAAGCCGCTGTTCGCGTCGAGCAGCGCGAGCAGCACCAGACCGACCGCTGTGACGAGGTACCCACCGACCATGATCGGTCGGGGGGCGATCCGGTGCGCGAGTCGGGCGCCGATCTGCGTGGCCCCGATGGCCTGCGGCACGGCCATCGGCATGAACGCCAGACCGGCCATCACCGGCGACCATCCTTTGACCTGCTGGAAGTAGTAACTGAGCAGGAGGAACATCCCGAACATGCTGACGATCGCAAGGCCGACCGAGAGGTACGCGGCAGCCCGGTTGCGTTCGGTCAGGACGCGCAGTGGCAGCAGCGGGGACGTGACCCGCGCCTGCACCACGACGAAGGTCGCCAGCAACAGCACTCCGGCGGTGAACGATCCGATGGTGACGCCGGCCGACCATCCGTGGCTCTCGGCGACACTGAACCCGTAGACCAGTCCGACGAGCCCGGAGCTGGCCAGCAGGACGCCGGGGAGGTCGAGTCGGGCGCGGTGCCGCTCGCCGTCGTCGTGGACGGTGCGACTGGCGCCAAGGATCCCGATGACCGCGATCGGCACGAGGACGAACATCGCGAAGCGCCAGTTCAGGTACTGGGTGAGCAGCCCTCCCACGATCAGGCCGACAGCGCCGCCAGCGATTGAGACGGCGCTGAACACGCCGAACGCCTTCGCGCGTTCCTTCGGCTGTGTGAAGGACAGGGAGAGCAACGACAGCGCGGCCGGTGCGAGCAGGGCCGCGAACACACCCTGTAGTGCCCGCGCGAGCAGCAGCATCGCGGCGTTGACGGCCAGGCCGCCGATCGCCGAGGCGACCGCGAAGCCGGCCAGCGCGATCAGGAAGGTGCGTTTGCGCCCGACCATGTCACCGATCCGGCCGCCGACCAGCAGCAGGCCACCGAAGGCCAGACCGTACGCGGTCACCACCCACTGCCTGCTCCCGTCAGTGAAGTGCAGCGCCTGTTGCGCCGAGGGGAGCGCGATGTTCATGACTGCCCCGTCGAGCACCACCATCAGTTGAGCGATGGAGATGAACAACAGGGCCTTCCACCGCTGGGACTCCGGGGCGGTGCGACGTGTGGGCATGACTGTTCCTTAGGAGTGGTTTGCGCGGATTGCCTCGACCCGGCCAACGCTAGGCACGTTATGGAACGACCACCAAAGAATGTGCCTGCGGTTACAGCTCCTAAGTGGCCAAGCATTTGGTACGAATAGGCGTTTCGAGGACAAAACATGGCCCTTCAAGCGGGAGTCGCGGCTGCTGCTGGCCACACTGTGAGTGTTGTTACTTTGTCAACCGTTCCAGAAATGGCTAGCGTTCCGTCTCGCGAAGCCCCGCGCTCTGCGGCGGCTGATCAGTCGAAATGGATGTGAGTCGAGATGTCTGGACGGTTGGAATCAAAGGTGCTGCTCGTGACCGGCGGTACGCAGGGCATGGGCCTGGCGTTCGCCCAGCGGGCGGCCAAGGAAGGGGCTCGCGTCGTCATCGGTGCCCGGGACAAGGACCGGGGCGAAGAGATCGCCGCGCAGATCAGGAAGGCGGGCGGTGCCGCCCTCTTCGTGTCCACCGACGTCACGGTCGAGGAAGAGGTGGCGCGGCTCGTCGATGCCGCGGTGACTGAGTACGGCCGGCTGGACGGTGCGTTCAACAACGCTGGCGGTGGCCCGATGGCCAGCGTGCGCGAGACCGACAGCGACAACTGGCAGCGGTCGCTCGCCCTCAACCTGACGAGCGTCTTCTACGGCCTCAAGTACGAACTCCCGGCGATCATCGCCTCCGGTGGCGGCGCGATCGTCAACAACGCCTCCGTCTCCGGTGTGAAGGGCGACCCGACGCAGGCCGCCTACAACGCGGCGAAGCACGGGGTCATCGGCCTGACGCGCTCGGCGGCCCTCGACGTGGCGCGCTCCAAAGTGCGGGTCAATGCCCTGGTCACCGGCCTGATCGACACCCCGCTCTGGCAGAACGTGGTCAGCCAGGCCCCGGAGGCCGCGGAGCGCTACCTGTCGGCGCAGCCGACCGGCCGGGCCGGCACGCCCGACGAGGTCGCCGCGCTCACCGCGTTCCTGCTCAGCGACGAGGCCACCTTCATCAGCGGCGCGTCCATCGCCATCGACGGTGCCTTCACCGCCTGAGTCATCGACGGTGCCGCACCGCCACAGTCATCGACGGTGCAGATCCGTGGCTGCCCTGGTGGTCGGGGCGGCGGCTCCAGCAGCCGCCACCCCGAGCCAGGCAATGCGTCAGGCGATCCGGTAGGCCCGCTGGATCGTCTGGGTGACCGTGTTGCCGGCGGTGTCGGTGGCGACCAGTCGCAGCGAGACGAATCCGGCCCGTCGCGGATGACTGATCAGAGCGACGTTCCGGAGCACCGGCAACGCGGCCCACGTCCGGCCATCGTCGAACGAGGCGGACACGCTGAGCGTGCGGTTGGGCGTGGCCTTCGAGCCGGCCTGCCGGTCCAGCGTCACCGGGATCGTCATGACCCGGCCGATCCGTGCCGTGTTGGTGTCGTCGAGCACTGGCGTCGGGCGAGCTGTCGTCAGTGGCAACCGTTCCGGCGACGTGGTGTGCGCCGAGGTGAAGGTCCAGGCCACCGAGACCGATGTCGACAGGGTGTCCGGGGCACCCCGGGTGACTGTCGCCTCCAGCCGGTAGGTGGCCTTTCCGGCGGGCACCGCGAACTCGGCCCACGGGCTGTCCGAGTTACCGATCTCCTTACCGTTGCGCAGCAGCCGGAACCGCACCGGCCGGTCGTCGCGGCTTCCGGGGCGACCGGTCGCGTCGCCGAACAGGGGCACCGACGCGATCGAGATGATGTCGCCGTCGCGGCCCGCGTACCCCAGGGGCGACAGGGTTGGCGCCTGGGTCACCGTGGGCCCGAAGGGCGCCGCGTTCCAGGTCTGGGTGTACGTCCGCCCGGATCTGAAGGTCGAATCCTGGGTCGTGAGGTTGTCCCCCTCGACGAACGTGGACGTCCAGACGATGCCGCCGTCGGTGTTGTAGTACTCGGTGCCCGTGAACGGCAGGTCGACGGGTGTGTTCGACCCGATCGGGCCGGAGCCTCCGGGTGCCGACGCGCGGTGGAACCGGGTGGCCGTCGTCGTCGTGGACTGACTGCGGTAGGTGGCCCGGACGGTGGCCAGGTTCTTCGGCGACAGCTTCCTGGTCAGGCCGGTGAACATGTCGCCCTTGTCGACGTACGCCAGGTCGTAGGTGTAGGGGCTGTTCCGGAACGTGCCGTCCTTGCCCGGTCGCGCGAGCCCGACGCCCAGCGTCGCGGTGAATTCGGGTGCCGTGACGGCGGGCCCGATCCGGCCGAAGAAGACGTCCGCGAAGGACACTCCGCTCAGTTGAACGCCCGGGTAGCGCAGGCCGTCGTCCCAGTTGGCGCTCACGTTGATCGCGATCGGCGCGGCGTCGCGCTGCGGCACTGTCAACGCGACCGGCTTGGCGCTACGGGCGTCGACCGCTTCGGTGACCGGGCCGCGGACGTCCAGGACCGGCTGTGCGAGCAGGGTCGACACGGCACCCTCGTGGATGGTGCTGTACAGCGCGTAACGCCCCTTGGGCAGCCGCAGGACGCCGCCGCCCGGTGTCACGGCGAGGGTGCTGAACTCGCCGGTGGTCAGGTTCGCCGCCACGGTCGTGTACTCGGTGGCCGGCTTGCCGTCGCGACCGGTGTGGTTGAGCCGTACGTCGTAGCTCTCGATTTCGCGGTTCAGCGCGAAGGGCGTGCGTACCCGCAGGTCGCCGGCACCGGTCGCGGTCAGCGCCCCCTGGTAGACGCCGTCCGGGGCGTCCACCCGGGTGTCCACCGTGATCGTCGCCTCGGCGCGGCCACCGGCCGGCACAACCAGCGTGGCCGGGCTGACGGTGAGCATTCCGGCCGGGGCCGGGGCGATGGCCAGCGTCAGTGTGACCGGCGCCGTACCGGTGTTGCGGTAGCCGACGACCTGGGTGATCGGGCTGTCGTCGGCGTGCGGCCAGCGCTGCACCGGAAAGTCGATGGCGGCGACGTCGGCGGCGACCGGCTGGGCGACCGCACGGGCGATGTCCACCCGGCCGGCGCCCTGCTCGTAGAGGGTGTCCTCGCCAGTCGGCTTCGCCGAGTCCATCAGGGCGGCCTTGAGCTGCGGGCCGGTCCAGTCCGGGTGCTGCCCGGCGAGAATCGCGGCGGTGCCGGCCACGTGTGGAGTCGCCATCGACGTACCCGACATGGTGGCGTAGTCACCGCCGGGGGCGGCGGCCACGATGTCGACGCCCGGCGCGCTGATCTCTGGCTTGATGTGGTTGTCGCCGATGCGGGGGCCCCGGCTGGAGAAGTAGGCCCGCTGGTCGTCGGCGTCCACCGCGGCGACGGCGAGAGCGTCGTCGGCGGAGGCCGGCGAGGAGACCGACTTCGGCTTCCCCTCGTTGCCGGCGGCGACCACGAAGAGGGTGCCGTACTGGTGGCTCAACTCCTGGACAGCGGTTTCCAGTGGGTCGAGGCTCGGCGCGTCGTCGCCGCCCACGCTCAGGTTGACCACCCGGGCCTGCGGCGCGAGCCACTGCATCCCGGTGATGATGTCCGAGTCCTGGCATTCGGTGGTGGCGCACACCTTGCCGACGAGCAGCTTCGCTCCCGGTGCCACGCCGCGGTACCTGCCGCCGGAGGCGGCGCCGCTGCCGACGATTGTCGACGCCACGTGGGTGCCGTGGCCGACCATGTCGCTGGGGTCGCCGCCGCCGGTGAAGTCCCGGACCTCGGTGAGGTGACCGGCGAAGTCGGGGTGGCTGGCGTCGATCCCGGTGTCCAGCACGCCGACGGTGACGCCGCTGCCGTCGAAACCGGCCTGCCACGCCGCCGGGGCACCGATCTGCGGCACGCTGCGATCGAGGGAGACTTTGCGCTTGCCGTCCAGCCAGATGTGGGTGACCCCGGTGGTGAGGGTGCGCGCGGACGGCGTACCGGTGGTGAGCGACGCCCAGAGCGTCACCCGGTCGTCCCGGTCCGCCCGGACCGCGAGCGCGTGGGCGGCCGGGAGGTCGGCCCGCACCCGCCCGGCTCCCCCGGTGGTCGCGGTCCGCGCCCGCGCCGCCATGTTCTCGGGGTACGCGACCAGCAGCGGCAACTCGGCTGCCCGGTCGTCGTAGCCGAACTCGCCGAGAGTGGTGAGGTCGAACAGCCGCCGGTCGAGCCGCCCGTCCCGCACCAGCGGCATCGCGTCCACCGGGATGACGTACTGGTGACCGTCTTCCCGGCTGCTCACGAACCGCATGGCGGCCCGACCCGCGCCGCGCTGGATCTGCGGGTGACCCGCCGCGTCCAGCGACACCCGGTCCCCGGTGATCAGGGTGAAGGTCCCGGGGGTGCCGGGAGCCGTGGCCGCCGGCCTCTCCTGCGCGTTCGCCGGTTGGGCGGTCAGCCCTGCCGCAACCAGCGCGCTCGCGAGCACGCCGGCTGTCAGGGCGCGTCGTTGCCGTCGTCGCACATCGTCCTCTCCGCCACGGGCGTCTCCCGGGTCGGCACGATGACGCCTGACCGGGCCGTAAGGTTGATCACTGCGCTGTGACGGGGGTCACAATCTGGCCCCGTGCCGACGCGACCGGTTCGACCAGGCGAGTTCCATGCGGCGGTGACCAGGGGACGAAGCGTGGGAGGGCACCGGTCGGATGCGTGACGCCGAGGAGTTCGACGCCCTCTACGCGGCCTGCGCTGGTCGGGTCGTGGGTCACGTGTACGCCCTCACCGGCAACCGCGCCGAGGCTGAGGATGCCGTCGCCGAGGCGTTCATGCGGGCCTGGCAGCGGTGGCGGACGGTGCGGGAGACGGACAGTCCGGAGGCGTGGGTGCGCCGGGTGGCCTCCCGGATCGCGGTGAGCAGCTGGCGCAAGGCGTTCAACCGGGTACGCGCGCACCGCCGGGCCGCGGTCGACCAGGGCGTGCCCGGCCTGAACGAGGATCACGTCGCACTGTTGCAGGCGCTGCAACGGCTGAGCGCCAACGAGCGGCGAGCCGTCGTGCTGCACCACCTCAACGATCTCAGCGTCGCGGAGGTGGCAGCCGAGATGCAGGCCCCCGTCGGAACCGTGAAGACGTACCTCGCCCGTGGTCGGCGAGCGATGGCCGGGTTGCTGGCCGATGCGCACCAGGAGGAGACCTCCCATGGCTGATCCGCGCGACGATCTCACCGCGATCGTGGACGAGGTCCGGCGAGTCGCCACGCTGCCGGGAGCCCAGGCGTTGCGGCACCGCAGTGACCGGCGTCGGCGGCGTCGGGTGGGCGTTGGTGCAGCGGGGCTGGTCGTCATGGTCGTCGCCGCTGGAACGGCCCTGTCGCAGGCGCGGAACACCGCCGCGACACCGGACGCCGGCCCGGCCACCCAGGCCGCGTCGCCTGTGGTTCCGTCCGCGACGGCCTCGGCGGGACCGCAGGAGATCCTCGGCGGACGGCGACAGGTCCAGATCGGGCTGCCCGGCATGCGCGGCGCGACGTTGGCCATCGACCGCGACGGCGATCAGGTGCGGGCCACCACCGAGCAGGGCATCGACGATCGGGCGCTGTGGGTGCTGCGCCCCGAGGGCGACAGGTACCGGATCCTGCTGGCATCCTCGGCCACCGCGCTCTGCATGACGGTCGTGCACGACGCCGCGCCGGGCAGCGTACGCGGCCGGGCGTGTGATCCCGCCGCCTCGACGCAGCTCTTCCGGATCGACCAGGTTCCGGACGGCAGCTACTCGATCTTCCAGGGCAAGCGCTACGTCCAGGTGGTCGACGGCACCAACGCCCTGGTGCCCGACCTGCCTGAGGGCCTGACCACCACGTACGAGTTCGAGGATCGTGGGCCTGCCCCGCGCTGATTGTCGAAACCTTTCCGAATATCTGGTCCGAGGCGATCCGTAGCCCCACCCGCGTGCCTGGGGATACGGACGCCCCGGTGTCAGGGTCGAAGGCTCACCCGAGGCGGCCGAAGCTGTCGAAAGTTTCGGCAAAACATTGACACTTGGCGATCAGGGCGCTCAAGCTTTACCTGGCTGGCATTCGTGATCATCGATCACGTTTCGTTCCTTCCTTTCCATCACCACTCGGAAGGAGAGCCCCGTGATCATCAGCTCGGGCCGCTCTACGATCCGATCGGTGGTCGTCGCGCTGGCGGTAGCAGCGCTCACGGTCGCCGGATCGGTGTCGGTAGCAACACGAACCACAACTGCTCAAGCCGCCGTAGGCCCGCTGGCCGCGGCAGTGGAGGACGAGGGCGTCGACTGCGCCGTGTCTGGCCTGCCGGACCTGGGCTCGCTGCCCACCAACGCCAAGCTTCCCGACCCCTTCAAGAAGCTGAACGGCCAGACCATCACCTCGAAGTCCGACTGGCGCTGTCGCCGGGCGGAGATCAAGGAACTGGCGGAGAAGTTCGTCTTCGGCGACAAGCCCGCCAAACCCGCGACCGTCACGGGGACGGTGTCCAACAGCACCATCACCGTCAACGTTTCACACAACGGCAGGAGCTCCAGCTTCTCGGCCCGGGTCGAGCTGCCCAGCGGCACCGGTCCCTTCCCGGCCGTCGTGGTCGTCGGCGGATTCGGCGCGGACACGGCCACCATCAAGGCCGCCGGCGCCGCCGTGATCAGCTACGACCCACTGGCGGTCGGTCGCGAGGGCACCCCTCGAAACAACAAGCAGGGCGCGTTCTACAGCATCTACGGCTCGTCGAGCAGCACCGGACTGCTCGCCGCCTGGGGCTGGGGAGTCAGCCGGATCATCGACGTCATCGAACAGTCCGACGGCAGGATCCTCAAGGCGGACGCGATGGGCGTCACCGGCTGTTCCCGTTACGGCAAGGGTGCCTTCGCGATAGGTGTGTTCGACCAGCGCATCGCCCTGACCATGCCAATCGAATCGGGCAGTGCGGGAGTCCCCATCTTCCGGGGCATCCCCGGTGAGGGCGCGCAGAGCCTGAGCAGCGCGTACGGGGAGCAACCCTGGCTGGGCGACGCGTTCGGCTCGTTCACCGGCAGCCCGAACCGGCTCCCGGTGGACACGCACGAGATGGTCGCCATGGTGGCACCGCGCGGACTGTTCATCATGGACAATCCGCACATCGCCAACCTCGGTCCCCGGTCCGCGAGCGTGGCGGCTCTGGGCGGCGCGGAGGTCTACCGGGCGCTCGGCGCTGGAGACAACATCACCTACTGGTCCGACGTGCAGGATGGCACCCACTGCGCCAACCGCTCCGAGTGGCGTACCCCGTTGCAGAACAACATCCGGAAGTTCCTGCTGAAGACGGGCAACGAGCCGGGCGTGATCCGGATTTCCAGCAGGGCGCTCGGTCGGTTGGCCGACTGGCGGGACTGGTCGACACCGGTTCTGGCTGACGGCCCGACCACGCCGCCGCCGACCACCCCGCCTCCGACCACCC
>NZ_QGSZ01000290.1 GCF_003857055.1 Micromonospora inaquosa | reverse complement strand
GACCCGGCCGACGACCTCCGGCCCGCCGAGCCGGCCGGCCTCCTCCGGTCCCTCGACCCCTCCGCTGGCCGACTCGCCGACCGCGCCGATTCCGCAGGTCACCGCCCGGCCCGCACGACCCGCCGGCCCTCCGGCCGCCCCGGTCTCGCCGGTCTCACCGGCCAGCCCGGTCCCACCGGCCATCCCCGTCTCACCGGCCGCCCCCAACCGTGCGGCAGCGGCCGGGCCGGAGGGCTTCGCGCCGTCGACCGGGCCGGAGGGCTTCGCGCCGTCGACCGGGCCGCGCCGGGTCCCGCCGAGCGCTGGCGGTGACCGGGGCGCGGATCCGGCCGCCACCGCGCTGATCCCGGCCGTGCCCGCCACGCCCGCCACCAGGCCGCCGACCATGGACATGACCGCGCTGATGGGTGCCGTCCCCCGCACAGCGGTCCCCGCCGAGCCGACCGACGGCACCTCCGCCGACCCTCCCCAGCCCCGACGCGGCGAGCGGGTGATCCTACTCCGGCCGCATCAGACCGGTGAGGGCTACAAGAGCGTCTACTCCGAACTCACCCGCCCGTCATTCGGCTCTCGGCTGCGCAGCGGCGTCCGCGTCACCGGCGAGGTCCTGATCACCTTCGGCTTGGTGGTGCTGCTCTTCGCCGGCTACGAGGTCTGGGGCAAGTCGGCCATCGTCGACGCCCACCAGAACGACCTCAACAACGAGTTGGCTCAGGCGTGGGGCCCGACCGACGACCCCACTGTCGCCCCGTCGGCGGCCGGCCCAAGCGTCAAACCGTCGCCGCCGGTACGCGGCAAGCCGCTCGCGGGTCTCTACATTCCCAAGCTGGACAAGAACTGGGTAGTGGTCGAAGGCGTCACCCAGGCCGACATCCGCTACGCCCCGGGCCACTACCCGGCCAGCGCGCTCCCCGGCCAGGTGGGCAACTTCTCCGTCGCCGGCCACCGCAACCGGGCCACCTTCTGGCGGTTGGACGAGCTCAACGACGGCGACGCGATAGTGGTCGAGAGCAAGACCGACTGGTACGTCTACCGGGTGTCGCAGACGCGGATCGTCAGGCCGACCCAGGTGGAAGTGGTGGCGCCGGTGCCCGGCGAGCCGAACAAGAAGGCGACCAAGCGGATGCTCACCCTCACCACGTGCAACCCGAAGTTCGACAACTACCAGCGCCTGATCATCCACGCCGAACTGGACCGCACCCAACCCAAATCGGCGGGCCGCCCGGCGGAGCTGGGAGGCTGACCCGATGTACGCGTTCATCTGGCGCAAGCTGCCGTTCGGCCTGGTCGGAAAGCTGACCGGCTCGGTGCTGCTGGTGGCCGCCACGGTCGCGCTGCTCTGGTATGTCGCCTTCCCGTGGGCCGAGCCCCTGCTGCCCTTCGACGACGTGCAGGTCGAGTCCGGCGTACCCGCCGAGACCGGCGGCGACAACCCGGTGACCGGGGACAACCCGGCCGGCGACGAGCACGAGCTGCCGTACGACACCGACCAGAACAACCCAGCGCCTCCCTCCCCGAGTAGGTGACCATGCGCGTCCTGGTGATCGACAACTACGACTCGTTCGTCTTCAACCTGGTGCAATATCTGGGCCAGCTCGGCGTCGACTGCGAGGTCCGCCGCAACGACGAGATCGACGTCGCCGAGGTGGGCAGAGTGGGCGCCGCCGGCATCCTGCTCTCACCCGGGCCGGGCAGCCCCGACCGGGCCGGCATCTGCCTGGACGTCATCCGGAAGTACGCGGGCGAGCTGCCGATCTTCGGTGTCTGCCTCGGCCACCAGGCGATCGGCGAGGCGTTCGGGGCGACCGTCACCCGCGCCCCCGAGCTGCTGCACGGCAAGACCTCCGAGGTGCGGCACCACTCGGTCGGCGTCCTCGCCGGCCTGCCCGACCCGTTCACCGCCACCCGGTACCACTCCCTCGCCGTGCTGCCCGAGACGCTCCCCGACGAGCTGGAGGTCACCGGCTGGACCGGTTCCGGCGTGGTGATGGCGATGCGGCACCGGACACTGCCCATCGAGGGCGTCCAGTTCCACCCGGAGTCGGTGCTCACCGAGGGCGGTCACCTGATGCTGGCCAACTGGCTGGCCAGTTGCGGCCACCAGGAGGCGTTGGAGCGCGCACCCGCGCTGGCCGCCGAGGTCGACGCCCGCCGCCTCGCGGCCTTCGCCACCGCCTGAATCCCCACCACTCGGTGGCCAGGCCGCTGAACCGGGCGGATCAGCCCCGCAGCGCGTTCTGGATCGCCGGATCCGCCGGCGAACGCACCGCGGGCGGTCGGCCCCGGCCCGCGTCCCACGCGGCCTTGCCGCTGGCGAAGTAGTCCCGGATCGACTTCTCGGCGAGCAGTGCGGCACCGCAGCCGTCGCAGCGGGCGGTCACCCCGTCGACGTCGAGGCCGAGATGGCGGCACAGCGTCACCGCCCGGGACAGGTGGTACGACTGGGTGACGATCAGGGCCCGTTCGACGCCGTACACCTCGCGTGCTCTCGCGCAGCTGTCGTAGGTGTCCAGGCCGAACGGGTCGGCCACCACCCGCCGCCTGTCGACACCGCGCTCGGCGAGGTACGTCGTCATCACCGCCGGCTCGTCGCCCGACGCGCCACCGCCGTCGCCGGACACGAGGACGACAGTGGCGCGCCCGCCGGCCACCAACTCGGCGGCGGTGTCCAGGCGGCCGGCGAGACGGTCACCGGGCCGCTGCCGATCGTCGGCCACCTCGGTACCAAGGACGATCACCACGTCGGCGCTCGGCGCGTCGGCGGCGGCGTAGACGTGGCCGCGCGCGGAGAGCGTCGTCCACAGCCACGGGGTACTCGCGAGCACCAGCAGGACGAGCCCGGAACCGGCCAGCCGGCGGACGCGTCGCGGCCACCGCCGCGTCGGCGCGACCGCTGACGACTCTGCCTCGGTCACGCCGATGCCCGCGGGTGGCCTAATCCTCGGACCGGGTCGGCGGAGGTAGGAACGGCAGACCGATACCGCCCCCATTGCCCGGAGTGGTCGGCGTGGTCGTCGGCGTCGCCGTCGGCGTGATCGTCGGCGTCGTGGGGGTCTCCGGCTCCGGCTGACTCACCTTGATGGTCACCTTCGTGCCGGTCGGCTTCTTCTCCTTGCCGTTCGGGCTCTGGTCGGTGACCTTCCCCGCCTCGGCGGCGGGCACCTCCGGCCCGTCCTGCACGACGACAACGAAGCCGCGGTCCTTGAGGAACCGGGTGGCATCGTCCTGGCTCAGCCCGACCACGTCCGGCACGTCGCGAACCTTGCCGTTGGAGACCGTGAGCTTGATC
This sequence comes from Micromonospora inaquosa, assembly GCF_003857055.1. Classification (GTDB taxonomy): domain Bacteria; phylum Actinomycetota; class Actinomycetes; order Mycobacteriales; family Micromonosporaceae; genus Micromonospora; species Micromonospora inaquosa. The sequence continues at coordinate 19,467 of NZ_QGSZ01000290.1, read as the reverse complement.
TTCGTGCCTTCGGGGACGCTCTCACCCGAAGGCGGGTTGACGTCGAGAACCTCGTCCTCGCTCGCCTCGTCGTCCACCGTCTTGACTTCGTACTTGAGATTCGCCTCGGTGAGCCGGGCGATGGCGCTCTCCCGCTTGCTGCCCTTGAGCCCGGCCGGAACGCGCACGTCGGGGACGCCGCCACAGACCTGAATGGTGACCGTCTCGTTCTGCTTCAGCGGAGTGGTGGGCAGCGGATCCTGCTTGACGACGTTGCCCTTCGTGCAGTCGCTCGCCAACACCGGCTCACCCACCTTCGGTGTGAGCCCGGCCTTCTGAATCTCGACGATCGCCACGTCCCGCGCCTTGCCGGTGAGGGTGGGCACCGACTTCAGGTCCTTGCCCTGATTCATGTTCCACAGCAGGGCAGCGACCAGGGCGATCACTGCCAGCACGCCGACCGCGCTGAACGTCGCGATCAGCCAGGAGGACGCCTTGCGCTGACGCGGGTCGCCGACCCGGGCGGGGATCTGCCCGGTCTGCGGCCCACGGCCCGAAGCCGGATAGCCGCCCCCACCGCCGGCCGGGGCCATCGCCATCGTCTCCGCTTCGCGCAGCACCGGAGTGGCCAGCACGGGGCGGCCGGCGGCAGCGCGGAGCAGGTCGGCGCGCATCTCGCCGGCGCTCTGGTAGCGGTTGAGCGGGTTCTTCGACAACGCCTTGAGCACGATCGCGTCGACGGCCGGGGTGACGTCCGGGTTGATGTCGCTCGGCGTCGGCGGCGTCTCCCGTACGTGCTGGTACGCGACGCTGACCGGGCTGTCCCCGACGAACGGCGGATGGCCGCAGACCAGCTCGAACAGCACACAGCCGGCCGCGTACACGTCGGAGCGCGCGTCGACGGCCTCGCCGCGCGCCTGCTCCGGGGAAAGATACTGTGCCGTGCCGATCACCGCGCTGGTCTGCGTCATGGTGGTCGCGCCGCTGGCCAACGCCCGGGCGATGCCGAAGTCCATCACCTTGACCTGACCGGTCTGGGTGAGCATCACGTTGCCGGGCTTGATGTCCCGGTGGATGATGCCGTGCCGGTGACTGAACTCCAGTGCCGCGCACATGTCGGCGCAGATCTCCAGCGCCCGGCGCGGCTGCAGCCGACCCTCGGCGCCGAGGACCTCCTTCAAGGTCCGCCCGTTGACGAACTCCATGACGATGAACGGCAGCGTCTCGCCGGTCGGGGCGGTCTCCTCGCCGGTGTCGTAGACCGCCACGATCGCCGGGTGGTTGAGCGAGGCGGCGTTCTGCGCCTCTCGACGGAACCGCATCTGGAACGTCGCGTCCCGGGCGAGGTCGGTGCGGAGCATCTTGATCGCAACGTCCCGACCGAGTCGGAGGTCGCGACCGCGGTGCACCTCGGCCATGCCGCCATAGCCGAGCAGCTCGCCGACCTGATACCTGCCACCGAGCAGGCGGGCCTGCGCTGTCATCGCGTCTGTCGTCCTTCGCTCGTCGTCGTCCCGCCGTTGCCCGGCTGGAGTCGTACCTCCCGACGGTACGACGTCCGGGTCGGATCGTCGCGTCCGTCGAGTCGTAGCGCGCCGGACACCACCGTGCGCGGCGCCAGCCCGGCGGACGCACCGGACTGCGACTGCTTCCGTAGGTTGTAGGAAATCACGCCGGAGCAGAGCAGGACCAGCACGGCCAGCAGGATGGCGAGAAGCACCATCCCGGGCCGGGACCGCTGCGGCTGGGCTGACGGCATCGCCGGGCCGGCCTGTCGGACGTACGCCGGTGGGTGTTCCTGCCGGGGTGGCCCGGCGGGCACGGCTGCCGCACCGCGCGGGTAGCCGTTCGGTGCGCCCTGCGGCCGGGCCGGCTGAACGGCCGGCGCGACGGCGGTGGGGCGTGGCTGCTGGGCGGGCGCGACAGTGGTCGGCCTGGGCCCGCCGACCGGCGGGCGGGCCGTCGGTGGACGCATCTGGTGCGCCTGCGGCACCTGAGCCCGGCCGGGCGCGGCGGGTGAGGCGGGCGCCGCGGAGACCGGCCCGGGGTTGCCACCGGAGCGGGCCTGCTGCGACAGCGCGGCCTTGAGCTGACGGGCGACCCCGGCGAGGGCGGCGGCGCTCGGCCAGCGTGCGGCCGGGTCCTTGGCCAACGCCCGTTCCACCAGGGCGCGCACCTGCGGAGGGATGTCGGCCGGCAGCGGCCGGGGTGTCTCCCGGACGTGCCGCATCGCGATGTCGAGGGGATTGTCGCCCTCGAACGGCCGCCGACCGGCCAGGCACTGGTAGGCGACCACACCGAGGGCGTAAACGTCGGACGCCGGGCTGGCCACGCCGCCGGTGGCCTGCTCCGGCGAGATGTACGAGGCGGTGCCGAGCACCGAACCGGCGGCGGTGAGCTGGCCGACCAGGTCGGAACGGGCGATGCCGAAGTCGGTCAGCACCAGGGTGCCGTTCGGTCGGACCAGCAGGTTGCCCGGCTTCACGTCGCGGTGCACGATGCCCTTCTCGTGCGCGGCGTGCAGCGCGTCGGCGGCCTGCGCGACGAGGGCCATCGTCCGGGCCGGGGTGAGCCGTCCGACCCGGCTCAGCGTGGACGACAGGGCGTCACCCTCGACGTACTCCATGACCAGGAAGGCGATCTGCTGGTCGTTGCCGAAGTCGTAGACGTCCACCACACCGGGGTGGTTGATGGTGGCCATGGTGCGGGCCTCGCCGCGGAACCGCTCGCCGAAGTCCGGGTCGTCGAGCAGGGCGGGTAGCAGGCTCTTGACCGCGACCGTCCGGCCGAGCACCTGGTCGGTGCCGCGCCAGACATCGCCCATGCCGCCGCTGGCGATCCGCTCGTCGAGACGGTAGCGGTTGCCGAGCTGGACGCCGGGGCTGAGCATGTCAGCGACCCCCGGGGTCGGTGATGGCGGCTCGCATGATCTGGCCGGCGATCCGGGCCGCCTCGGCGCTGCCACCGGGGCCGGCCTGCTCCAGCTCCACGCAGACCGCGGAGACCGCCGTGCCGTTCTTGTCCAGTGCGAAGCCGATGAACCAGCCGTGGTCGGGCCGATCCGGGGCGGACTGCGCGGTGCCCGTCTTGCCGCCGACCGTGTAGCCGTTGATCGCGGCCGTCCGCCCGGTGCCCTTCTGAACCACGCTGACCATCATGTCGCGCAGGTCACCGGCGACCCGCGCGTCGACCGGCTGGCGAAGCTCCCGGGGCTTGGCGGTGTAGTAGCTGGTGGTCCGGTCCGGGGCGAGCCACTGCCGGACCAGGTACGGCCGCATCTGGCTGCCGCTGTTGGCGACCGCACCGGCGATCAGGGCGCCTTCGAGCGGGGTCATCCGGACGTTGTTCTGGCCGATGGAGGACTGCGCCAGAGCGGCCGGGTCGGTGCTTCCGTCCGGGTTCTGCATGTCCCCGGTCCGGCTGGCCGCCGTGCGCAGCCCGCCCTCGCCGAGGTGGCCGACCGTCAGGTCTTCCTGCTCGAAGCCGAACTGGCGGGCCTTCTCCTTGAGAGCCTCGGCGCCGAGCCGCACGCCGAGCTGAGCGAAGCCGGTGTTGCACGAATCGGTGACCGCCACCATCAGGGTGACCTTCGCCTGGGGGCAGATCGAGCCGGCGGCGTTCTTGATCGGGGTGCCCGAGGTGGGCGGGGTCCAGCTGGAACCGGCCGGGATCTCGGTGGTCTTGGTGACACCGTTCTCCAACGCAGCCGCGGCGACCACGATCTTGAAGGTGGAGCCCGGCGGCAGCGTCTCGGAGAGCGCCCGGTTCTTCAACGGTTCGTCCGGGTCCTTCTCCAGCTTGTTGAACTCCGCCGCCGCCACATTGCCGTCGTGGCTGGCCAACGGGTTCGGGTCGAAGCTCGGCATCGAGACCAGCGCCTGGATGGCGCCGGTACGCGGGTCGATGGCGATCGCCGCGCCCTTCTTCGCCCCCACCTCGTTGTTGCGCATCTGGTCGTACGCCACGTCCTGCGCCCGCTTCGAGAGCGTGAGCAGCACGTTGCCGCCACCGGTGTCGTCGCCGGTGAACATGTCCTTCACCCGGTCGCCGATCAGCTGGTCGCTGGTGCCGGCCAGGAAGTCGTTCTCCACCTTCTCGATGCCCTGGTCGGTCAGGTTGACCGTCTTGTAGCCGAGCACGTGGGCGTACTTGGGGCCACCCGGGTAGCTGCGCTGGAACTTCAGCGTGCCAGCGGTCTCCTTGCTGGTGGCCAGGGCGGTGCCGCCGGCCTCGATGTTGCCCCGCTTGATCTTGTACTCGGCGACCTTGACCCGGCCGTTGTAGTCACTGTTTCGGTACTCGTCGTCCTTGTAGGCCTGGATCCAGTTGAGGTTGGCGAAGAGCAGACCGAACAGGACCATGACGACGACGCCGACGCGGCGCAGCGGTGCGTTCACGGCTTGATCACCTCCGTGGGAGCACCGTGCAGTTGCTCGGGTGGGCCACCGCTGGGACGGGCCGCCTTGCCGCCGCCTCCTCCGGTCACCGGCCGGCGGGCACCGTCGGAGACCCGCAGCAACACCGCGATGAGCAACCAGTTGGCCATCAGCGACGAGCCACCGGCAGACAGGAACGGGGTGGTCTGACCGGTCAGCGGGATGAGCTTGCTGATCCCGCCCACGATCACGAAGACCTGGAGGCCGAGGGTGAACGCCAGACCGCCGGCGAGCAGCTTGCCGAACGAGTCGCGCACCGCGATCGCGGCGCGCAGCCCGCGCTCCACGATCAGCAGGTAGACCACCAGCAGCGCGGAGAGGCCGAAGAGGCCGATCTCCTCACCGATGCCGGCGAAGATGAAGTCGTTCTGCACCTCAGGCAGGATCTCCGGCTGGCCACCGCCCGGCCCGGCGCCGAAGAGCCCGCCCGTGCCCAGGGCGAGCAGGCCCTGCACGAGTTGGTAGCCCTTGTCGGTCGGGTCGGCGAACGGGTCCAGCCAGATCTCCGCCCGCAGGTAGAAGTTGGCGAACGGCCCACCGACCGTGGAGCCGAGAACGTAGGCGAGGTACGCGCCGCCGAAGAAGAGGACCAGGCCGATCAGCAGCCAGCTGACCCGTTCGGTGGCGATGTAGAGGGTCACCACGAACATGCCGAAGTAGAGCAGCGAGGTGCCCAGGTCCTTCTCGAAGACCAGCACCAGGACGCTGATGAGCCAGACGCCGACCACCGGGCCGAGGTCGCGGCCACGCGGGAAGTCGATGCCGAGGAAACGCCGGCTGGCCAGCGACAGCACCTCGCGCTTGCGGACCAGGTAGTAGGCGAAGAAGACCAGCAGCGCCAACTTGGCGAACTCACCCGGCTGGATGGAGAAACCGCCCACCCGGATCCACAGCTTCGCGCCGTTGATCTCCGAGATGCTGGACGGCAGCACCGCCGGGATCATCACCAGCACGATGCCGGCCAACCCCAGGGTGTACGCGTACCGCGAGATCGACCGGTGGTCACGCATGATGGCGAGCAGACCGGCGGCGAGGATCACCGCACCGAGTGTCCAGGCCAGCTGGCGCCCGCCCTGCCCGGCGAAGACGGCCAGGCTCTCCCGCTCGGCCACCGGGGCATCACCCAGGTCGATCCGGCGCAGGAAGCCCACCCCGAGCCCGTTGAGCAGGGCCACCGCCGGCAGCAGCGCCGGGTCGGCGAACGGGGCGAGGAACCGGATGACCAGGTGCAGGCCGAGGAAGACCGCGCCGAGCGCGGCGGCCGGCATCCAGAAATCCGAGGTGACCGTGTCCAGCAGGCTCGCCTCGACGGTCGCCCCGTACGCGGCCACCAGCACCATCGCGAGCAGCAGTAGAGACAGCTCGGCGTTGCGGCGCGACCGCGCCAGGCGTACGCCGGACTGCTCGCCCGCGGTCGCGGGCGAGGATGCCGGTGTGGCCGCTACGGTCACGGGTGGGGTCCTCAGAATCTCAGCCGACGCTCACTCAGGAGACCGGCAACCGGCCGGGTCGAGCGCCGGCGTGGCCGTGTCGGAGGGCGTGACGTCGGGTGTGGTGGTCGCGCCGGCCCCACCGAGAGCGGTGGTGGCACCGACGGTCGGGCTTGCGCTGACAACCCCGTTGGGGGTCGGCGACGCGTTGGCGCTCGGGCTGCCGTTCGGGGTCAGGGCCGGGGTCGGTGTCGAACCGATCGGCGTCGCCGTGGGCGTGGGGGTGGTGCCGCCGACGACGGTCGGCTCGAGCGGGCAGAGCGGTTTCAGGTTGGGGTTGCTCGGCGTGTCGCTGGTCAGCTCGGCGAGCTGCCGCTCGGCGTCCGGCTCACTCTTGGCCCGGATGCCGACCTTGACGGTGTCCTGCGCGGCGACCGTGAGGTCGTCCAGCCGGGTGCCGCTGCGGCGGTGCACGCTGGACAGGTCCATCCCGGCGATCTGACCCTGGACGCCACGGAAGACGGCGACCTGGCCCTCTTCGGTGGCTCCGACGTAGTACTGCCGCTGGGTGTACGTCCAGCCGCCGAACGCCGCACCGCCGACGATCACCAGCAGGGCCAGCGTCATGGCGGCGGTCCGGACGGGCCGTCGCTTCGGCCGGTCCGCTTCGTCGTCCGAGGCCGCCGGCTCCTCGGGCGCGGCCGGGCGCGGCGCGGAGAGCGCCGAGGCTCGGGCGGCCGGAGTCGAGTTGTCGGCGGAGGTCGCCATGCCCCGGTCCCGGGCGGCGGCGCCACCGACGATCGGGGTCGCCTCGACGATGTCCTGATCCGTGGCGTCGGCGATGATCACCGTGATGTTGTCCGGCCCACCGCCGCGCAGCGCGAGCTGCACCAGCCGCTCGACGCACTGCTGCGGGTCGGCGTACTCCCGCAGGGTTTCGCCGATGGTCTCGGCGCTGACCACACCCGAGAGGCCGTCGCTGCAGATCAGGTACCGGTCGCCGGGCATGACCTGGCGGACCGAGTATTCCGGGTCGATGTCCCGACCGTCGAGGGCGCGGGTGAGCAGTGACCGCTGCGGGTGGCTGCTCGCCTCCTCGGCGCTGATCCGGCCTTCGTCGACGAGCATCTGGACGTACGTGTCGTCCTTGGTGATCTGCGCGAACTCGCCGTTACGCAGCAGATAGGCCCGCGAGTCGCCGATGTGGACCATCCCCAGCTTGCTGCCGGTGAAGAGGGTCGCCGTCAGCGTGGTGCCCATCCCCTCCAGCTGTGGGTTGGCGTCCACCGTGTCGCGGAGTTGTTGGTTGGCGGTGCCCACGGCCGAACGCAACGCATCGACGAGGGCGTCCCCCGGGACGTCCTCGTCGAGCGGCGCCATGGCACCGATGACGATGTTGCTGGCGACGTCACCGGCGGCCATACCGCCCATGCCGTCGGCAACGGCGAGTAGCCGCGGCCCGGCGTAGACGGAGTCTTGATTGCCGTCTCGGATCAGACCGCGGTCGCTGTGGGCCGCATAGCGCAGGGTCAGAGTCATGACCGTAATTCGAGGGAAGTGCGGCCGATCCGGATCGGCACGCCGAGGGGGACGGGGGTTGGTCCGGAGACCTTAGCGCGATCGAGGTACGTGCCGTTAGTCGAGCCGAGATCCTCGACGTACCACTGCCCGTCACGCGGCACGAGCCGGGCGTGTCGCGCGGAGGCGTAGTCGTCGGTGATGACCAGGGTGGAGTCCTCAGCCCGACCAATGGTGATCTGCGCTTCACCGAGAGTGATCCGGGTGCCGGCCAGCTGCCCGGCTGTCACCACCAGCTGGTGCGCCGCCCTGCCCCGCTTCACCTTCGCTGGCTTGGCCGCCTGCCCCGTCGAGGCGCCCACCGCGCGTGGCGCGGCCACCAGGCGACCGGACCGGGCGCCCGCGAAGAGGTCCCGGCGGATCACGCCGACCACCGTGAACACGAAGATCCACAGCAGGATCAGGAACCCGAACCGGGCAACGGTGATGACCAGTTCCGGCAAGGCGGCTCAGCCGTCCACGCGGAAGGTCAGCGTCGTCGTGCCGAGCTGGACCATGTCACCGGGGTTGAGCGCGACGGCGGAGACCCGCTGCCCGTTCACCATGGTGCCGTTGGTCGAACCCAGATCGGTCAGCACGACCTGGCCCCCGTCGAAATCCAGCCGGGCGTGTCGCCGGGAGATGCCGACGTCGGGCAGCCGCAGGTTGGCCTGGTCGCCGCGACCGATCACCGTCGACCCCATCTGGAGGGGGTAGGTGCGACCGTCACCGGAGACCAGCCGCACGTTGCGACCGCCGCCGTGCCCGGGCGGAGGGCCGTAGCCACCGCCCTGGTCGTAGGCCGGGTAGGCGGGCGGGCCGGCGTCGTAGCCGGGCGCCGACACCGGGGCGACCTCGCCGCCGGTGTAGACCTCGGCCGTGACACGGAACATGCCCGTGTCCAGACCCTCGCCTCGCTCGATCTCGACGATCACGTCGCCGTAGACCGTCCACGCCTGCTCGCCGATGAACTCCGCCTGCGACTGGGCCAACTCCTGGGCCAGCGCGGCGGCGTACGGCGCCAGCCGACTGTGGTCGAACGGCGAGAGATCGATCACGTAGCGGTTGGGCACCAACGTGCGCCCACCGGCCAGGATCGCCTTGTGCGCCTCGGCCTCCCGCTGCATGGCGTTGAGGATCTCCACGGGGTGGACCACCCCTTTGAAGACCTTGGCGAAGGCCCCTTCGACCAGGCCTTCCAGACGCTTCTCGAAGCGTTGCAGCACGCTCACCGGCTCCTCCTCGGGTCCCGAGGACATGATGGTATCCGGCCGACGCGCGCGCAGCTCACACGCCGCTCGGCCGGCTGCTCTCGGCCCGTTCGGAAGGGCCAGGACTGTCGTGCTAATCTTTCGTCCGCCACGAACGGTAATCGCTCGTGGCGAGCGCCTGGGACAGCGTAGTATTCCCGAGGCCCGTTGGAGACAGCGGGGCCGGGGCGGCTACAGTGTTCCGGGTTGTGCCACGGGGATGTGGCGGAATGGCAGACGCGCACGGTTCAGGTCCGTGTGCCCGAAAGGGCGTGGGGGTTCAACTCCCCCCATCCCCACCCACCGACGAGGGCTCCGCTTTATGCGGGGCCCTTCCGTCATATCGGGGCGTGCTGGACGTCACGCTATGCTCCGATGGATTCTGCCTCCGATGGACCAGGAGTGGCGTGTGAGTGTCGCGTTGGTGACAGGGTCGGGTGGTCTGATCGGCTCCGAGGCGGTCCGGCATTTCGCCGGCCTCGGTCTGGATGTCGTCGGCATCGACAACGACATGCGCCGGTACTTCTTCGGCGAGGACGGTTCCACCTCCTGGAGCCTTGAACGGCTCAGCCGTGACCTGGGTAACGCGTACACCCACTTCGCGGTGGACATCCGGGACCGGGACGGCCTGGAGCAGGTGTTCAAGAAGTACGGGTCGGACATCGCCGTGGTGATCCACAGCGCCGCGCAGCCCAGCCACGACTGGGCGGCCAAGGAGCCGTACACGGACTTCGACGTGAACGCCGGCGGCACGCTCAACATGCTGGAGAACACCCGCCGGCACGCGATCGACGCGCCGTTCATCCACTGCTCGACCAACAAGGTCTACGGCGACCGGCCCAACAGCCTGCCGCTCATCGAGCTGGAGACCCGGTACGAGCTGCCCGAGGACCACCGCTGGTACCAGGGCATCACCGAAGAGATGTCGATCGACCACTCGCTGCACTCGGTCTTCGGCGCCTCCAAGGTCGCCGCGGACGTCATGGTCCAGGAGTACGGGCGTTACTTCGACATGAAGACCGCCTGCTTCCGGGGCGGCACCTTGACCGGCCCGGCGCACTCCGCGGCCGAACTGCACGGCTTCCTGGCCTATCTGATGCGCTGCGTCATGGAGGGCCGGACGTACAACCTCTTCGGCTACAAGGGCAAGATGGTCCGGGACGCGATCCACTCACACGACGTGCTGACCGCGTTCGAGGCGTTCTTCCGGTCCCCCCGATCCGCTGAGGTCTACAACCTCGGCGGCGGCCGGCACTCCAACACCTCCCACATCGAGGCGTTCCGGATCGCCGAGGAGATCACCGGCCGCGAGGCGCGGATCAAATATGTCGAGCAGAACCGGACCGGCGACCACCAGTGGTACGTCAGCAGCATGGCCCGGTTCGAGGCGCAGTATCCGGACTGGAAGATCACTTACGACGTGCCGATGATCCTGCGGGAGATCTACGAGGCCAACGTGGACAAGTGGGTGGCCCAGCCGTGAGCAGCCGAACCAAGCGCAACGTGCTCGGCGTCCTGGTCGACGCCACCGACTACGCCAAGGCGACCGACGCGGTGGTGACCGCGGCGCACGAGCGGCGTCCCCTCGCGCTGACCGCGCTGGCCGTGCACGGTGTGATGACCGGGGTGCTCGACCCGGCGCACAACGCGCGACTCAACTCCTTCGACGTGGTCACCCCGGACGGGCAGCCGGTGCGGTGGGCGCTCAACCTGCTGCACCACGCGGGGCTCACCGACCGGGTGTACGGGCCGACACTGACCCTGCACGTGCTGTCGCGCTTCGCCGACGAGGGGCTACCGGTCTACCTGTACGGCTCGACCGAGGAGACCCTCGCCCGGTTGATCCCGGCCCTGGAACGGATGTTCCCGGCGCTGAAGATCGCCGGGGTGGAGCCGTCCAAGTTCCGTGTCGTCCAGCCCGGCGAGGACGCCGAGATCGCCGACCGGATCCGGTCCAGCGGTGCCCGGCTGGTCCTGGTCGGGCTGGGCTGCCCGCGCCAGGAGGTCTTCACGTACGCCATGCGGCCGCTGCTCGACATGCCGCTGATGGCGGTCGGCGCGGCCTTCGACTACCACGCCGGGCTGCTGCGCCAGCCTCCGCCGTGGATGCAGCGTGCCGGCCTGGAGTGGTTCTGGCGTCTCGGTCTGGAGCCGAAGCGGCTCTGGCGCCGCTACATCATCCTCAACCCGGCCTACCTGGGTCGGCTGGTCGCGCAGAAGATCGGCGTGTGGAAGGCCCGTCCACCGGCGCCGGCCACCGAACGGCCGGTCACCTTCTCGGTCTGAGTCCTACGTTGCGAGGCCCCACCCGGGCGTGTCCGGGTGGGGCCTCGCGTCGTAGGAGACAGGTCAGACGGTCAGGGTCCAGGTGTTGATGTAGCCGGTGTCGGCCGAGTAGGTGTCGCGCACCTGAAGTCGCCAGATGCCGTCGGCGGCCTCACCGGACACGTTGACCGTGTAGGTCGTGTTCACGTTGTCGGCGCTGTCCGAGCCGCTGCTGTTCTTCAGCCGGTACGAGCTGCCGTCCGGGGCGAGCAGGTCGATGACCAGGTCACCACGGTAGGTGTGCACGATGTTCACCGCCACGGTGGAGGCCGAGGACGCGTTGCGACCACAGCCGGAGATGGTGATCGAGCTGGTCACCGCGGAGCCGGCGTCCGGGATCGACACGTCCGTGCCGTTGGTGCCGGTGCAGCCGGTGGGCGGCGGCGGGGTGCTGCCGGTGCCCACGTAGAGCAGCAGGTTCGGCGAGCCCGAGCCAGGGTTGCCCACCACGTTGGGGGTCGCGTTGGCCACCAGTTGGTTGCGGACCTGAGCCGGGGTCCAGCTCGGGTTGGCGCTGGCCACCAGGGCCGCCGCTCCGACCACGTGTGGTGTGGCCATCGAGGTGCCGCTGATCGTGTTGCTCGCGGTGTTGCTGGTGTACCAGGCCGAGGTGATCGACGAGCCGGGCGCGAAGATGTCCAGGCAGGTGCCGACGTTGGAGAACGACGACCGGGCGTCCGAGCTGGTCGTCGAGCCCACCGTGATGGCTTCCGTAGTACGCGCCGGCGAGGTGTTGCAGGCGTTCGCGCCGTTGTCGTTGCCGGCCGCCAGGCCGTACGTGACGCCCGAGGCGATCGAGTTGCGGACGGCGTTGTCCAGCGAGCTGTTCGCGCCACCGCCGAGGCTCATGTTCGCCACCGCCGGCTTGATGGCGTTCGCGGTGACCCAGTCGACGCCGGCGATCACACCGGCGTTGGTGCCACTGCCGGAGCAGTTCAGCACCCGCACGCCGACGAGTTGGACGGCCTTGGCCACCCCGTACGCGGACCCGCCGACGGTGCCGGCCACGTGCGTGCCGTGCCCGTTGCAGTCGTCGGCCGACCCGCCGTCCACCGCGTCGTAGCCGGAGGTTGCCCGGCCGCCGAAGTCGTTGTGGGAGAACCGGATACCGGTGTCGATGATGTAGGCGTGCACGTTGCTCGCCGTGTTCGGGTAGGTGTAGGAGCTGTCCAACGGCAGGTTGCGCTGGTCGATCCGGTCCAGGCCCCAGGAGGGCGGGTTGGCCTGCGTGCCGGAGATCGAGACGGTGTGGTTCTGCTCGACGTACGCCACCGCCGGGTCGGCGGCGATCCGCGCCGCCGCGCTCGCGCTCACCGTGGCCTCGAAGCCGCGCAGCGCCGCGCCGTAGGTGCGGGCCACCGTGCCGCCGTGGCGGCCGGAGAGCCGCTTCGCGGTGTCGCCGACCCGGTCGCGGGCCACGGCGCTGTCCTTGAGTACGACGATGTAGCTGTCCGGCACGGCGGTGGCTCCGCCGGCGGCCCGAACCACACCGACGGGTTCGGCGGCCAGGGCTGGGGTGCCGACGGCCAGCACGGTCGCCGTGGCCACCCCGATCAGCACGGACCTTCGTGGAAGACCCATCTCCTACCTCCCTCTGACCGGCGGCGGAACGAGACCACCGGCCCCAACATCAATCGACACTTGCCGATTTAGCTGAGGGTAGATCAGCGGTCGGGCAGTTGAACATGTCGAAACGTCCATAACCTTCGAGTGATGACCCCCTACGGGCCCGGCGTCCGGGGCGAACGGGGGACCGGCCCGGATTCGCCCCGCCGCGAATCGGGAAAGACTCTCGAACATGGAGAGTCAGCTCACCATCCTGGTCCCGGTCGCCGCCGTCTGGCTGGCCGCCGGCATCGTTGCCGACGGCCTGCCCCGGCTGCGCAACACCCGCGTGCTGCGCCGGCGTACCGGATGGTTGCTGGTGCTTGCCCTCACCGGCGTGGCGCTCACCGCGGCCGTGCTCGGCGGCGGGCTGTTCAGCACCGGCACCACGCCGGTCGACCGGGCCGCCGCCGGGCTCACCCTGACCGCCGGCCCGGCGCTGGTGGCGTCGGTCTGCTCCGTACGACGGATCCGCCGGCTGCGGGCCGGTGCCGGCGCGTTCGCCAGCGCCCCCGCCACCCCCGCACCGCACGGGCTGCGCGCCGCCGCGGCCCACCCGCTCGTCGGGCTGCCACTACAGGTCACCGCCCTGGCCACGCTGCCGGCGTTGATCGCGGCGGCCGGGACCGATCTCGGCGCCGACCCCGGTGTCACCGGGCCGGCGATCACCGTCGGCGCGCTCGCGGTGGTCGCCATCGGGGTCCGACACGCGCTGCGGCACAACCGCTTCGCCGAGCGGGCTCAGCCGGCCGCCGCACGGTCAGCGCGGACGGCTGGCGCTCTGCACGTATAGCAACTCCAGGATCGACCTGGTCGCCTCGAACCAGCGGTCCAGCCAGTCCTGCGAGGGCACGGTGCCCTTCGGGGGCAACTCCATCAGCAGACCACGAAGCAACGGATGGTCAGCCAGGGACTCGGGCGGCTCCATCGGCCAGCCCGTCGGCGGGAACGACGGCTCGATCAACGGGTTCGAGTCCAGTGAGGGCAGCGAGAGCGGCGAGTCCGTCGCCTCGGAAGCGCCCTCCCGTCCAGTCAACTCCTGGTCGGTCGAGACCACCTCGGTCAGAACCGTGTCCCGACGAGCGCCGCGGTACTTGCCACCGAACCGCTCCGGCTTTCCCGGGCCATTGGTGAGGTTGTCTGAACCGATCGTCGTCATCCGTCTCGCCTACTCGCTCGGTTGCGGGTTGGTGCGGCGGGTCGTCGACCAGCGCCGTACCGACCGGTTCAACGAGATGGGCGCGCTGTGGCGACGGGAATCCCGACGGAACCTCGCCGGCCACCGTCGCGACCCGGCCGTTTGCCGCGCTCGAGGCGGACACGGCGAAGTCCCCGTCCGGCGAACCGGACGGGGACTTCACTGACCACTCGGTCAGGCCACGCCGAACACACCACCACGGGTGCCGGCGACGAACGCGTGCCACTCACCCGGCGCGAAGACCAGGGCGGGGCCCGCCTTGTCCTTCGAGTCCCGCACTCCGACCGCCCCCGTCACGTACGCCACCTCCACGCAGTTGTCACAGTTCGGCCCGCTCTTCGAGCTCTTGAACCATGCTGCCCGCGTCAGGTCCACCGGGAACCCTTTGGTCGCCATTTCCACAACGGCTCCTCTGCCAGTTTTGCGATGTGTGCGACGGACTCCTCCGGACGTATGGCCGCAGCGCGGATGTGATCGAAGATGAAGCTGTACTTCTGTAGTTCGTCGCTCTTCTCGAGGAAAAGCCCACCCGTGGCGTTCTCCGCGTACACAACATCCGGATCACCGGGCTCAGGGAAACTGAGGATCGTGAACGTGCCGTCCATGCCGGCGTGCGCACCCACCTCGAAGGGCAGGATCTGCAGCGTCACGTTCGGCAACTCGGCCACCTCGACCAACCGCCTGAGTTGGCCGCGCATCACCTCGTCCCCGCCCACCGGCCGACTTACCACCGCCTCATCGAGCACCACCCACAGATCGACCGGATCGTCCTGGGTCAATAACGACTGACGGCCCAAACGGACACGCACTCTCTGGTGCACCTGATCGGCGGTGAAGTCCGGCCGAGCGGCACGGATCATGGCCCCGGCGTACTCCTCGGTCTCCAGAAGACCCGGAACGACCTGCTGTTCGTACGCCCGGATCGAGCTCGCGGCCGCCTCCAGCCCGACGTACGCGCCGACGAGCACCGTGCTGTACGGATGCCACCAGCCCTTCTGGCGGGCCTCCCGGGCGATCTGCACGAGCTCGTCGCTCTCGGCCCCGACCACCCCGTAGATCCGCAGCATGTCCCGCACGTCGCGAGGGGTGGCGGTGGTGTGCCCGGTCTCGATCCGGGAGACCTTCGACGCCGAGCACTCCAGCTGTTCGGCGACCACCTCGATGGTGATTCCGGCGGACTCCCGCTGCCGGCGCAGCTCGGCCCCGAGCCGCCGCCGTCTGATGGTGGGGCTGCGCCGCTCACTCATCGCGCAACCCGTGAGTCACTGGTCCCCGCCGCTGGCTGCTCGACCCCACTCGGGCTACCTCCGGTAACGCGCCACTGGGTGACACCCGCCGGGGGCGCGATCGTCGACCGGCGAGCGTTCGCGACGGAGGGGAGTGGTGCCGGTCCTCGGCCGGCCGCGACGGGCGAAACCGGCCCTCAGTGTGCCGCCCGGACGCGGATGGCTTCAATAGGCCTTTCGCGCGACACGCTCACGTATCGGCAAAAGTCGACGTGCAACTTGCATGAAGCACGTCCCTGATGCAGTCTGTCCGTATGGCACGGATCACTCAGCGTCCCCGTTCGGTCCCTCGGAGTGGTGACCCCACCGATCCGGGGATGCCGGGCACGACGCGGGCCCGGCCGACGACAACGAGACCTGCTCCGGGGTAAGGACCCCGCCGCTGCAAGCCGGCAAGCTGCGGCGGCGGGCGCGGTCCCGGAAGCAACCGGGTGGTGGTCGGGTGGCGGCACGTCACCAGCGGGGTACGGCCCGACCACCACCATCCGCACCACCGGTTCACGAGGCACGACCCCGTCACCGGCCGAGACGTCCCCCGTTCAGGCACCGCCGGCCCAACCGCCGGCCGATCCTCCCCAGGAGCCCATGTGCTTCCCCGCACCGGTGACGTACTGCACGTGACTCGCGCGGCGAGTGTCCAGTTCCTCAGGCCGATCAAGTTCCGGGTGATCCGGGTGCTCGACTGGCCGACCTATGACGGCTGGCTCTGGCTCGACGGCTACGAGTTGAACGCCGCGGGTGACGCGGTCACCCGACGGTCAATCTTCGTCCAGCGGGAAGGGCTGCAGCAACTGCAGGCCGCCCCCGAACCCCGTCCGCACACCGTGCGGGCCCGCCGTCCGGTCGCGCGCACCCCGGTCCGGGTGGGCTGACCCAGCAGATCCGCCGCCGGTGGGCGTGCCGTCGCCATAGAATCAGGTACGCCCACCCCGGCACCGTTCCACCCGCTCGTCCAGGACCCTGACCCTGGGATGGTCATGGTCAATCAGCCCGCCCTGCGGCGGCACCACCGCTCCCGTATCGCCTATGCCTTCGGACTCCTCGCCCTCCTCGGGGCGATGGCGACACTCCTGGTTCTCGTCCGCGACCCGGCGATGTCGTCCACCCGGTTGACCACACCGGTGCCCGCACCGGAGATCACCGTGCTCGACTCCGACCCGCCGACGGGCGACGGTCAGTCGGTCTACGAGGACCCCGGCTGGATCGACACCGACGCCCCGGCCGACCACTCCGCCCGACCCGACCCGACCGGGCCGGTATCCGGCCTGGGTGCCGGCGGCCAGTCCGGCGGCCGTCAGGAACTCACCGAAGCAGCTCCAGCCAGGCACGACGCTGCGGACATCCGTCGCTCCCTGTTCTGGTCCGGCATCTTCGGCCTCGCCATCTCACTGGCCGGCATCGGCCTCGTCGGCACCCGCCGCAGGATGTGGTGACCACCGGTCACGACGTGCTCGTCACCGTGGGGCTCGGCGTGGTCGGGGTCGTCCCGGTCGGAGTTTGGGCCTCGGAGACGATCAACAACACCTCATCGTCGGTCGACACCGACGTGCCGGCCGCCGGCTCGGTGCCCACCACCGTGCCCGGTGGCAACTCCGACGGGCGGTAAACCACCCGGTAGGCCAGGCCGAGCCGATCCAACAGCCCTTCGGCGGTTGCCTGCGACAGGCCGGCGAGCGGTGGCACCGGCAGCTCGTCCGGCGCGTCCGTGGTGGGCGGGCTGCTCGGCGACTCGCTGGTGGGCGCCGCCGACGTGGGGGCTGCGCTGGTCGACGGAGCACCCGGGGCACTGGTCGGCGGAAGTGACGGGGTGGACCCCGGATCGTCCCGGTCGTCGTCCTGCGGGGAGCGCGCCAACCAGAGCGCACCCCCGAGCAGGCCGGCGAGCAGCAGCGCCAGGACGCCCCAGAGGATCGGCAACCACCACCGCCGACCACCCTGTTCCTCGACGTACCACTCTCCGGCGGAGTCATCGGGTCGGGGCGAGCGCACCTCGGCCCGCCCGGACCACGGCGGCGGTATCGGCACCGTCTGGTCGGCCGGCGGGCCCGGCTGGTCAGCGGCGGAGGGCAGGGGGCTGGTCCGGTCGTCGTCGTGCTCGCCGACGGGAGGCTCCTGGCGGTCGTCGCTCATCGCACGTCCCTTCCCGAACCCGGACGGGCGTCATGGCCCTCGACCGCCAACCTAGTCGCCCACCGCGCCGGCGGCGGGGATCAGCGTGCCGAGCCGCGCCGATGGCTGGCGCGGCAGTACGGCGGGCACCAGCGGGAAGCGACCCGCCGGCCAGGAATCAGGGCGTGGGTTTCGTGGTCGGCTGCTCGACGGAGCCCGCCCCACACCAGATGCTGACCTGGTCGTTCCACCGGGCCGGGCCGTCCTCGGCGGGCTCCTGCCGGCTGACCTTCCCGTTGCGTTCACTGACGTAGCGCGGGTAGAGGCCCTCGTCGACCAACTCGTCGGCAGCGTCGGCGCAGCTCTTGCCGACCACATCCGGCACCTCGGCGGCCGGTGCCGGCCCGGCGACCTGTAGTTGCACCGTCGTCCCCCGGGCGACCGGGCTGCCCACGGCCGGTTCGGTGCTCTCGACCGTCCGACCAACCCCGCTACCGAAGACCAGCCGCCAGCCCAGCCGGTGCTTGCGCAGCGCATCCCGGGCCTGCTCGAAGTCAACGCCGATCACCGGCGGCACTGTCAAGCCGGCCCCCTTGGTCGGGGTGGCGGAGGTCTGGACCGCCGACGGCGTCGGCCGTGCGCTGCTCGGTCGGGGTGCGGTGGTCCTGCTGGTCGGCGCACCAGACGTGGTCGCTACGGCCAGCGGATCACCGGCGGGTGTGTCGTCCTCGCCGGCAAGCAACCAACCACCGGTCGCGCCGACGGCGGCGAGCAGCACCGCCGCCAACCCACCACCGAGCACGACGCTGACCCGGCCGGCACCGCCACCGGCGGCATTCTGCTGGCCCGTGTTCGTGTCCGTCATAACGCCCACCGCCTCATCACCGGCGACCGTACCGCCCGCCGCCCAATCCGCCGCACCGGCGGTCCACACCGGCGGGTCTTAAGACTCGCCGCGCCGACGACGGGACGTTACGCTGCCCGGCATGGCCAGACAGGGCTGGGGAGTGTCGATCGCGACGGCGATCGGGGTCGCTGCCGGCGCGGGTGCGGCGCAGCTGGGCTTCGGCTACGGGCTCGGCGTCATCACCTGGACGCCCACCGATGCCGGTGCGACCGACACGGCCTGGGCGGACGGCCTCGCCTGGGCGACCTGGCTCGCCGCCAGCTCGACCGTCCTCGGCGCGGTCTGCGCGCAGCGGCTCCACCAACGGACCGCACCGGCGAAAACCGTGATGTCTCCACAGCCCGCGACGGTGCCGAAGCACGAGACCCCAGTCGACGGACGTCCCCCGACCCCCGACACCGCCCCGGTGCAGACGACGGGCACGGCACCGCCGGCGGCCGAGCCGCCGGCCCACGACCGCGGTGGTCTGCTGCGGCGGGTGGCCCTGGCGCTCGGCGCCGGGCTGGGCGGGCTGGTCACGGTGCTGTTGATCGCCGTACCCGCGCGGGTCGCCACCGGCGCGGACACCGGCGCACCACAACGGACGGCCGCCGTACAGGCGACGCTGGGCATCCTGCTCGGCGTCCTCGTCGCGATCTGGGCGCTTCGCTCCCGAGCCACCGCGGTCAACGTGACAGCAACGGCCGCCTGGCTCTGGCTGCTCGCGGTGATCTCGGTGATCGACGGGGTACGCGTCGGACGAGGGCTTACCGGCGCGCAACTCGGTACCTGGCAGTTCGCCCCGGATCACGCCCGGTACTGGATCGCGGGCCAGCTCTACTGGCCCGGTGCGCTGCTGGCACTGGTGCCCGCGCTGCTGATCGGGGTGCTGGCCGCCCGGCGGTCCGCCCGCTCGGGCGGGCACCGCGTGGGTGCGGCGGCCTCCGGCGCGGCCGGCCCGGTGCTCGTCGCGCTCGCCTACCTGACCACCCTGCCGTACTGGTCCACGCTGGGCCCCGCGCAGCTTTCCACCCAGCTGATAGCCCCGTACGCGGTGATCGCCGGCATCGGCGGCTCGGTGCTGGCCGCCCGCTTCGCCGAGCGAGTCGACCGAGTCGACCGAGTCGACCGAAAGCACGCGGCCGAGCCCGGCGTGGTAGCTCGGGACACGGCGGCCGAGCCGGCGCCGGTCGCCGAGACCGAGCCTGAGCCCGATCCGCAGGTCTCCGGCCCGACGACCGGGACCGAGCCCGAGCCGCCGCGCTCCGGCTCGACGACGGGGACCGCCGCGCGGCGCAGGAGGGCCGACGCCCCACCGCAGACGCCCAGCACTGGCTCACTGCCGGGCCAGGCCAGCACCGCACCGCAGGTGCCCGCCCCGCGCACCGACCCGGACCGCACGGATC
>NZ_QGSZ01000236.1 GCF_003857055.1 Micromonospora inaquosa | reverse complement strand
GTTCCCGCCCACCCCCGCGACTGTGATCCGCAACCGCGACAGTGATCCGCGACGAACCCCCACCGAGTCGAACGACGCTTGCGGAAAGACTGGCCCAGCAGGGTCGAGCGTCAACCCCAGTCCTCCTTTGGAGCTGATGCCATAAACGAATCGCCCAGCGGTGGTGACCGCGGTCTGGAAAAGGCAGGGTGGGCACCTCGGCGCCGCCACCAGAAGTACCGGCGCGGCCGTTGGTGGTGTCGGTGCGGCCGTTGGTGGTGTCGGTGCGGCGGCTGGTGGTGTCGGTGCGGCCGTTGGTGGTGTCGGCGCGGGGGCTAGTGGTGTCGGTGCGGCGGGCAGGGACAGGTCGGGTGGTGATGCCGCAAACGATTCAGCTCTAAAGGCATTGCGAGGTAGGTCATCCACCGCTGAAGGGCAGTTGTCCACAAGGTTATCCACAGGCCGGAGCGGGGTGTTGATGGCCCATCGACCAGCCGGGAACATCGGACTGTGACCGAGGCGAGTGGTGGAGCTGATCTCGGCCGGGCGCTTCGCGCTCTGCGCCGTCGGGCCGATCTGAGTCAGCGGCAGTTGGCCGAGAAGGCCGGGGTGCCACAGCCGACGCTGGCCCGGATCGAGTCGGGGCGGGCGATCGATCCCCGATTCCGGACAGTGGAACGCCTCGTGCAGGCAGCGGGTGGGCAGTTGGGCATCGGCGTCCCGGCATCCATCTCCGGCCTTGCCGAGCCCGTGCCGGTTCCGCACGACGACATGCGGGACGAGGCAGGACGTCGTTACCCGGCTCACCTGGACGTCTGGCCGGTCCACGAACCTCGGGACTGGCCCGGCGCCTGGTGGGCGGAGTGGTACCGGTTGCCGCCCGAGCGGTATCCACTTCCGCTGCCACCGGCCGCGTACGAGCTGAACCGGCGCTATCGCGACAACCGACGGTGGGGTGCCGAGGTGCAACGGACCGCGCAGGTGCGCCGGGTGCTCGGTAACGACCTGCCGGCCACCTCCTGGCGGTACGTTGCCGAGCTTCCCGACGGGAAGCTGGTCGGTGAACTGCGGGCCCATGAGCGCAGCCCGTTCCTGGAGTTCAGGGAGTGGCATACGGGCATGCCGGAGCGGGAGATGGTGCTCGACGGCGTGCTCGTCGATGCCCGCTATCGGCGGTTGGGGCTGGGTCGTCGCCTCGTCACCGCACTGATAACCGAGATGCGTGAGGCGGGCATCGACGATGCGGCGGCGATCGCCGAGGGCTTCGGCACCGAACTGTTGCTGGCGTGCGGCTTCGAGATCGAGGGACGCCGTCCCGCCGCACTGCGCCTTGGCCCTCCTGGCAAGCGCTGGGTCTTCTGAGGCTCGGCCGGGTCAGCGCAGTGCGGGGGCCGCCGCGGTGAGGGCGGCGAGGGCTTCGCGTAGCCGCCACGCGTCCCGGTCGCGGGGGCCGATCGGGTTGGAGATGGTGCGCAGTTCGGCGAAGGGCAGCCCAGCCTGCGCTGCGGCGACCGCCACGCCGTACCCCTCCATGGCTTCGGCGACCGCTTCCGGATGCCGGCGGCGCAGCTGATCGGTGCTTGCGGTGGTGCCGGTCACGGTGCTGACCGTCAGCACCGGCCCGGTCGTGGCAGTCGGGAGGGCGGCCCGCAGTGCCGCCAGCAGGCCCGGGTCCACCGGCACACTGCTGCCGGCACCGAGCAGCGCGGGCGGCATGCCCAACTCGTCGACGGGGATGAAACCGTCGGGCGACTCGGCGCCCAGGTCGGCGGCGATGCTGGCCGTGCCCAGGACGGTGTCACCGACCTCGGCCCGCCCGGTGAAGCCACCGGCCACACCGGCGCTGATCACCGCACGGTACGGGCGACCCGCGGCCTCGGCCAGCGCCAGCAGCCGGGCGGTGGCGGCACCGGCGATGGCCGGGCCCACACCGATCGGGGTGACGGTCACGCTGCGGTCGGTCAGCCCGGCGCGGACCGCGTCCGCCTCGGCGGGAACCGCCGTCACCACCAGCAGACCGGTCACGAGAGTGAGCCGGGGGACTCCCGGCGGGTCTCGTCGTCGGCCCCGCCACCCGGGCCGCCAACCGCCGACGACGGGCGGTAGATGTGGTAGCCCGGCGGAGCGAGGCTCGGGTCGTCGTACTGCGGGGAGTTGGTCTGGGCCGGAGCCGGTGAGGTGGGTGCGGGGTTCCCGGGCTCGTCCGCCGGCTCGTCCTCGGTCAGCTCGTCGTCGCCGAGCGGTCGGCCGGCCAGCTTCTCGCCGCGCAGCCGGGCGGCGGCCAGCACACCCCGGATCGCGGCCAGTACGCCGACCCCGGCGGCGACGGCGATGCCCATCCGACCGTCGAACGGGACCAGCCCGAGCCCGCCGCCGGCGACGAAGGCGAGCATCAGCACCGTCTCGGAGTGGGCGAAGGAACTGGCCCGCAACCGTTCCGGGATGCGCTCCTGGATCGAGGCGTCCACGGCCAGCTTCGCGATCCCGCTCACCAGCGCGGCAACCAGGCAGAGCAGGGCGACCATCACCAGCGAGAACTGGATGACGGCGAGCACCGCCACCCCGGCCACGATGATCATGCTGCTCGACTGGATGGCGGTCGGCCGGTGGATGCGCAGCCGGGTGCCGATGGCGGTGGCCAGGAAGGTGCCGACCGCGAGCGCGCCGCCGACCAGGCCCAACGCCCACTCGGCACCCAGATCCCGGCCGAACACCACAGTGGTCAGGTCGCCCTTCTTGATGGCGAAGGCGAGGAAGAGCAGCAGGAAACCGTAGAGCGCGCGTAGCGTCGCCGCGCCGATCAGGGTGGCGATCACCAGCCGCCCGGACGGTCGGCCCCGGCCCAGTGGCCGATCGCCCCGGCGGCGGCCCAGCGCGCGCAGTGGCCGGGGGACCCGCTCCGGTGGCTCCGAGTCGGCCTTCGGTGGCAGTCGCAGGGAAATCACCATGCCGACCAGGAAGATCACCGACGCGACCCGCAGCGGCCACTGCGGCCCAAACCAGAACGCGGCCAACCCGATCGGCGCCACCAGTGCGCCGGCGACCGTGCCGTAGACGCTGGCCCGGGCACCCACCTGGGACAGGCCGAGGCCCTCCGGCAACAACCGGGGCACCGCCGCGGAGCGGGCCACGCCGTACGCCCGGGAGAGCGCGAGCACCCCGAACGCGGCCGGATAGAGCCCGAAGCCGTGGATGTAGTCGGAGATCAACCAGGCCAGGAAGGCGCGGCCGAGCATCGTCGCGGCCAGGGCGTACCGCCGGCCGTGTCGGAAATGGTCCAGCAACGGGCCCACCACCGGGGCGAGCATCGCGAACGGAACCATCGTCACCAGCAGGTAGAGCGCGACCTTGCTGCGGGCCTCGCCGAGCGGCACGTTGAAGAAGATCGTGCCAGCCAGACCGATGGCGATCAGGGTGTCACCGGCGCAGGAGAGCGCGTGCAGGTCGAACAGGCGAACCATGCCGACCTCGCCGCCGGCACCCCGGGCGCGGGCCCGACCGGCCCGGCGGGTCACCCAGCGACCGCTGCCCACCGAACCGCGCAGCAGCAGCCGGACGGCGCGAATGCCGGTGCCGACGGTCCGCCCGAGGACGGATCGCCCGGAGCGGGAGTACGACGGCATGTGCACCATCCTCGCCCATCTGATCCGGGTACGCCGCACCACCGCTCGGAAAGGTTCCCCGGGAGTCCCTGTCACCCCTGCGAGGCGCATGGGGAACAATGGTGAGGTGACCAGGCCCGTCTCCACCCGTGCCGCCCGTCTCGACCAGGTCTGCGCCGCCGCCGTCGAGGTGGCTCGCTCTGGCATCACCGAGGTGGACGCCGATGATGTCGGCGATCACCTGCAGGTTGTGGCCGAGGGTGACCGGCTGGTCACCCACTACTTCGAATGCCTCCTCGCCGGCTACCGCGGCTGGCGCTGGGCGGTCACCGTCACCCGGGTGCCGCGCAGCAAGACGGTGACCATCTGCGAGACGGTCCTGTTGCCCGGCCCGGACGCGCTGCTCGCGCCCGGCTGGCTGCCCTGGCAGGAGCGGCTCAAGCCGGGCGATCTGGGTCCGGGTGACCTGCTCCCGACCTCGCCCGACGACGATCGGCTGGTCCCCGGTTACCTGCTCTCCGACGACCCGGCGGTCGAGGAGACGGCATGGGAGCTGGGCCTCGGACGTGCCCGCGTGCTCTCCCGGGAGGGCCGCATCGACACGGCGCAGCGCTGGTACGACGGTGATCACGGGCCCGACGCGGCGATCTCGACAGCCGCTCCGGCCGCCGCCCGCTGCGGCACCTGCGGCTTCTACCTGCCGCTGGCCGGTGCGATGCGGCAGGCCTTCGGGGCGTGCGGCAACTTCTACGCTCCCGACGACGGCCGGGTGGTGAGCGCCGACCACGGTTGCGGCGCCCACTCCGAGACGTTGATCGAGGCGGCCGAGACCGCTGTCGACGAGCTGCCCACGGTGTACGACGACAGCGCGGTGGAGGCCATGTCGGTCAGCCGGGCCCCGGGCTCGGTGGAGGCGGCTGAGCCGGCGGAGCCGTACGGGCACTCCTGATCGTCCGCGCCGGAGTGCTCCGCCGCGGTGGCCAGCTCACCTTGCTCGGCGGCGGCGTCGGTTGGCGTCGTGGCGCATCATCACGGCGAGGCCCGGAAAACCCCACAGGAAACCGGCGAGGCAGGTCCAGAGCCAGTTCTGGTGACCGTGGTCGGTCAGCCAGCCCCGGAAGAAGATCAGCAGGACCAACCCGGCCACCGCCCACGCGATCAACCCGGCGAGAGCGAACGGCACCATCGGCGGATCCAGTGGTGCGGGTCGCGGTGGCTGCTCGTTCGGCATTCGGCAAGCGTACGGGATCTGCTTCCCCTGCCCGCCGATGATCTGGGACGATGCGCGCGACAACCGGAAGATCACCTGCGAGGTCTTGATGGCAGTAGCGCCGCCCGAGAACGGCACACCTCCCAACCCCGCTCATCCGCGTAACGGTTTCGACCGGTTCTTCGAGATTTCCGCCCGTGGCTCGACGCTGAGCCGTGAGGTACGCGGTGGCCTGGCGACCTTCTTCACGATGGCGTACATCGTGGTGCTCAACCCGCTGATCCTGGGCGGCGCCGTCGACGGTGACGGCAAGAGCCTCCCGATTCCGGCACTGGCTGCCGCGACCGCGCTGGTCGCCGGCCTGATGACCATCCTGATGGGTGTGGTCGGCCGGTTCCCGCTGGCGCTCGCCGCCGGTCTGGGTGTCAACGCCCTGGTGGCGTACGAGATCGCTCCCGAGATGACCTGGGCCGACGCGATGGGCCTGGTGGTGATCGAGGGTCTGATCATCGCGGTGCTGGTGCTGACCGGTCTGCGGACCGCTGTGTTCCGCTCGGTACCGACTCAGATGAAGACCGCGATCGGGGTCGGCATCGGCCTGTTCCTGACCATCATCGGCCTGGTGGACGCCGGCTTCGTCCGGCGCATCCCGGATGCGGCGAACACGACCGTTCCGGTCGGCCTGGGCATCGGTGGCAAGTTGGTGAGCTGGCCGATGCTGGTCTTCGTGGTCGGGTTGCTGATCACGCTGGTGCTGGTGGTCCGTCGGGTGAAGGGCGCGATCCTGATCGGCATCCTCGCCTCGACGGTGCTGGCGGTGATCGTGGAGGCGATCGGCAACATCGGTCCGTCGTTCGTCAACGGTCAGCCCAACCCGAAGGGCTGGTCGCTGAACGTGCCGGAGCTGCCGAAGACGGTGGTCGACCTGCCGGACCTGTCGCTGCTCGGCAAGTTCAACGTGCTCGACTCGTGGGGTCGCGCCGGTTGGCTGGTCGTGCTGATGTTCATCTTCACGTTGTTGATCACGGACTTCTTCGACACCATGGGCACGATGGTCGCGGTCGGCCAGGAGGGCGGCCTGCTCGACGAGCAGGGCACCCCGCCGAAGGCCAAGGAGATCCTGCTGGTGGACTCGATCGCCGCGGCGGCTGGCGGTGCGGCCAGCACCTCCAGCAACACGTCGTACATCGAGAGTGCCGCCGGTGTCGCGGAGGGTGCGCGGACCGGTGTGGCCAACCTGGTCACCGGCGCGCTCTTCCTGCTCGCGATGTTCCTGGCGCCGTTGGTCGTGATCGTGCCGTTCGAGGCGGCGTCGACGGCCCTGGTGGTGGTCGGTTTCCTGATGATGACCGCCGTGCGGACCATCGACTGGTCCGACTACGAGATCGCCATTCCGGCGTTCCTCACCATCGTGCTGATGCCGTTCACCTACTCGATCTCCAACGGGATCGGCGCTGGTCTGATCACCTTCGTGGTGGTCAAGCTGGCGCGGGGCAAGGCCCGGGAGATCCACCCGTTGCTGTATGGGGTGGCCGCGCTGTTCGTGCTGTACTTCCTGCGGGGGCCGATCGAGTCCCTGGTGCTCTGAGGCGCGTCCGGGCGGGGAGTCCGGTCAGGGATTCCCCGCCCGTACCATCTGAATCCCCTCGTGAGCCTGGTCATAACGGATGTCGTTAGCCATGCTCATTAGTTAAGCTAACTACTGTGACGGAGCGGACGGTGACGGCGAAACGCGTGCCACCGGCGCAGCTGGCTCCCCAGCTGCGTGATGCGATCACCCGACTCAACCGACGGGTCCGACAGGCCCGACCGGTCGGCGACCTCACGGTCACCCAGGTCTCCGCGCTCACCAGCCTGCGGCTGGCGGGCGCGATGACCCCCCGGGAACTGGCCGACGTGGAGCGGGTGCAGCCGCCGACGATGACCAAGATCGTCGGGAAGTTGGAGGACCGCGGCCTTGTGCAGCGGACACCTCATCCGACCGACGGGCGGCAGGTCATCCTCGCGGCGACCGAAGGAGGGCAGGCCGTGCTCGACCAGTTCGAGCGGGCCCGCGACGAGTGGCTGGCCCACCGGCTGGCCGCACTCGACGAGGACGAACGGGAGACCCTGCAGAGGGCCGCCGAGATTCTCCAGCAGCTCGCTCGCGCCTGAGCCGCACCCGCGCCACCGGGTCCGTGCCGTCACCTGTCGATGACGTGTACGTCTGAAGGAGGCGCACCAAGAGTGCAGGCGAAGCTGAGCACGATGTTCCAGTCCCTACAGGTCCGCAACTACCGCCTCTTCGCATCCGGGCAGCTGATCAAGTTGATCGGCGTCTGGATGATGTTCATCGCCCAGGACTGGCTCGTCCTCGACCTCTCCAACAACTCGGCGACCGCGCTCGGCGTGGTCACCGCCTGCCAGTTCACCCCGGTGCTCCTGCTCACCCTGCTCTCCGGTCGACTCGCCGACCGGTACGACAAGCGGGTGCTGCTCTTCGTCGCCAATGCCTTCTGGAGCCTGCTGGCGCTCGGCATGTCCCTGCTGGTCCTCACCGACCTGGTGCAGCTCTGGCACGTCTTCGCCTTCGCCGCGCTGCTCGGCACCGCCAACGCGGTGGAGACCCCGGTGCGTCAGGCGTTCGTCTCCGAACTGGTCGGCACGCCCCTGCTGCCCAACGCGCTGTCGCTCAACGCCGCCGTGTTCAACTCCGCCCGGATCGTCGGCCCGGCCGTCGCCGGTCTGGCCATCGCCGCCTTCAACGTGGGCCCGGTCTTCCTCTTCACCGCGCTCAGCTCGATCGCGCCGCTGGTCAACGTGGTTCGGATGCGGACCTCCGAGCTGCAGCGCGACGCCCTGCTGCCGCGCGACGAGCGGGCGTCCGCACGGGTGATCGACGGGCTGCGGTACGTCTGGCGTCGCCCTGACCTGCTGCTGCCGATGGCGATCATGTCGGTGATCGGCATGTCGCTGTTCAACTTCCAGCTCACCCTGGCCGCGCTGGCCAAGACGGTCTTCCACACCGGGGCCGCCTCCTTCGGCCTCTTCAGCACCGCCCTGGCCGTCGGCGCCCTCGGTGGCGCGCTCAGCGGCACCGGTCGGCGTAGCCGCCCGTCGGTCTGGCTGGTGCTGGGAGCGGCGATCGCCTGCGCCAGCTTCGGCACCCTGGTCGGGCTCGCCTCGGCGTACTGGCTGGTCGTGACGCTGCTGGTGCCGACCGGCTTCTTCATGGTCTTCTTCGCCCAGGCCGCCAACCAGCGGGTCCAGCTGGGCGTGGACGCGGCCTTCCGGGGTCGGGTGATGGCCCTGTGGGTGCTGGTGTTCCTGGGTACCAACCCGGTCGGCGCGCCGCTGATCGGCTGGGTCGCGGAGCGCTTCGGTGCCGGTGCCAGCATCTGGATGGGCGGGCTCATCTCGCTGGCCGCCGCGCTGCTCGCCCTCACCTGGCAGCTACGGCACTCCGGTGCCCGGCTGCGCTTCCGGGTGCTGCCGATGCCCCGTTTCTACGTCACCTCCACCGACTGCTGAGGTTTGAGGCGTGGCCGGGCCGCGTCCGGTTGCGCGGATCGCGCGGATGCGGCCAAACCGCTGGCGGGGTGGCACGCTGGGGCTTAGCGTCGATACGTGGGAGTCGGACGCGCGCTGATGCTGGCCCTGGCGTTCCTCGCCGTGGCCACACTGCCGGCGGCATTCGCCCTGCTCTTCTGCTACGACGAGATCGTCGACCGGGTGGTCTGCGGCTGGTCGGAGTGGCGTGACCGCCGACGGGAGAAACGCACGATCGCCCGTCTCGACCGGGCCGTCGAGGCCGACGCGCTGACCCGGGACATCGACCTCAGCGAGTTCGACAGCGACGACCGCCGGCCGCTGGAGCAACTCGCCGCCGATCTGCGCCGTCTCGGCGGTCAGCGGATCGGTGGCACCGGCCGATCGATGGTCTGGCACAGCGCGCTGCTCCAGGCGTACGACGACCGGCTTCGCCTCGCCTGCCGCGCCCTCGGCGTCACCGAGCACCTCGCCGAGCTGGAGGGCGTCGACCAGGAGATCGAACGGGTCCGGGTGGAGGGCGTGCTGCACGCCGCCGGGCTGGCCCTGCCGGCGGCCCGGGCCGGGCACCGGCAACGGCACCGCTGAGCGGCCCGACGGGTGCGGCTCTTCGTCGCGGTCTACCCACGCCACGAGTCGGTCGACCACCTCAACGCGCAGGTCGCGCGGCTACGGATCGGCGCGGCGGCCGCCGCCGGCGTCAACGTCCGGCTCGCCGACCCGGTCCAGCTGCACGTCACAGTGGCCTTCCTCGGCGACGTCGAGGCGGCCCGGCTGGTCGAGGTGGAGAGCGCGCTCGGGTTGGCCGTCGAGTGGTTCCACGACGGCCGGGACGCCCCGCCCCGGCTGAGCCTCGGCGGCGCTGGCCGGTTCGGGGAGGGCCGGTCCACGGTGCTTTGGGTTGACCTTCGGGGCGACGTCGCGGCACTGCACGAGCTGGCCCGGCTGGTTCGGGACCGCTTGCGGCGCGCCCGACTGCCGTACGACGAGAAGCCCTTCCGCCCGCACCTCACCGTGGCCCGGCCCGGCGACCGGATCGACCTGGTCGACCTCGCCGCCGACCTCGCCGTCCTGGACGACTACCGGGGCCCCGAGTGGCCGGCGACCGAGCTGCGGCTGATGCGTAGCGACCCCGGCTTCCGGCCACCGCGCTACGACCGGATCGCCGCCTGGCCGCTCTGACTCAACGGCGCCGACCTGCCGGTTGTCTACCCATCCTCCGGACCTGGCCGGTGGAGGTTGCCGGGAGTTGCCCCGGGTCTGGCGTGGAGGACTTCGCGAGCCTGCTCGGCCGCGCGGGTGATGCTTTCGCTGATGAAGTCCAGAAAGCGGGCGATGTTCTCCAGGCGGGCGGCGGCGTGGGTGTGCGGGCCGAGGATGGCGACGCCCTGCCGTGCGGTTTCGACGAGCTGGTCGTTGGCTCGGGCGCTGGCGATGGTCGCCTGGTAGAAGAGTTCGTCGTCGACGACGTAGCGGTCACGGCGGCGTTCGTCGCGTTCTCGGCGGACCAGGCTCTGGCTCT
The DNA here is from genome assembly GCF_003857055.1 of Micromonospora inaquosa. Taxonomy (GTDB): domain Bacteria; phylum Actinomycetota; class Actinomycetes; order Mycobacteriales; family Micromonosporaceae; genus Micromonospora; species Micromonospora inaquosa. Next base: position 13,022 of record NZ_QGSZ01000236.1, on the reverse strand, counting down.
CCAGGAAGGCGATCGCCTTGGAGATGGACGCCGGGCTGACCTGAAGGCGCTGGGCGAGTTGGGATGCGGTCAGGCTGCCCGCGTCGGTGGTGTACAGGCAGGTCAACACCCGGGCGGCCATCTTGTTCAGGCCCGAGGCCATGAGGACGGTGGTGAACGTCTCCTCGTACTCGGCCACGGCCTCGGCGTCGCGTCCGTGCTCCTGGGGGGGCGCGTCCGCCCCTCGGGAGAGGGTGGGCCTGCGCCGGTGGGCGCGGCGCTCGGTGGCGCGGTGGGCCAGGTCGGCGCGGTAGGCGGTGGGGCCGCCGTTGCGCATCACCTCACGCGTGATCGTCGAGGTGGGACGGTCGAGGCGTCGAGCGATCTCCGCGTAGGGGAGGCTGTCGGCCAGCCCCAGCGCGATCTGCTGGCGTTCCTGCTGGCTGAGCCTGCCTCCGGGCATCGCTGTCTCCTTGGTGATCCTGCACGGCGTTCGCTGCCCCCACGGTAGCGTTCACCTCCTCCTCATTGCAATGGCGCGTCCCTCGGGCGTTGCGTTATCTCGTTGTTCATTGCAATGATTTCACGCGAACTAGCTGCGAAAATGCCTGTTCTACGCAATGAATTCGTTGCCGGCTTTTGGAAAGCAACGTAGCGTTTCCAATGTCAGAAACAACGACCACGCACGGGAGAGCACCATGCAGAAGTTCGACACCCCCGCCCCGATCTCCGCCATCCTGAACATCCCCGCCGGACGCATCCAGCTCATCGCCGCACACCGCGCCGACACCACCGTCGAGGTCCGGCCGGCTGACCCGGACAAGAGCCGCGACGCCAGAGCCGCCAAGCAGACCGCCGTCGCCTACGCCGACGGCGTCCTGCGGATCACGACGGCGGCCCCGGGCAACCCGCTCTTCGGTCCGTCCGGATCCCTGGAGGTCACCGTCCAGTTGCCCGCCGGCTCCCGCATTGACGGCACGTCCGCCAGCGCCGAACTCCGTAGCGTCGGGCGTCTCGGGGACGTCGCCTTCGAAGGGGCGTACCGCCAGATCAAGATCGATGAAGCCGCGAGCGTCCGCCTCACCGCGATCGACGGTGACGTCGAGGTCGGCCGGCTCAACGGCCCCGCCGAGATCAGCACCGCGAGGGGTGACATCCGGATCGCCGAGGCCGTGCACGGCACGGTCGTGCTCCGCACCCAGTCCGGCGACATCTCGGTCGTCGCCGCCACCGGCGTCTCGGCCGCCCTGGACGCCGGCACCGGCTTCGGTCGCATCAGCAACGGCCTCAAGAACGACGGCACCACCGCACTCGACATCCGCGCCACGACCTCCCACGGCGACATCACCGCCCGCAGCCACTGAAGCCGACCCGACCTCCGACCGACCTTCCACGCGACCAGGAGTGCAGACATGACGATCACTAACACCATTTCGACGTGGACCGGCATGGTGCCGGTCGACGACACGGCCCTCGCTGTCACCGACACCGGCGGCACCGGCATCCCCGTGGTCTACCTCAACGGTCAGTTCGCCACCCAGGGTTACTGGCGGCGGGTCATCGCCGACCTCGGCACCGGATTCCGCCACATCACCTACGACGAGCGGGCCCGCGGCAAGAAGTCGAAGCGTTCGGCGGACTACTCCTTCGAGGCGGTCGTCCGGGACGTCGACGCCGTGCTGTCGGCCCGGAACGTCGACCGGGTGCTACTGGTGGGCTGGTCCTACGGAGCGGTCGTCGGGGCGCACTGGGCCAACCGGAATCCGGAGCGTGCCCTGGGCGCGGTCCTCGTCGACGGCGCGTTCCCGCACGACTGGCTCGACGAGGCCACGGCGCAACGGATCCGCACGCTGTTCCGCCGGATGACCCTGTTCATGCCCCTGCTGCGCCCGACCGGCCTGACCCCACGGATGAACGCCGACCAGATGGCGAACAGCAACATCGAGCTGGGCGAACTGTCCCGCGAGCGGGCGCTGGGCCCGGTGCTGGACGCCATCACCGTACCGGTGCGGTACGTGGTCGCCTCGGGAAGGTCCCTCGGCAGTCGCGGTGACGAGCAGGAACAGATCCGCGTCAGCCTCAACGCGGTGACCGTCCGCAACCCGAACATCACGATCAGCGCGAAGGTCGCCAGCAACCACGGTGCGATCCTCAAGAAGGACTTTCGCGCCGTCGCCGAGGCCGTACGCGGGGTCGCCGCCCCTCATCGGGGCGGCGTGGGAGACATGCGGTGAGACCCGAACGCCCGCGTTGACGGGTGGCGCAAGGTCACCCGTCAACGCGAAAGCGTCAGGAGGATTCGCGGGCGGCCGGGCCGCTGCCGAAGAGCACGTCGTCCCAGCTCGGCAGCCGCTTGCGCGGCTTGCCGTTGGCGTCGGTCGACTCGCCGCCGGCGGCCGCCGCAGCGCCCGTCCGGCGGGGCCGGAGCACCGCCAGCGACGGCACGGCCGGCACCTCCTTGGGCGCGTCCGAATCGTCGTCGAAGGCCGAGCCCTGGCCACCGCCGAGCAGGGCGGCGGCACCCCCACCGACCGGCCGCTGCCGAGGCGCGTCCGAACCGGCAAGGGCAGCCGGGGTACGCGGCTCCAGCCCACGACCCGACGAGGCGCCGAGCGGACGGTCCAGGGAGGCGAGCAGGGCGTCACGGCCGGCCCGGATCGGATCGCGGCCCGGGCGCGGATGCTCGGACGCCGCCGGCAACCCGTGCCCGCCACGACTCGGCTCACCACGCGACGGACCAGGCAGGGCATGCCCGCCCCGCTCCGGCGCCGGCTCCTGGCCGAGGATCGGCGTGGGCCGCTCGGCGCACAGGTACTGCGCCATGTCGTCATGCGGGGCGACCGACTGCCGGGTCTTGTCGAGATCCCAGATGGCCTGCGCGGTGGCCTTGCCCGACGGCCAGGTGGCGATGATTCGCCACGTGCCGTCGTCACGCCGGTACGCGTCCCAGGAGATCTTCTCGGTGTCGATGCCGTGCTGGCTCAGCCGACCGTTGACCACCTCGGCGAGCGGGGTGGGCTTCTCCGCGCCCTTGAGGCGGGTGCGGCGGGCATGCTGGGCGAGCATCGCCCGCTCCTGCAGCACCGGGCCCGCATAGCGCAGCACCCGGTCGACCGGCACCCCGGCGATCCGGGCGACATCTTCCGCGGACTCGCCGGAGCGGATGCGGGCCTGAATGTCCCGAGGAGACAGTGACGGAATCGGGTCGGCCGCGGTCGGCGCCACAGCGAGCGGCGGCGCACCGGGCTCGGCGTGCAGCGCGCCGGAGATCCGTTCGTCGATCGGCAGGGCGAGCAGCCGCCCAACCTCGTCGGCGAGAACCAGGGCATGGCCGTCCTCGGAGAGGGCGACGAAGCGTACTGGGCGCATAGCGTTGCCTCCGTCCCGCTTCGCTGGCCGCACGCCACGAGTCGGCCACCCAGGCGTCTCGCACCACCGTACGCGCATCTGCCTCAGGGTGGGGGAAGCGACACCCCGCATGTCGTGACTGAGCTGCGGCGATGATCACGGTCGGTGTCGGTGGAGGGCCCCACGGACACCGACCGTGACGAACCTCAGAGTCGCTCGACCACGTAGTCGATGGACGCGGTCAGCGCCTCGACATCGGCCGGCTCGACGGCCGGGAAGAGCGCCACCCGCAGCTGGTTGCGACCGAGCTTGCGGTAGGGCTCAGTGTCCACGATGCCGTTGGCGCGCAGCGCCTTGGCGATCGCCGTGGCGTCCACGCCGTCGGCGAAGTCGATGGCGGCGACCACGTTGGAGCGCAGCGCCGGGTCGGTGACGAACGGGGTGGCCACGCTGGACCGCTCAGCCCAGCCGTAGACCGCCGCGGCGCTCTCGGCGGTGCGCTTCGCCGCCCAGGCCAGACCGCCCTGCGCGTTCATCCAGTCGGTCTGCTCGGCGGCCAGGAAGATGGTGGCCAGCGCCGGGGTGTTGTAGGTCTGCTCCAGCCGCGAGTTGTCGATCGCGGTGACCAGGTCGAGGAAGGCGGGGATGTAGCGCCCGGACGCCTTGATCTCGGCGGCCCGGTCCAGTGCGGCCGGGGACATCAGGGCCAGCCAGAGGCCGCCGTCGGAGCCGAAGCACTTCTGCGGAGCGAAGTAGTAGACGTCGGTCTCGCCGACGTTGACCTCCAGGCCACCGGCGCCGGAGGTCGCGTCGACCAACAGCAGCGCGTCCTCGTCGGCCCCGGCCACCCGGCTGATCGGAACGGCCACACCGGTCGAGGTCTCGTTCTGCGGCGTCGCGTACGCGTCAACGCCGGACTCGGCGACCAGCGCCGGGGCGCTGCCCGCGTCGGCCTTGCGCACGGTCGGCTCACCCAGGAACGGGGCGTCCTTGACCGACTTGGCGAACTTGGCGCCGAACTCGCCGAAGCTGGCGAACTGGGCCCGGTCTCGAATCAGGCCGAAGGTGGCGACCTCCCAGAACGCGGTGGTGCCACCGTTGCCGATCACCACCTCGTAGCCCTCGGGCAGCGAGAAGAACTCGGCGATGCCGGAGCGCAGCCGGGCCACCTGGTCACGGACCGTCTTCTGCCGGTGCGACGTGCCAAGGTAGGTGGTCGCTACCTCGGCGAGAGCGGACACCGCCGCCGGGCGGACCTTGGACGGGCCGCAGCCGAAGCGTCCGTCGGCGGGCTTGATCTCATCGGGAATCCGGATGATCGGTGCGTCAGCCACGGTCTTGAAGATCCTTCCGCAAGGGCGAGGGTGGGCCCGGCGACACTGCCGGCCCTCATCCTCGCACCCGGGCCAGACGGCGATGGTCGGGGTCCCGGCGGTCGGTCTGAGTCCTTCGCCACAGTCGGCACCGGCAGCCGTCGACGACGGCCTCTCTTCGACGCGCGGCGTCGAAAAGGGCCCCTCCCCGACGCCCGGCGTCGGAGAGGGGCCCTTACCTGCGCTCAGACGCCGTGCGGGATGGCCGCCCAGCCCTCGACGTCGGACGGCTTGCGGGTCTCCGGGCCGATGTAGCGGGCGGACGGGCGGACCAACCGCTGGAGGCGCTTCTGCTCCAGGATGTGCGCGCTCCAGCCGCCCATCCGGGCGCAGGTGAACATCGAGGTGAACATGTGCGCCGGCACCTCGGCGAAGTCCAGCACCACGGCCGACCAGAACTCGACGTTGGTGGCCAGCACCCGGTCCGGGCGGCGGGCCTGAAGCTCGGCGAGGGCGGCCTTCTCCAACGCCTCGGCGATCTCGAAGCGCGGCGCGCCCAGCTCCTTGGCCGTGCGCCGGAGCACCCTTGCACGCGGGTCCTCGGCACGGTAGACGCGGTGGCCGAAGCCCATCAACCGCTCGCCGCGATCCAGGACGCCCTTGACGTAACCCTCCGCGTCGCCGCTGCGCTCCACCGCCTCCAGCATGCTGAGCACCCGGGACGGGGCGCCGCCGTGCAGCGGGCCGGAGAGAGCGCCGATGCCCGACGAGATGCAGGCAGCCGCGTCCGCCCCGGTGGAGGCGACGATGCGAGCGGTGAAGGTGGACGCGTTCAGGCCGTGCTCGGCGGCCGAGATGAAGTACGCGTCGACGGCCTTGACGTGCCGTGGGTCGGGCTCGCCGCGCCAGCGCTTCATGAACCGCTCGACGATGGTCTGCGCCTTGTCGATCTCCTTCTGCGGCACTGCCGGCAGGCCCAGGCCGCGGGCGGACTGGGCGACGAACGAGAGCGCGGTCACCGAGACCCGGGCGAGATCCTCACGGGCCTGCTCGTCGGAGATGTCCAGCAGCTGGTTGAGGCCCCAGTACGGCGCCAGCATGGCGACCGCGGACTGCACGTCGACGCGGATGTCACCGGAGTGCACCGGCACCGGGAACGGCTCCGCCGGCGGCAGACCCGGCCCGAATCGGCCGTCGACCAGCAGTGCCCACACGTTGCCGAACGACACCTGGCCGATCAGATCCTCGATGTCGACCCCGCGATAGCGCAGCGCGCCGCCCTCACGGTCAGGTTCGGCGATCTCGGTCTCGAAGGCGACGACGCCCTCCAGCCCGGGTTTGAAATCGGCCATGTCGCTCTCCTGGATCTGGTCGGTGCGCCCGATCGCTCATCCGGCCCGATCGGCCGAGCGCCTTAGGCGACCCTCAGGGATGTGTTCGGAACATCTTGCCTGCTGAGTAAGGGATACGCGACCCACTGCCACTGTGCTGCACGCGACATCCCCGAGCGCGCATTCTCCGCCCCACTCGGTGAGACTGGGCACGGTGGGCTGGCCAGCGCGGGAGGGTGCTGGCGAGGCCCCCGAGAAGGAGTGGGGACGTGACGGGTGACACACCCGCCCCGGCCGCGATGCGTAACGAGTACGCCGCGGACCTGGGCCTGACCGAGGCTGACCTGGCCGCCGACTGGCACACCCAGTTCGACAGCTGGTTCGCCGACGCGGTGGCTTTCGGGCTGCCCGAACCCAACGCCATGGTGGTGGGCACCGCCGACTCGGCCGGCCGGCCGAGCGGGCGGACGGTGCTGCTGAAGGGGTACGACCCGGAGGGCTTCGTCTTCTTCACCAACCACCTGTCGCGCAAGGGCGTCGAGGCGACCGCCAACCCGTACGCCAGCCTGGTCTTTCCGTGGTTTCCCATGCAGCGTCAGGTGGTGGTCGCCGGGCGGGTCGAGCAGGTCGACCGCGCGACGAGCGAGGCGTACTTCGCCAGCCGGCCGCGCGGCTCCCAACTGGGTGCCTGGGCCAGCCCGCAGTCGCAGGTCGTGTCGGGCCGGGCGGTGCTGGAGCAGCGGTACCAGGAGGCGGCCGAGCGGTTCGCCGACCGGGCCGAGATTCCGACCCCGTCGCACTGGGGCGGGCTGCGGGTCCAACCCGAGTCGGTGGAGTTCTGGCAGGGTCGGGCCGGCCGGCTGCACGACCGGCTCCGCTTCCGTCGCGTCGACGAGGGTGGCTGGATCGTCGAGCGGTTGGCGCCGTGACGGGAGTGCGGGAGACCCGGTCGCGCGCAGCGCGCCGCTGGGCGATCGACGTGCGTCCGCTGCGGGTTCCGGCGTACCGGCGGCTCTGGCTCGGCAACACCGTGGCGATGTTCGGCTTCCAGTTCACCGCCGTCGCGGTGCCGGTCGAGATGTACGCCCTGACCCGGGACTCGTTCTGGGTGGGCCTGCTGGGTATTGCCGCCTTCGTACCGTTGCTGGTCTTCGGGCTCTGGGGTGGCGCGGTCGCCGACGCCCGCGACCGGCGTGCGGTGCTGCTCGGTGGCTCATTGTTGCTTTGGGCATCCACCCTCGGTCTGCTGGTCCAGGCGCTGTTGAACGTGGGCAGCCCGGTGCTGCTGCTGGCGTTGATGGCGGTGCAGTCGGTGGCCTTCGCGATCAGCTCGCCGGCCCGTAGCGCCATGCTGCCCCGGCTGGTGCCGGAAGACCTGGTGGTGTCCGCCTCCACGCTGAACTACACGACCTTCACCGCCGCCTCGGTCGCCGGGCCACTCGCCGCCGGCCTGATCCTCGCCGCCTCGCCGGACACCACTGTGGTCCTGCCGATCGCCTACGGGCTGGACGCGGTGCTGTTCACCGCGATGCTCTGGGCCGCGCTGCGGCTGCCGTCGCTTCCGCCCGAGCCCACCGCCGACGGCCAGGCGCGGCGGGCCGGCCTGGCCAGCGTCATCGACGGATTCCGCTACCTGGCCACCACCCCGGTCCTGCTGTTGTCCTTCGGGGTGGACCTGATCGCGATGATCCTCGCCATGCCACGGGCCCTCTTCCCGGAGATCGCCAACGAGCGGTTCGGCGGCGGCGGCGCGGTCGGTCTGCTCTACAGCGCCATCGCGATCGGCTCGATGATCGGCGGGCTGACCTCCGGCTGGATCGGCCGGATCCGCCGGCAGGGGCTCGGCCTGGTGCTCGCGGTGGTCGGCTGGGGCCTGGCGATCGCCGCCGCGGGCTTGGCCCACCAGCTCTGGCTGATGGTCGTGCTGCTCGCCGTGGCCGGCGCCGCCGACCTGATCAGCGCGGTGCTGCGTCAGTCGATGTTGCTGGTCTACGCACCGGACCGGATGCGCGGCCGACTCCAGGGCGTCAACACGGTAGTGGTGGCCGGTGGCCCACGCCTGGGTGACCTGCGCGCCGGCACCATGGCCGCCGGGTTCGGTGGCGGGGTGGCCTGGGTGGCCGGTGGGCTCGCCTCCGCGGTGCTCGTGGTGGTGCTCGCGGTCGCGTTCCCGGCGCTGCTGCGTTACCGGGCGGCGACGGCGTCGAGCGGCGACCGGGCCTGACCGGTTAGGGTCGCCGGCATGGAAAGCCCCGATCAGCGCCCGTTCTCCGGCGCCCAGTGGACCATCTCCGCCGCCGGCCACGAGGCTGTCATCGTGGAGGTCGGCGGTGGGCTCCGGACGTACCGGCACGACGGTGTCGACGTGGTCGACGGGTACCAGACCGACGAGGTCTGCCCCGGTTGCACCGGGCAGGTGCTGGCACCCTGGCCGAACCGGATCCGCGATGGCCGCTACTCGTTCGGCGGGCGGGCGCACCAGCTCGCACTGACCGAGCCGGAGCGGCACGTGGCCATCCACGGGCTGGTCAACTGGGTTCCGTGGCAGTTGCTGGAGCAGTCGGCGGACGCCGTGACGGTCGGCTATGACCTGCCGCCGCAGCTCGGCTACCCGTGGCCGCTGCGGCTGCGCAGCCGGTGGAGCGTCGACGCGGACGGGCTGCGCGCCGAGCACGAGGTGACGAACATCGGTGCGGAGCTGGCCCCGTTCGGCTTCTCCGTGCACCCGTACCTGCAACTGCCGGGCGTCGCGGTGGACGACCTGGTGCTGCGGCTGCCCACCCGCAGCCGGGTGGTGGTGGACGGTCGGCTGCTGCCGGTGGGGGTGACCCCGGTGGCCGGCACCGAGTACGACTGGACCAGCCCTCGCCGGATCGGCGCGGCCGTGCTGGACTCCTGCTTCGGTGAGGTGATCCGGGATGCCGACGGCGGTTCGTCGGTGAGCCTCTCCGCGCCGGACGGTTCGACCGGCGTGAGCGTCTGGGCGGACGCCGAGTTCGGCTGGTGGCAGGTGTTCACCGGGGACGCCCTCACCGGCGAGCGGCACCGCCGTTCGGTGGCGATCGAGCCGATGACCTGCCCCCCGGACGCGTTCCGGTCGGGCAAGGATCTGCTCACGCTCAAGCCCGCCACGACCTGGCGAGGTGCCTGGGGCATCCGCCCCGGCGCCTGATGGAGTTCGCCGAGGTCGTCCGCCGTCGGCGGATGGTGCGCAACTACGACCCGGACCGTCCGGTCCCGCCCGACGTGGTGGACCGGCTGCTCGACCACGCGGTCCGCGCGCCGTCGGCGGGCTTCGCCCAGGGCTGGGGTTTCCTGGTGTTGACGGAGCCGGCCGATCGGGACCGGTTCTGGGCTGCCACCACCCCCGGCGGGGGTGGGCGGGAGCGTTGGCTCGCGGGCATGCGCCGAGCGCCCCTGATCGTGGTGCCGCACGCCAACGAGTCGGCCTACCTGCGGCGGTACGCGGAGCCGGACAAGGGCTGGACGGATCAGTCCACGGACCGGTGGCCGGTGCCGTACTGGCACGTGGATGCCGGCTTCGCGGCGCTGCTGATGCTGCTCACCGCGGTGGACGAGGGCCTGGGGGCGTGCTTTTTCGGCATTCCACCGCAGCGGCTCACCGCCTACCGGGACGCGTTCGGCGTGCCGGCGGAGTATCAACCCATCGGTGCCGTCACAATCGGTTATCGCGCAACCGACCATCGGTCACCGTCGTTGCGCCGTGGGCGACGCCCGATGGACGAGGTCGTGCGGCGCGGCCGGTGGAACTGACGCGGACGTCCTGTTCGTCCGGTTGAAGATCGGACGAGCGGTAGCGAAACTGACATCAGGGAGCAGAACGCAGCGTGCGCTGGGCGGCTAGGCTGGCACGGTCATCGGTGCCGCGCCGCGCGGTGCCCGCCGCGGCCCGGCTCGGCGCCGTCGGTCGGCCCGGCCACGGGGAGGGGAGCGTGCCGTCGTGATCTTCAGAGCGGTCCGGGACGGGCGTCCCTATCCGGAGCACAATCTGACGCTCAAGCAGTGGGCGGAGATCCCGCCGCGGCCACTGCGCCTGGATCAGATGATCACCACCAAGCGCGAGTTGGCGCTGGACAAGCTCCTCGCTGAGGATTCCACCTTCTACGGTGACCTCTTCCCGCACGTGGTCCAGTGGAACGGCGGGCTCTACCTGGAGGACGGGCTGCACCGGGCGCTGCGCGCCGCCCTCCAGCAGCGCAACCAGATCCACGCCCGGGTGCTGGTGCTCTCCGAGCCCATCGAATGACGAGCCCTTCTTCCGTGCGCTGAACCTTCGTTAGGGTGGCGTCCATGACCGCTCCGCTGGACCTGCTCGACCTGGACCCGTCGCTCAGCGAGGAGGAACGGCAGGTCCGCGATGTCGTCCGCCAACTCGTCGACGACCGGGTGCGACCCCATGTCGCCGACTGGTACGAGGACGGCCGGGTGCCCGCCCGGGAGCTGGCCCGCGAGTTCGGCAAGCTCGGCCTGCTCGGCATGCACCTGACCGGCTACGGCTGCGCCGGCACCTCCGCGGTCGCCTACGGGCTCGCCTGCCAGGAGCTGGAAGCCGGCGACTCCGGCGTCCGCTCCCTGGTCTCGGTGCAGGGATCGCTCGCCATGTACGCCATCTGGCGCTACGGCAGCGAAGAGCAGAAGCGACACTGGCTGCCGTCGATGGCCACCGGTGAGGCGATCGGGTGCTTCGGCCTGACCGAACCGGACCACGGCTCCGACCCCGCCTCAATGGCCACCCGGGCCCGCCGCGACGGCGACGACTGGGTGCTCACCGGCGGAAAGATGTGGATCACCAACGCGCCGATCGCGGACGTCGCGGTGATCTGGGCGCGCACCGACGAGGGCGTACGAGGCTTCGCCGTACCGATGGACACGCCTGGCGTCACGGCCCGGGAGATCCGCCGCAAGATGTCGCTGCGCGCGTCGGTGACCGGCGAGATCGTGCTCGACGACGTCCGGCTCCCGGCCGACGCCCGACTGCCCGAGGCGGTCGGGCTCAAGGCGCCGCTGAGCTGCCTCACCGAGGCCCGCTACGGGATCGTCTGGGGCGCGGTGGGCGCGGCCCGCGACTGCCTGGAAACCACAGTGGCGTACGCGACCACCCGCACCCAGTTCGGTCGCCCACTGGCCGGGTTCCAGCTCACCCAGGCGAAGCTCGCCGACATGGCCGTCGAGCTGGTGAAGGGGCAGTTGCTCGCGCTGCACCTGGGTCGGCTCGCCGACGCCGAGCGGCTGCGGCCCGAGCAGGTCAGCGTGGGCAAACTGAACAACGTGCGGGAGGCGCTGGCCATCGCCCGGCAGTGCCGCACCATCCTCGGCGCCAACGGTGTCTCCGGCGAGTACCCGGTGATGCGGCACGCCAACAACCTGGAGAGTGTGCTGACCTACGAGGGCACCTCGGAGATCCACCAACTGGTCATCGGGCAGCGGCTCACCGGGCTCTCCGCGTTCGCCTGACCTGCTTGTTTGCACCTTCCGGGCGCTCGACGCGCGACTGTCGTAATGGGGCCGTACCGTCATTGACAGACGACGTGTCTGACGAGGACGGTGAGCGTGATGGCCCGCGACGCTGGCAGCAACGAGCCCACGAGGGAGTTCCCCGGTTACCCGACCGGTGACGACCTCAAGGTGCGGTCGACCGCGACACCCGAGTGGCCCACGGATACCCCGGAGGGCACCGACGACCACGCCGAGCCGGCTGGCCCCGGTGGCCCGACGACAGGTGGCGACGGCACCGGCGGCGGTGGAGCGGCCCGAGGTCTGCTCATGCTGCTCGGCGCCGCCGCGCTGGCCGTGGTCGTGCTGCTCGGCATCCAGGCGACCGGCATCCTGCCGGAGTTCCGCAACCCGTTCGCCAAGGAACAGACCGACCGCAGCCAGCCACCGCTGCTGAAGTCGATCCAGGACCTCAGCCGCTACGTGGCCGCCGAAGGCAACTTCCAGGTCGTGGTCGACACGCAGAACGACCGGCGCAACGTCCCGGACTTCCTGCTCAACGAGCGCACCCTCTTCGTCGGTGCCGGCAGCGTCGAGGCGTACGTCGACTTCACCAAGATCGGTGAGGGTGCCGTCGTCCAGTCCGCCGACGGCAAGTCCGTCGAGATCAAGCTGCCCGCGCCGCAGCTCGGCGAGACCAACCTCGACATGGAGAAGAGCTACGTCTTCGCCGAGCAGCGCGGCCTGCTCAACCGACTCGGTGACCTGGTCGGCAACGACCCCAACCGGCAGCAGCAGGTCTACCGGCTCGCCGAGGACCGGATCACCGCCGCCGCCCGGGACAGCGGGCTCTCCGCCCGAGCCGAGGAGAACACCCGCAAGATGCTGGAGGGGCTGCTCCGCTCCCTCGGCTACCAGCAGATCACTGTCACCTACATCGCTCCCTGACCTGCCCCATCCCGTACGCCGAAGCGCCCGCCCCGACCTCCGTCGGAGCGGGCGCTCCCACATACGCCCCCACATACGTCCCCACAGCCAGTCCCGCAGCCGCCAGTCCCGGCCAGCGGCCCAGGCGCCGCTCCCGGGGGAGCTCGACCACCGATCTGCCGCATTCGAGCCGCCGCCGCGACCGCGATACAAGCAATCTTGGACAGTTTCCGTCAGCGCGTGACGGAAACTGTCCAAGATCTCTGCTTGCGTGGGGTGTGCGGGGTGAAATTAGTGTCCGGTGGGGGCGAGGTAGCGGTCCTCGTTCGGCATCAGCACCCACAGGATCAGGTAGACGATCACCTGTGTGCCGGGCAGCAGCAACGACAGCAGGAACAGCAGTCGGACCATTCCGGCCGACATGCCGAACCGCCGCCCGAGGCCGGCGCAGACACCGGCGATCATGCGCCCCTCGCGGGGTCGGACCAATTTGCGACTCATCGTCGTACTCCCACTCTGCGGCGGTGCGCCGCGTCTGCAATCCACGGTAGAAACGGATGACCACCTCGCCCTCGGTCCCGAGGAGGAGCGGCAACCCGTGGACCCGTAGGTGCTTTACCCGGGCAGCCCCCCGCTGACGCCTGCCGAGCCGCCCGCGCCAGCTCTCCAC
>NZ_QGSZ01000139.1 GCF_003857055.1 Micromonospora inaquosa | reverse complement strand
GCGCAGCACCGCGCCGGTGGTGCCGAGCACGCTCGGGCGGGGGAAGTCGGTGGGCAGCGCCAGTTGTGGCACGTCGACCAGCGCCGCACGCCAGAACTCGAGGCCCGAGCTGTCCCGCCGCCACGTCTCGTGCTGCCGCTCGGCGTACGCCAGGTAGGACCCGGCGGGCTCGTCGTAGGCGGCCACCGACCCGTCGACAGTGGCGTCGTACTCGGCGGCCAGGTCGCGCAGGAGCAGACCCACCGACCATCCGTCGCAGGCGATGTGGTGCACGAGCACCGCGAGGCCGTGCTCGTCCGGGCCCCAGGAGCGCAGGAAGGCCCGTACCACCGGCCCGTCGGCGAGGTCGAAGGGCTGCCGGGCCTGCTCGGCGACGAGCGTCCGCAGGTGGGCCTCCTGGGTGGCACGATCGACCCACCCGTCGGCGGTGATGTCGACGTCCACAGCGGGCGTCGACGACACCCGCTGGGTGAGGACACCGTCGACCACCGCGAACGTGGTGCGCAGCGCGTCGTGCCGGGCGACCACCCGGGTCAGGGCCGTGCAGAGGGCCTCGGGTCGCAGCGCACCGCGCAGGTGCACCGCGAAGGCCACCACGTACGCCGGGTTTCCGGGCTGGAGCTGATCGAGAAAATAGAGGCGTTCCTGGGCGAAGGAAGCACGACCGGTACGAACCATGCACCGATCGTGCGGCCCGGCACGTCCCGCGCGGCAGAGCACGTTCTCCTGCCTCACCAGGAAAAGCTCCCGGTCGCGTCGGCGACACGTCGACGCGGGTCCCCGGGCATGGCGCGGCCCCGGCCCGACGCGGGTTGCCGTCGGACCGGGGCGGTGGTCGGCCGGTCAGTACTCGCCGCGCCCGAAGGCCGCCAGCTCGGCGGAGTGCACGGGATTGCTGACGTACGTGGCGCCGATCGGGGCCGTCACCCGGCACCAGGCGTCGAGCCGGCCCACGTCGATGCCGGCTGCGCTCGCCAGCTCGTCGCGGCGGCGCACCATCTCCGCTCGGTCCAGACCCTCCAGCACGTAGTCCACGGCGTCGAAGCAGGGGTCACCGGCGCACGCCATCGGGTCGATCGCCACCAGGCCCCTGCCTCCGCCGTGGAGCACGTTGCCGAGGTGCAGGTCCCCGTGCAGCAGCACGGTGTCGGTGGGCACCGCGAACAGGTCGTCGCGCAGCCGCTTGGACCCGCTCAGGTCGGCGCCCCGGCGCGTCGCCGAGTTGAACAGCACGTCGATCCAGTCCGCCAGTTGACGGGGCGCGGCAGCCGGGTCGCCCGCGCCATGCAGATCGGTGAGGAAGGCGGCGTACTCCCGCGGTGAGGGCGGCTGCGGCATCTTCTCCACGAGGGTGCCGGGGTGGATCGCTTCGAGCAGGACGGCGCCCTTGGCCGACTCCCGCACCGCCGGCACCCGTCCGCTGGAGGCGAACTGGCGCAGCATGTCTACCTCCTCCCGCACGGCGTAGCTGTCCGGGGACAGCTTGAGCACCGCGTCACCGAGCGGGCCCACGCACCGGAACACGACTGAGGAGTTGCCGGACTTGAGCGGGTCACCGAGAGTTAACTCCCACTGCTCGACGAGGTCGTCGAGCCGCTGGCGCAGCGTGCCCACCCAGCGGTGCGCGGCCCGGCCGAACCGTGGCTCCAGTCGGTTGGCGATCGCGTCCAGGTCCAGGTTCATCCCGCTCACCGCCGCACCGACCGCGCGCCGGCGTACGCGGCCGCGCCCGGCGCCACGACACCACGCCTGCCGGTGAGCAGAACGCTGCCACCAGGCACCAATGGTGAATGGGAGCCGGGCGGCCCGGGGCGCCCCAACCGCGCCCGGCGGGCGACCTCGATCGCCTCGTACCGGTCAGAAACGTTCAATTTGCTGAAGATGATGGAAATATGATTGCTGACCGTTTTCGGGGACAGATTCAGCTTCGCGGCGATCGCGACGTTGCGCATACCCGAGGCAATCAATTCCAGCACCTCCCGCTCGCGGGCTGTCAGCTCCGGGAAGAGCTGCTGATTGCGGGGCTCCAGGCTCAGTTGCCCGATGAGCTTGTCGGCCACCCGGGGGCCGAGGATGACCTCACCCGTCGCGAGGCCCCGGATCGTCCGGACGATGCCGTCGCCCGGGCAGCTCTTGAGCACGTAGCCCCGGGCGCCCGCCCACATTGCCGCGAGGATCGCGTGTTCGTCCTCGACCGCGGTGAAGACCAGTACCGCTGTCGAGGGCGACACCCGGTTGATCTCCTGGATCGTCACCCCCGCCTGGAACCCCGGCAGCTCGACGTCGAGAACGAGCACGTCGGGACGTGTGGCGGTGGCCAGCGCCAACGCCTCCCGCGCGGACGCCGCCTCACCTGTCACGGCGACCTCAGCCGACGGCGACAGCAGGGCGTGCAGGCCCCTGCGCACCACCGGCTGAGCGTCGGCCAGGACCACCGTCACCGCGTCCGGTTGTGTCTCCGCCGTGACTTCCTCCGGATACCGCCTCATGTTCCGAGTCAGTTCCGAGACCGAGCCAACGCTGACCATCTATCCACCTCACCCCGTCCGAACGGCCCGCGGTGTCTTAGTCGCGCGGGGAAACGCCGCGGTAGCGCCGACCCCGCGTCGTGATGAACATCTACTCACGGCCAACAGAACAACACAAGAAGTGATCCCGGGAACGGGCTCGGTCAGCCTTTTGACGCATCGAAAAACCGAACCAGACTTTCCGTCTTGGCCCTGACGAAGCCGTCCACAGCGGACCCCTCACGGGCGGTCGACGTGCCGCCGACCCCGGGAGTCCACGGGAGAATTTCCCGGCCGATCCGGGACGTCGTCCCGTACGCCCTACACCTGTCGCCCTGTCCGCCGGACACCACCGTCGTCAGGATTGACCCATGCCCTTGTCACGAGTGACGGACGTTGTCGCCGGCCTGGTACCGACCGACCCGCTCCGCAGGAAGCTGATCGCGATCCGACTGGCCGAGTCCATCGGCAAGGGAGTCTTCCTCAGCGGCAGCGTCGTCTACTTCACGCTGCGTGTCGGACTCGACGCCCGGCAGGTGGGCCTGGGCCTGTCTGCCGCCGGCCTGTCCGCCTTCCTCTCGTCGGTCCTGTTCGGTGTGATCGCCGACCGGGTGGGCGCCCGCCGCCTGCTCGTCATCCTGTTCGCCACGCTGGCGGTCGGATTCGGGTTCTACAGCCTTGTCGACAGCGCGACCGCCTTCTTCGCGCTGGTGGTCACCGTCGGCTTCCTCGAGTACGGCACCGGCCCGACCAACGGGGCCCTCATCGGCAACCTGGTGCCCGCCGAGGAGCGGGTGAAGCTCAAGGCCATGATGCGGTCGGTGTTCAACATTGGATTCAGCATCGGTATCGGCGTGGCGGCCGTCGCCGCCCTCAGCCAACGGCTGCTCGTGCTGATCCCCCTCACCACTGCCGCGTTGATGGCCGGCGCCGCGCTCCTCGTCACCCGCCTGCCTGACGTGCCGCCGCGTCCCGCACCGGTGGGCTTCAAACGTTTCGCCGCAGTCCGCGACCCACGCTTCCTCGCAGTGATCGGCGTCTCCACGATCCTCGCCTCGCACGTCAGCATCATCCTGGTGACGATGCCGCTCTGGGCGCTCAACCGCACCGACCTGCCGCACTTCCTGATTCCTCTGCTGCTGATCATCAACACCGCGTTCGTCATCCTGTTCCAGGTACGGGCCAGCCGGGGCGCGGACACCGTGCACGGCGCCGGCCGGCTCGCCCGGCGCTCCGGCTACTGGCTGGCCGGCGGCTGCGCGGTCCTGGCGGTGACCGCGCTCGACGACAACGTGGTCCTGGCGTCCGTGGCGATCGTCGCCGCCGTGCTGATCCTCTCCGTGGCCGAGGTGATGCAGGCCGCCTCCGGTTGGGGGCTCGCGTTCGGCCTCGCCCCCGAGCACGCTCAGGGCGAGTACCTGGGGGCGTTCGACCTGCACGTGATCACGCAGAACATCATCGGCCCGGCGGCGCTCTCCGGCCTGGTCATCGCCTTCGGCTTCTGGGGATGGCTGGGCATCGCCGTCGCCGGGCTCGTCGCATCGGCGCTGATCATTCCGGCCGCCAACCGCAGCGCTGTCACGCTGGTCCGCGAGACGGCCTCGGCCTCCACGACCTGAGAGGGTGGTTCGGGAGCCTTTGTCTGATGCGGGCTTGGCGGTTCGTTCGGAGGCCCTGCTGATGGGGTTACGCCGAGGTCATCGGCGGGGCCAGGGTGAACAGTTCGGCTTCGGGTTCGGTGCGGATCTGGCGGGCTACGAGGCGTTTGAGCTTGGCGCGGAGATTCTCGGTGTCCTTGACGGTGGCGCCGGCGCCGATTCGGTGAGCAGGGCCAGCAGCGTCGGCTGGGTCACCGTTGGTCACGCCAGGACGTGGTGGCGGTGCCGGTCAACCGACACACTTGAGGCCCTCGCTCTCGGCCGTGGCGTTCTTGCCGTCCGCAGTGGAGCGCCGGACCACCAGCGCCAGCCCTGCGAGGATGATGGCGGCCGCGGCAAGCTCCGTCGCGCCGACGGGCTCGTCGAGCAGTAGCCACGCCGCGCTGAGCCCGAAGACCGGCACCAGGAGACTGAACGGCGCCACCCGCGCGACCGAATACTGGGCGATCAGCCGGTTCCAGATCCCGAAGCCGACGAGGGTCGACACGTACGCGATGTACACCACGGCGAGGAGCCCGCGCCACGACAAGCCGGTGATCGCATCCAGCACCGTCTGTCCGCCGTCGACCACGCCGGCGAGGCCGAGCAGCGGCAACGGCGGCACAAGGCTCGACCAGACCAGCAGCGAGAGCGGCCGCGTCTCGCCGCTGGCCCGCATGACCAGGTTCGCCGTGGCCCAGCTGGCCGCCGCGAACAGCGTCAGCACGAAGCCGATCACCGTAGCGTGGCCGCCGCTATCGATCGCCAACACCCCGATCCCGACCGATCCGACCAGTACGCCGGCCACCTGCGCCCGCGCCGGCCGCTCGCCCAGCACTGCCGCCGCCAGCAGCACCGACATCAGCGCCTGCGCCTGCAGCACCAGCGAGGCCAGACCGGCCGACATGCCGGCTGCGAGCGCCGTGAACAGCGCGCCGAACTTCAGTACGCCGAGCACGAGCCCGTAGGCGATCACGTAGCGGAGCCGGGCGCTGGGGCGCGGCACCAGGAAGACCAGCGGCACCGCCGCCGCGACGAAGCGCAGCGCGGTCAGCACGAGCGGCGGCAGGTCGCGCAGGCCCAGCTCGATGGCGACGAAGTTGACGCCCCAGATGGCGGCGACGAGCACGGCGAGAAGTCGGTGCGATGCTTTCACGCCAGCCAGATTGCCCGAGAAAATACTTAAGGACCAGTTCAACGTTCTTCATCGATGCTGTAGCATGGCTACATGGATCTTGACGCACGCCGCCTGCGCGTGCTGCACGAGGTCGCGCTGCGCGGCAGCGTCACCGCCGCTGCCGCGGCGCTGCACGTGACCCCCTCGGCGGTCTCACAGCAGCTCGTCCAGCTGTCCCGCGAAGCCGGGCACGAGCTGGTCGAGCGGGCCGGGCGCGGAATCGTCCTCACCCCGGCCGGCCAGGTGCTGGCCAACCACGCGAAGGACGTACTGGACGCGGTGGAGCAGGCGGTGGCCGGGCTCGCCGCGCTCAGCCACGGGGTCAGCGGCACGGTACGGGTCGGCGCGTTCGCGTCCGCAGCCGGCGCGCTGGTAGCACCCGCCGCCGCCCGCGCGCGGGCGAAGCACCCAGAGCTGGACGTGCGGGTGATCGAGGCCGAAGACCAACAGAGCCGCCTCGACCTGCGCTCCGGCACCCTCGACGTAGTGGTGCTTCAGGAGTACGACCACGTGCCCGTGCCACTCGTCGACGACCTGGACCGACATCCGGTCACCACCGACCCGATGCACCTGATCACCCCGGTCGAATGGCGCCGTCGCACCGGCCGGCTGAGCGAGCTGCGTGATCTGCCATGGATCGCCAGCGCCGAACACACGCCCTGCCTGCGGTCCACATTGCACGCTTGCCGGCTCGCCGGCTTCGAGCCGGACATCCGGCACCGTGCCGTCGACTTCGCGCTCACGCTGGACCTCGTCGCGGCCGGGCTGGGCGCCGCACTCGTGCCGGAGCTGGCGCTACGCCACGTGCCACCCGGGGTGCACGTAGAACCACTGGTCGAGCCGACCACCGAGCGACGCATCTTCGCGGTCACCCGTGCCCTCGGCGGCACGCCGCAACGGCCCGCGGTCGACGCCCTCCTGGCGGAGCTGAGCAGCCCGCCCGACCTCCCCCACGGACAGCTTCCCCCGATCCTCGCCTGACGTACGTTCTTCGAGCCCCGGTCGGCGACCATGCGGCCACGATCGGTCCCCTGCGGCGGACCAACCGGACCACGAAGGGGACGGTCAGCCATTAGAACGCCTGGCGAAGCAGCGAGGACCCGCGCATTGTCGAGTGCACGGTAATCGACAGCTGCGGTTGGTCTCTCGTGCCAGCTCCGGCAGGTGTTGACGCACGTACGCGCCGCCTCCGGCGACGTCTCCCCCACGGCTCTCGACCTGCGCCGCAACATCGGCATACTGCTGGTCCCCGAAGACAAGCCCGCCGAGGACGTGAACAAGCTGCAACCGCTGCACGACGACGTTTGCGTCGTCGACGGCCCAGAACATGAGCTGACCCGGGAAGTCGCCGACCTGTTTGCCCGGCTTCGACTCGCCGCCGATGGATAGATCCGCCACCGCCGTCTGCTCAGGTCTCCCCCGCGTGTTGGCCGGGGTTGCTCCCGGCCTCGATGATCTCTATGCTTCCTGGGCGTCAAGAGTGGTCAGCGTCAAGCCTCCCGGCTTGCTGACCCGGCAACCGCGCCACCCGCGCACGGTGCCTCCGGGAGAAGACCGGGCCGACCGCAAGCTGCGGTACGGCAAGAGCGGGTGCCTCGGGCACCGGAGAGCGAGTTCACCGTGCCATTCGAAGAGCTGGACCTGACTCCTTTCGCGGTCTGCCTGACCTGTGGGCATCTGCGCGACGGTGCCCCGCGCGAGCAGCGGTGCCGCTGCCAGCCCCATACGCCGGAGTGGGAGCAGCAGTGGCAGGGCCAGGACATCGCCGGTGACCTCGACCTGTGTGTGTTGTGCGTGCGGGACACGGTGACCACCCGAACCCGGTGGTCGTGGCTGGCGTGCGAGACCTGCCGACACGTCTCGCAGGTCGTCGGAGAACGGTACGGCCACCGCGCCGCACTGCCGCTGGGCGGGCACTCGATCATGAACGGCGACGTGGTCCAACCGCAGACGGCCACGACCACCGTGGTCGCTGCCTCGCTGGTGGCTTCCGCGCGGCGTGGTAACGAGCTGCGCGAGTGGCAGCGGGTGGAGTTCGACCGGCTCGCCGAGCCACTACGCCCAAACAGCCCAGGTGTGCCGCTGGTCGAGTGGCAGCGACGGTGGCCGCCGTCGCTCGGAGCAAGCGTCGACGCTTTCGACCGCTACGGCGTCATGCCCGTCCCCAACGACCTCAGCCGCCTCCGGCAGGCGCAGAACGAATTCCTCGCCACCGCTCGTTGATGGGTCACCTGCCGGTGCAGCAGACCCGTCATCACCCGTGCGCTCAGACTCCTCGAGCGCGCAGTGGCTGGGAATGCCGACTTGCGGTCCGACCTTGTGTGCCGACCTTCGGTCCGACTTGACACTGAACTGCGCGCCCGTTCGGGCGCGAGAGTTTCCTAACGCTCGACGTGGTGCCACGCCGTTTCTCATCGAGCGCGTTGTAGATCGTCAACCTGCCCAGGAAGTCACATCTCGGATGCCATCGCTCGGCTGTGATGTCACACTGCGGCAGTGGAGCGCTTTCGGTGTGCCGGCTGCGGGAACACGCTGAGCGTCCCGGTCCGGTTGGTGGAGCTGCCGGCGGAGCCGCACTGGTCGCTCCTGGACTGCCACCACGTGAACCCGCCCCTCCTGGACCCCGGCGCCTACGCGATCGACGAGGCCCCCTACGGCCGTGATCAGGTCACCGGCACCTTCGCCCTCTCACCCGGCGACGTACGCGGGACACGCTTCGTCCACGACCGTGTCCACACAGGCTGCTGGTCGGTGGTCGGATGGATCCCCTGCGTCGCGTGTCAAGGCTGCGGCGCCGTGGTCGCCTCACGGGCGGATGACTGCAGGGTGGCCCAGGAGCTGCGCTTCTATCCGGCGATGGTTGACCGGGAGCGGTGTGACGATGAGCCCGACGGCGCCACCTTTCCTTTCGCGCTGATCGCCGAGTGGGACCGCCCTGCGCCCGACACCAGACGACAACGGTGGGTGCCCGAGCCGACCCGCCCTCGTCTCGAGCTCGTCGCCACCCGCTGGGGCGGCCCAGGCGTGAAGGAAGCCCTCTTCCGAGACGATCCGCCGGCCTGACCCAGCCGCGGTGGAAGCGTCGGCTGCCATACGGTCACCAGGTGCCTATGGTGGTGCGTCACAACGAATGCGCAGCTTCCGACAGCACGGCCGCCGAACCCAAGAGCAGACCCGCAACCACCTTGGCCAAAGCGACAGCGACGTTGACGACCCCAGCCACGATCACCGTGGGGGCAAACCGACAGGCAGCCTGAAGGGGCTGGTCAGGGCATCGCCCGTGGGATCCGTGTCTCAGATGCCGGACGAGCAGAATCCGCGTCTGTCGCGGCCCTGGGCCACGTCGCGTGCGTCGAGGGCCATTCGCGCGGTCGCTGACCCCGACCACATGATCAGAGTGGCGGTTGACCTGCGGTGGTGCTGACCTGGTCCGACAGTTCCGGGCCGGGTGCCCGGTCGCCGCCGTCTCGCAGCCGGATGGAATGCCATGCCGCGCGTACGTGGCTGCGCATGACCGACTCCGCCCAGTCGGGGTCGGGCGCGGCCAGCGCCGCCACCAGTTCGTGATGGTGAGCCAGGCTACGGCGCAGCGCGTCCGGGCTGTAGCGGGAGAAGGTACGCCAGACGAGCGGCATCTGGATCACCGATGAGACGACGCCGGCCAGTCGGCTGTTGTCGGACGCCTCAAGGATCATCCGGTGGAACCGGTTGTTCAGCTCGGTGAGCTCGTCCACATCGGTCGGTCGTCCGTCCGGTGCCACCTCGTCCATCCGGTGGGCCAGCGCGTCGAGCGCGTCCACGTCGATGATGCCCGTGGTCGCCGCGAGTCGGCAGCCCCAGGGCTCGAGCACGGCCCGCAGGCTGAAGATCTCGTCGAGGTCGTGGATGCTCCACGCCTGGACCTGCACGCCACGGTTGCGTTCGTGGCGGACCAGTCCCTCCGCCGTCAGCCGTCTGAGCGCCTCCCGGACGGGGGTCCGACTCACCCCGATCGACTCGGCCAACTCGCCCTCGCGGAGCCACGCGCCGGCCGACCGTTGCCCGGACAGGATTTGTTCCCGGATCAGCCGATAGGCGTCGTCGGCGGCGTGGCCGTTGTCGGCCTCCCGCAGTGGCGTGTGGTCGCTCATGATGCTCGGACCGTAGCAACACGGCAGGTTGTATGCAATCACCTTCCTGGGCATTGACACCCGAGGAACGCAGGCCTACTTTCCCAGCACAACTTGCTGTAACGGCAGTCACATACCTGTGAATTGCATGCAAAGAGACACTGATGAGGGGCTCATGAGCACTCCACTGCCGCTTGACGACATCCGGGTGATCGAGCTCGGACAGCTGCTGGCGGGGCCGTTCTGCGGTCAACTCCTGGGTGACTTCGGCGCCGAGGTGATCAAGGTCGAGGACCCGGGTCAGGGCGACCCCATGCGGCAGTGGGGACGCGAGAAGCCCTACGGCAAGTCGCTCTGGTGGCCGGTGGTGGCGCGGAACAAGAAGTCCGTGACCGCGAACCTGCGGACCGAGCAGGGTCAGGATCTGGTACGCCAGCTCATCGCGCGGGCGGACGTGTTGATCGAGAACTTCCGGCCCGGCACGTTGGAGCGCTGGGGGTTGGCCCCGGAGCGGCTGTGGGAGATCAACCCCGGTCTGATCGTCACCCGCGTGACCGGTTTCGGGCAGACGGGCCCGTACTCGTCGCGTGCCGGATACGGATCGATCGGCGAGGCCATGGGCGGAATCCGGTACGTGACCGGCGACCCCGACCGCCCTCCGGCCCGGGCCGGCGTCTCTCTGGGCGATTCGCTGGCGGCGACGTTCGCCTGCCTGGGCACCCTGGTGGCGCTGCACCAGCGCGGACGTACCGGTCGAGGCCAGGTGGTGGACTCGGCCATCTACGAGGCCGTACTGGCGATGATGGAATCGCTCATCCCCGAGTACCAGATCGCCGGCTACCAGCGGGAACGGACCGGAACGACCCTTCCGAACGTGTCCCCGAGCAACGTCTACCCGACGGCCGACGGCGAGATGGTGCTGATCGCGGCGAACCAGGACACGGTCTTCCGCCGGCTCGCCGAGGCGATGGGGCGGGTGGAGCTGGCCACCGACGAGAAGTACGCCACCCACGGCGCCCGAGGCCGGTGGATGGAGCAGCTGGACGGCCTGGTCGCCGAATGGAGCTCGACGCTCGCGGCCGACGATCTGCTCGAACGGCTGCACGCCCAGGGCGTTCCGGCAGGCCGCATCTTCAGGGCCCGGGACATGCTCGAGGACCCGCACTTCGCCTCGCGGGAGGCGATAGTCCGGCTGACCCACCCCGGTCTCGGGGAGTTCGCCATGCACAACGTCGTACCCAAGCTCTCTGACAGCCCGGGCCGGGTCCGGCACGTCGGCCCCGAGCTCGGTGAACACAACGAGGACATCTATCGCGACCTGCTGGGGCTCGGCGACGACGCGATGGCGTCGCTGCGTTCCGCCGGCGTCATCTGAGGAGGAACCATGACCTACCGACTCGGCGTGGACGTGGGGGGAACGTTCACCGACATCCTGCTGATCGACGAGGCGACCGGAGAGACCTACCGGGCCAAGACCTCCTCCACCCCCGAGGATCAGTCCATCGGGGTGCTGCGCGGCATCGAGCGGGCCTGCGAGGCCGCCGGCGTGCCCATGTCGGAGATCACTGAGGTGTTCCACGGCACCACGGTCGCCACGAACGCGATCCTCGAGGGCAAGGGCGCCCGGGTTGGGCTGGTCACCACCGACGGCTTCCGGCAGGTGCTCCAGATCGCCCGTTCCTTCGTGCCAGGTGGCCTTGCCGGCTGGATCATCTGGCCCAAGCCGGAGCCGCTGGCGGCGCTGGAGGACACCGTGGAGGTCGTCGGCAGGATCGGCGCCGACGGCGCGGTGGTGACCGAACTCGACGAGGCTGACGTCCGTGCGAAGCTGCGCAAGCTCCGCGCGCAGGGCATCGAGGCGTTGAGCGTCAGCCTGATCAACTCCTACGCCAACCCGCAGCACGAGCGCCGGGTGGCCGAGTTGTCCGCGGAGGAGCTTCCGGGCGTACCGGTGTCGGTGTCATCCTCGGTGTTGCCGGAGCTTCGGGAGTACGAGCGAACCATCACCACCGTCGCGAACGCGGCCGTTCAGCCGCAGGTGGCGCGCTACGTGGCGAACCTCGAGGCGCAGCTGCGCGAGTCCGGGGTGGACGGCCGGCTGTGCATCCTGCGCAGCGACGGTGGCCTGGTCTCCGCGGCCGTCGCCGCGGACAACCCGGTGAACCTGCTGCTGTCCGGCCCTGCCGGCGGGGTGACCGGCGCGGCCTGGGTGGCAGAGCAGGCCGGCTACCCGGACTTCCTGACCTTCGACATGGGCGGCACCTCCACCGACGTCGCCCTGGTGCAGGGGCTCACGCCGCGGGTGGGTCGGGAGACCACGGTCGGGGACCTCAAGGTCCGCGCCACCTCCGTCGACGTACGAACCGTGGGTGCCGGCGGCGGATCCATCGCCCACGTACCGCCGCTGACCCAGGCGCTGCGGGTGGGACCGCAGTCGGCCGGTGCCGCACCCGGTCCCGCCGCGTACGCGGCGGGCGGTGAGCAACCGACGGTGACCGACGCGAACGTGGTGCTCGGCTACCTGCCCACCGATCTGGCCGGTGGCGAGATCACCCTGGACCGTGCGGCGGCACGAGCCGCGGTGAAGTCGATCGCCGACGCCACCGGGTTGGAGTCGGTCGAGGCCGCCGCCGCGGGCATCATCGACATCGTCAACGAGAACATGTTCGGGGCGTTGCGGCTGGTGTCGGTGCAGCAGGGCTTCGATCCGCGCGACTACGCGCTGGTGGCCTTCGGTGGCGCCGGCCCGTTGCACGCCAACGCCCTCGGCAGACTGACCGGGGCCTGGCCGGTGATCATTCCGCCGTCACCGGGAGTGCTGTGCGCCTACGGCGACGCGACGACCAATCTGCGCGACGAGTCCGTGCGGACGTTGGTGCGTCGCTTCACCGAAATGACCGACGAGAGCCTTCGCGCGGTACTCACCGAACTCGCGGGCAAGGCGTGCGCCACGCTCAGCGAACAGGGTGTTCCCGAGGATGAGCAACACGTCGTCTACTCCGCCGACCTGCGCTACCACGGACAGGGTTTCGAGATCCCGGTGGCAGTCGACATCGACGCCTTCGACGGGGCCGGCGGTGGGCTCGCGGCCCTGCGGTCGGCGTTCGACGCCGATCACCAACGACTGTTCTCCTTCGTTCTCGACGCCGAACACGAGCTGGTGACCGTCCGGGCCACCGCCCACGGCCCCCGGCCCCAGGTCGCCGCGCCCACGCTGGAGCATGGTGACGCGGACCCGGGCCCCGCACTGCGGGCGCAGCACCGCATCTGGGTCGAGGGCGCCGAAGTCGAAGCCGGAATCTACGACCGTGCCCTGCTGCGAGCGGGCAACGTCGTGCCCGGTCCGGCGATCATCACCGAGATGGACTCCACCACCCTCGTGCTGCCCGGGCACACGGCTGCGGTGCACCCGAGCGGCAGCCTCCTCATCCGCCCCGCCGACACCCACCGGGAGAACTGACCATGGCACGCCTCATCGAGACCGCTACCGGACCGCTTCGCTCCGTGGATGTCGACCTGGTCACCATCGACCTGATCGAGAACGGGCTGCGCAATGCCCGCTATGAGATGGACGAGGTGCTCTTCCGGACCGCGCTGTCGCCGGGGATCCGTGAACAGCACGACGAGTTTCCGCTGATCGCCAACCCTGACGGAAAAATGATGGTGGGACAGTTCGGGCTGTCGATCCCCGACTTCCTGGACAACTTCGACGGCGACATCGAGGAGGGCGACGTCCTGCTGACGTCGGACCCCTACTCCTGCGGTGCGGCGATCAGCCACGCGAACGACTGGCTCGTGGTGCTGCCCATCTTCTTCGAGGGCCGCATCGTGGGCTGGGCGGCGATGTTCGGGCACATGTCCGATGTCGGCGGCAAGACACCGGCGTCGATGCCGACCGATGCCCGCACCATCTTCGAGGAGGGCGTGGTGATACCGCCCTTCAAGCTGTACCGCAAGGGCGTGCTCGCCGAGGACGCCCTGCGGATCATCCTCAACCAGGTGCGCAAGCCCGACTGGAACCGCGCCGACCTCAACGGCATCGTCGCGGCGTGCCGGACCGCTTCCCGTCGGGTCCAGGAGATGTGCGCCCGGTTCGGGGTGGACACCTACAACTCCGCGCTCGACCAGCTCCTGGACCGCAACTACCGGGCGATGAAGGTCCTGCTCGGAGCCGTCTTCAAGGAGGGCGAAACCCTCTCGTTCACCGACTACATCTGCGACGACGGCCTCGGCTACGGCCCCTACGAGCTCAAGCTCATCCTGACCCGTACCGGTGACAAGGTGCTGCTGGACTTCACCGGCAGCAGCCCGCAGGCGCAGGGTCCGATCAACTACTACATCAACGAGAACCTCGTCCGGATGTTCTTCGGCATCTACATGATCACCGTTGCCGACCCGCAGATCCTCTGGAACGACGGCTTCTACCCGCTGGTCGACGTCACGATCCCCGACGATTCGTTCTGGAAGCCCCAGTACCCTGCCGCCCTCAACGCGCGTAACCACGGCATCGGTCGCGTCTTCGACCTGTTCGGCGGCCTGCTCGGTCAGACGAACCCCGGCCTGCTCAACGCCGCCGGCTTCTCGTCATCACCGCACTTCATGTATTCGGGCACCTACGGGCCGGGTGAGCGCAAGGGCGAGTGGTTCCAGCTGTACTCGATCGGATTCGGCGGGATTCCCGGCCGGCCGGTGGGCGACGGCCCGGACGGCCACTCGCTGTGGCCGTCGTTCGTCAACATCCCGTGCGAGTACCTGGAGTCCTACTACCCGCTGCGGATCGAACGCTGGGAGACCATCGCGGACACCGGCGGCGCCGGGCTCCATCGCGGCGGAAACGGCGTCGACGTGGCCTACCGGTTCCTGGAGGCCGGCACGATCGCGATCCACGACGACCGCTGGCTAACCTATCCGTGGGGGGTCAACGGTGGCGAGCCCGGTGCGCGCGGACGCAAGTGGCTCGAACGCGCCGACGGCGGCACCGAGATCCTCGGCAGCAAGGTGCACGACGTGCCCGTAGCTCCCGGGGACGTGCTGCACTTCGTCACCTGGGGTGGCGGCGGGTGGGGCGACCCGCTCGCCCGCGACCCGGAACTCGTCGGCCTCGAGGTCCGCCGAGGCCTGGTCAGCCCCCCGGGGGCGCGCCGCTTCGGCGTGATCTGCGACGAGGCCGGCACCGTCGACGTCGCGGCCACCGAGGAGGTACGGGCCGAGCTGCGCCACGGACGTCCGGACCCACTGCCCACGTTCGACATGGGACCACCGCTGGAAACCATCCTGGACCGGTGCCTGGAAGAGACCGGCCTTCCTGCTCCTCGGCCGCCTGTCGCCCGATGAGCCCCGTACCGGACAGCAGCGACGACGGATTCGGGGGCGCGCTCCTGCCCGGCGCCCGCCCCGCGGTGCTCGTCATCGACCTGATGCGGGCCTACTTCGACCCGGCCAGCCCACTGTGCCTGCCGTCCGCGGACTGCCTGTCCTCGGCTGGCCGGGTCATCGCCGCAGCCCGCGACCACCGGATCCCCGTGCTGCACACCCGCGTCGCGTACGGGCCCGGCGGTGTCGACGGAGGCCTGTTCGTCCGGAAGGTCACCGCCCTTCAGCAGCTCTTCTCCGGCGGTGGCGCGATGGGTGAGCTGATGCCGCAGGTCGCCCCCGCCGAGGATGAACTGGTGCTGGTCAAGCAGTACGCCAGCGCCTTCTTCGGCACCTCGCTGGCCTCCACCCTGCGGGCGGAGCGCATCGACACCGTCGTGCTGGTCGGCGTGAGCACGAGCGGTTGTGTCCGTGCCACGGCGGTGGACGCGATCCAGCACGGTCTCGTCCCACTGGTGGTCCGCGACGCGGTGGCCGACCGCGCACCCGGCCCGCACGAGGCAAGCCTGTTCGACCTGCAGGCGAAGTACGCCGAGGTGATCAGCGAGGCCAGGGCCCTCGCGTACCTGTCGGAGGAGCGATGACAGTCATGGTCGACATCGTCGAAGTCTCGCCCCGCGACGGCCTGCAGAACGAGGCGACGCTCCTCACCACCGCCGACAAGGTGGAGCTCATCGAGCGGGCGGTCCGCGCGGGAGCCCGGCGAGTGGAGGTGTCCAGCTTCGTCAACCCCTCCCGCGTACCCCAGATGGCCGACGCGGACGAGCTGATGGCCGCGCTCCCCCGCCACGACGGCGTCCGGTACGCGGGCCTGGTGATGAACCGCAGAGGCCTGGACCGAGCGCTGACCGCCGGCGTCGACGAGATCAACGTCGTCGTCGTGGCCACGGACACCTTCTGCGGCCGCAATCAGGGCATGACCACCGCCCAGGCCTGTGACACGGCCGCAGTGCTGGTGCAGGCGGCTCGCGAGGCAGGGGTGTTCACGACGGTTACCGTGGGTGCCTCGTTCGGATGCCCGTTCGAAGGCGAGGTCCCGCCGAACCGGCTGCGGGAGGTGCTCACCCGGGTGCGGGACGCGGGTCCGGACGAACTTGCCCTCGCCGACACCATCGGAGTGGCCGTACCCTCCGACGTCACCGAACGGCTGACGCTCGCCCGGGAGATCACGCAGTCCCGCACACCGCTGCGGCTGCACCTGCACGACACCCGGCACACCGGCGTGGCCAACGCGGTCGCGGCAGTCCAGGCGGGCGTCACCACCCTCGACGCCAGCATCGGCGGAACAGGCGGTTGCCCGTTCGCACCGGCGGCGACCGGAAACGTCGCCACCGAGGATCTCGTCTACCTCTTCGACCGGATGGGGCTGCCCACCGGCCTGGACCTGGAGGAACTCACCTCGACCGTCTCCTGGCTGGAACGGAGACTCGGCAAGCAACTCCCCGGCGCTCTGCTCCGGGCGGGCGGTTTTCCCGCCTGAGCCCGACCCGGACGCTGGACCAGCTGTTGCACGCCCGGCAGTGCGCCCCACCAGGTGGTGGGACGCACTGCCGGCGGCGGTCCGCTCGCGGCTGCGCGAAGCGTGCTGAACTTCCGCGTCACAGGCCTCAGACGATGGAGATCGACCGAACCTGGGTGTTGCCCTTCGTGTCGACGTACACCTTGTAATCGCCGACAGTGTAGGTGCCCGCAGCGTTGTTGTTGATGGTGTACGTGGCCGTCACAGACGACTCGCTGCCGTCGATACGCGTCTGCTTCACCGTGATGGTCAACTCGTTCGTGTTGCCCTTCAACTTCTTCACCACCGCCGACGGCTTCGCATCGACGGCCGCGTTGGCGACCGTCACGTAGACCGCGTCGGGTGACGAGAACTCCGCGTTCTTCTGCCCATCACCGAACACGAAGAAGCCCCGTTGTTCGGTGGCCCCGCGCCCGGGGAAGGGATCCGGGTTCGAGGCCAGGTACGTCGGATTGACCGTGTACAGGTCCGTCTTGGAATCCGCGAGGATGGGCTTCACCCCGGTGTACGGCGCATCGGTGATCGCGAGGTTGACCGACAGGTAGATGGCGTCGGGGTTGTTGGCCGAGATGCGCGAGGAGAAGTACTTGTCCGCACTCTGCCCCGCAGGAACGGCCAGCGGCACAACCGCGCCGCCGACGAGAATGTTGAACTGGAAGCTGCCGTAGCCTCCGGCGACGAACTTCGCCCACGCCGCGTCCGACATGTGGTCGGGGCGCTGCACCTTGAACTCCAGACGCATCGGCGCCACGTACGAGTTGTTCAGGTACTCGGTGTCGGTCAGGGGCAGGTAGACCCCTCCCGGTTCGTGGCCCAGTGCGAAAGCCGCCGCTGTGGGGGCCGAGTTGCCGCGCGCGTTCCACATCGGGATGTTGAACGAGGTGGCGCCGAGCAGGGCCTGATTGCCCAACTGGCCCGCGCCGACAGCCGGCGACGCGTCCTTGTAGGTTCCGACCGTGACGTCGAGCAGGTCGAGGTCCGCGCGGTCGGAGTTCAGCCCCGGCATATCCGCCCACATGAACTTGGCGCCGGCGGGCCCGGAGTACCGGGCCATCTCCAACATGCCATCGGCCATGATCTTGGTCATCTGCACTGCCGAGTCGACCTTCATCCGCTCGTTGGCCGTGTGCCACCAGCGCTCGTTACCCGGGATGACGGCACCGAAGGCAGTCATCTTGTTGCGGAAGCTGCTGGCCAGGGTGCCACCGGTCGTGCCTTGCGGATACACCACGTCCTTGAGTGAATATGGATCCGCGAACTCCTGCGGGTTGCGGTCGATCGAGGCTTGGTAGCTCTTGAACTGGAGAGCGGTCAGCGGGTTGTCGTGCGTGACGTACAAACCGGCGCCGATGGGCGAGCCCAGGTCGCCGATGGTGAACCCCTTCGCCTGGAAGGCGGCCGTGACCGCCGCCGTCGCCTGGCCGGAGTCAGCCGCGGTGACGTGCATGCTGCGCACATACATCGGCATGCTGAGGCTGCCGGAGGCGTCCGTGTAGAAGCTCGTCGGGGTCTCTGAATTGATGTTTCCCATGAGGGCGAAGGTCAGGTTCGGCGTGCCGTTGCTCGTGTTGCGCAACAGGCTCGCCGGGATGTCCATGTACTTCCCGATATAGGCCTCACCTTCGACACCGTCGCGGAAGAACAGGTCGGCGATGCCGTCGGCGGCCTTCTTCAACTGCAGGTCGGCGGCCGGGCCTCCCAATGCGCCCAGCCCCTGGGAAAGGAGGAACATTCCCCACACGACGGCATTCTTGCCGTACTGCGGGGTCGGCATCTCCATCGCCACATCGGTGTTGACCTCCAGCGTCAGCGAGTCGCCGCTGATCGTGGTCTGCACCTTGGGCGTGGTGCGGGGAGCAGCCGGGAGCCAACCCTTCGTGGTCGCGGCAGCGACGATCGCCGACACGAATCGGTCGCGCTCGGCGGAGCCGGCCCCCGCCACGTCGAGGGTGAAGATGGACCGCGAGGCAATCTGCGTGGTGCTGCCGTAGGCGATGTCCTTGAGCGTCGGGTCGCCTTCGCGCAGGGTGACGCCGGCCGTGGCACCCGTCAACCGGAAGGCCCTGGCGCCGTCTGCGGACAAGCTCATCGACACCGACGGGGTCACCGCCCCGGAGTTGCCAACGATGACCGGGAACCGTGAGTCGGAGGTGTAACCCGCGACCGGCATCTCCTCCCGATTGAGATTCTTGTACGCCCAGTTGTCGTAGAAGCTCGGGTTCGAGTTGTACGGGATGGACTGGAAGTTGGCGGTGTTCGTCGTCGAGGGCGTGCCGGGACCGCCGTCTTCGTAGATTCCCATGACGATGCGAATGCGTCGGTCAAGGGGCAGCCCCGCCTCGAGCAGCGCCTTGGCCGCGAGCAACGTCGCCAGCGTCGGGCCGCTGTCGTCCTGAATGCCCGCCCCGTAGACCCAGCCGTCCTGGACATAGGGCGAGTGGTACGCCCCAGGAGTGCCGAGGTTGCCATCGGCGTCCCGCCAGCGCGCCAGCTGCGCCGGCGAAACGGACGCCGTCGGCGAGTCGAGGTGACTCAACGCCATGACCATTTCCGGCGCGTTCGGGTCACCGATCTCTGCGTAGACGTACTTGTCGGCCTGGCGTTGGACGACCACCGGGAAACCCAGGTCGGTGGCCAGCTTGACCACCCAGGCGAGCTTGGCGACCTTGCGGTCGTACTCGTTCTGGTTGGCTTGGGTGTTGCTGACCGGGAAGGGGTACGCCGTCGCGGCCGTGCCGCCTCGGGAAATGGAGTCGTAGCTCGACCCGTCCAGCATCGCCCCGACCAGACTGAGCGGGTTGTAGGTGCCGTCCCCCGCCCGCGCGCTGCTGACACGTCCAGCCAACGCCTCGACTTCCGCGTGGATCGCGTCGCGCTCGGCGTCGGTCACCGACAGGTCGTAGGTGACACCCGGCCGGAAGCGCTCCTCGCCGGAGCTGATCGCGGACGCATTGGCCGGGGGCGCAACGGTCGCCACGAGGGTCGCGGCGAGCAGGACGGACAAGGTCAGCTTCGGTCTATCTCTCATGGAATCTCCAGCACAGGGGGATGATCAGTAGCGACAGCACACACCAGCCGTGCCGCCAGTGGCCGTCGAGGCGGGATATCTTGAGGATCATCTGAGAATCGGCCGGTGCCGTCAGCACAGCCGCAGCCGGGACGACGCCCAGGCGGAGCTACCCCCACGCTTACCGGACAACCGATACCCGTAACGACCTGTTCGGCGGCGATATGGGTGCTCAGGTCAGGAACGCTGCAACGGCTGCTCACCACTGTGCCCGGGTCGACAGGCATGGGTGGTGTCGGTTGGTAGTGGGAGACTCTCCCGCCGTGGACGTTGACGAGTTTGGGCGGTCGTGGAGTCGGCCGGGGCGGGTCTCGACGGGCGGACCGGCGACGACGGTGAGCCTGATGCCGCGGCACTGGTGACGGTTGGTCGCGCCCGCAATGGCTCCCGCAGCCACATCGGTCGATCGGGGAGCACGTCCACGATCGTCGCGTCTTGTCAGCGGCAGATCCGGATGGCGGACGGGCGATGTTCGGCTCTGTTAGTGGCTCACCGCGAGTCCCACCACCGGGCATCGGCTCTGACCGGACCGCTCAGCGCCGGTGCCGGTGCCCGGGCAACATCATTCGCGGAGCATCATGACACCGCCTTGCCGCGTCTCTGCGGGCGACCGCGCGCCGCGTACTTCCTTGAGCGCTAGTGGAGCCGCAAGCCTGCGATGACGAGTCCGACCATGAGGCGCGCGTCGTAGCTAGGGCTGTCGGCGCCGATGCAGAGATTGCCGATGCCGTGCATCAGGACGAGGGCGTCCATGTCGGGGATGATCTCGCCCGCCGTGGCTGCGGCGTCGAGCAGCTGGGCGCAGACGGGGACGAGCCGGTCGAGGAAGTAGGCGTGCAGCGTCTGGAAGGCGGCATCGTCGGACCGCATCGCCTCAGCCAGGCCGTGCTTGGTGACCAGGAAGTCGACGAAGAGGTCGATCCAGCTCGCCAGGGCGGCGTGCGGTGTGGCGCTCCGCGCCAGGAGCACGGGGCCGGCTTCGGCGCATGCCTCGACCTGGTGTCGGTACACCGCGACGATCAGATCGGCCCGGGTCGGGAAGTGGCGGTAGATCGTCC
The DNA here is from genome assembly GCF_003857055.1 of Micromonospora inaquosa. Lineage (GTDB taxonomy): Bacteria > Actinomycetota > Actinomycetes > Mycobacteriales > Micromonosporaceae > Micromonospora > Micromonospora inaquosa. Next base: position 2,549 of record NZ_QGSZ01000139.1, on the reverse strand, counting down.
CGACGCCGACGCCGGCCCTGGTGGCGATGTCGCGCACCGGCGCATTGACTCCGGAGGCGACGAATGCCGCGGCGGCCGCCTCCAGTAGCGCCGTCTCGTTGCGCCGCGAATCAGCCCGCTGCTTGCGCGGGGCGCCCGACTCGGTGCCGGTCACGTTACCTCCGTCACATCCCTGGTAAAACGGAACCGTGTTCCGTATGTTTTAACGGAACCGAGTTCCGCATTGATAGCATGCCAGAACGGCAGGCCAATGCCAAGTCACGAAGGAACGACCATGCACCCAATGCCAGAGCCCACACCCGTCGTCTCGGTACACCCCATCACGCTGCCGGCCCCCGATCGCGGCGACGATCTGCACGTACGGGTCTCCGCACCCACGACCGGCCACGAACTGCCCGTCATCGTCTTCTCGCACGGCTTCAGCCAGTCGGCGACCAACAACCGCCCTCTGGCCGACTTCTGGGCCTCCCACGGCTTCGTCGTCATCCAGCCCACCCACCTCGACTCGCGGACACTGAACCTCCCGCCCGACGACCCCCGCACACCGCTGATCTGGCGAATCCGGGTCGACGACCTGAAGCGCACCCTCGACCAGCTCGACCTGCTGGAGTCGTCCGTCCCCGGCCTTGCTGGACGCCTCGACCGCACCCGCATCGCCGTGGCCGGGCACTCCTGGGGCGCCCAGACGGCGAGCACCCTGCTGGGGGCGCGAGTCCTCGACGCCGACGGCCGCCCAGGAGAGGACATGTCCGACCCACGGATCAAGGCGGGCGTCCTGCTGGCCGTGCCCGGCCGGGGCGGAGCCGACCTTTCCCCGTTCGCGGCCGAGCACTTCCCATTCATGAGCCCGAGCTTCGTGGACATGACCACCCCGGCCCTCGTCGTCGCGGGCGACCAGGACGACTCCCCACTGTCAGTCCGCGGGCCGGACTGGTTCACCGATGCGTATCACCTGAGCCCGGGCAGCAAGAGCCTGCTCACCCTGTTCGGAGCAGAGCACTCGCTCGGCGGCATCTCCGACTACGAAGCCAAAGCGACGACGGACGAGAGCCCCGAGCGGGTTGCCCTGATCCAGCGGCTCACGTGGGCCTACCTTCGCGACGCCCTCGGCCTCAAGGACTCCACCTGGCCGGCACCGGTCGAGAGCACCCTGGGCCGCCTCGAATCCAAGTAAAGACAAGCGGACACCACGCGTACCCGAATGGGTGAACTCACATTCTATCAATAGTTACGATCAGGATGGGATTGTTCACCTTCCGTGTTCCGGGCGCGGCGACAAGGCAGCGGATGTCTTGTCGCCGCACCCGGAAAGGGCACACGGGAAGACGCTCCGCCCGCAGGCAGCTCAGGAGAGGGCCCACTTGGTGAGGCCGGCCGTCGATACCGTCCGGACGGCACTCGCATGGCTACGACGCCGGGAAGAAGATCACGGACGGAAACGAAAGGACTGACGGCCCTATGCCGCAAACACCCCGGCCCAGCTTCGGGATCATGACCGCACCCTCACAGGTCGACTACCACGACGTCCTGCGGGTCTGGCGCGAGGCAGACACAATCCCGGAGATCGAGCACGCGTGGCTGTTCGATCACCTCATGCCGATCGGCGGCGACCCGAACGGGCCGACCTACGAAGGCTGGACCCTGCTCTCGGCCCTCGCCGCACAAACCCGACGACTGCGCCTCGGCCTGCTCGTGACCAGCAACCGCATCCGCCCGCCCGCGATGCTGGCCAAGATCGCCGCGACCGTCGACATCGTCTCCGGCGGACGGCTCGACTTCGGTATCGGTGCGGGTTCACGACCCAGCCACCCCCTGGCCCGGCGCGAGTACGAGGCACACGGCCTGCCCTTCCATGACACGGCATACGCCGTGGGAAGCCTCGCCGAGGCGTGCACCGTCATCCGGCGTTTGTGGACCGAGGCCGACCCGTTCGACTTCCACGGGACCTACCACCGTCTCACCGGAGCGTTCTGCAACCCGAAACCCATCCAGAGCCCCCACCCTCCGATCCTCGTCGGCGGACGCTCGGCCCCCGTACTGCGCGTGGCCGCCGAGCACGCCGACCTGTGGAACACCCCCGGCGGCGACATCGACGACGCCGTCAGCCGCAGCGCACTGCTAGACCGCTACTGCACCGAGATCGGTCGCGACCCCGCCTCGATCACCCGATCCATCGTCCTGCAGGTCTCCTACGAACAGCCCAGCATCACCCAGGACGCGATCGGCAAAGCGATCGACGCCGGCTTCCAGCACCTCGTCCTCGGACTGCCAGCGCCCTACCCCGCCAACGTCGCACAGTGGGTCACCGACGAGCTCATCACCACGCCGGCCCAGTAACCCAGCCGCAGAGGGAACCTTCGCATCGCGTTTCCGCGGCCGTTGCCGAGCGCGGGAGAGTTCGAGAGATCGGCACATGCTCAATTCGGCTACTTGTTTCATTGACCTGCGACCGCGGCCCGGCCAGGCTTCGGTCGAGGCGCCCGGGCTGTCGCTCTCATTTCGGCTGCCCACGCTGGTCGTGTGGCTCTCATTTGGCCTGCGCGGCCCGG
>NZ_QGSZ01000367.1 GCF_003857055.1 Micromonospora inaquosa | reverse complement strand
CGCCCGACTCGCCGTGGACGCCTCCCCCACCCGACGCCTTCGGCCCGACGTCTCCCGGGCCGACATCGGCCTGGCCCACGCCCGCCGACGGGCCGCCGCCAGCCGGGTGGTCGCCGCCGCCCGGCTACCCGCCGCCGTACGCGTACCCCGGCTATCCGCAGCCTGGTGGCAGCCCGGCCATGCAGACCGGCCGTGCCGTCGGGATCGCCATCGCCGTCTTCGTGGCGCTGGTGCTGACCGTCTGCGGCTGCCTCTGCGCGGGCGGCCTGCTGCTCGACGAGAGCAGTTCGGACCCGTTCGCCGAGGAGCCCTGGCGCACACCCGACGACTGGGCCGGGCCGACCATGGGGCCGCTGATCCCCGAGGAGCCCAACGGCCAACCGACAACCGTTGCGCCGGCACCGACCAAACAGCCGATCACTCGGCCGACGTCCGGGCCGGCCCCCGTGACGGTGGTCTACGAGGTCACCGGCACGGGTACGGCGGACATCGCGTACTTCGACGCCGAGAGCGATCTCATGCACGTCGACGACGCGAAGTTGCCCTGGCGGGCCACCATCCGGACCAACGGCAAGAGCCGGGTGATGGTGGAGGCGACCTGGCCCGACATCGATTACCACGGGCCGCTCGACTGCACTGTCACGGTCACCGACGCCGGCAGACCCGTCGTCGACAAGGGGCGGGGGTATTGGCGGACCACCTGCGCGGCCGGTTGAGGGCCGAGCGCACTGGGGTTCCTGGGGCGGGTGGCCGTAGGCTGGCGCAGGTGACGACGAGCACCGATGTCGACCCGCTGGTGGCCCGGATGCGGCCGTTCGGCACGACGATCTTCGCCGAGATGTCCGCCCTCGCCGTACGCACCGGCGCGGTCAACCTCGGGCAGGGCTTCCCCGACACCGACGGCCCGCCAGAGATGCTGGCCGCCGCCGCCGAGGCGCTGCGCAGCGGACAGAACCAGTACCCACCCGGCCCGGGCATCCCCGCCCTGCGCGCGGCCGTCGCAGCCCATCAGCGACGGTTCTACGACCTGGCGTACGACCCGGACGGCGAGATCGTGATCACGGCGGGCGCGACCGAGGCGGTCGCGGCGAGCATCCTCGCCCTCTGCGAGCCGGGTGACGAGGTGGTCTGCTTCGAGCCGTACTACGACTCGTACGCGGCCTCGATCGCACTGGCCGGCGCGGTCCGCCGGCCGGTGACGCTGCGTCCCACGGCCGACGGCCGGTACGCCTTCGACCCGGCGGCGCTGCGGGCGGCGTTCGGCCCGCGTACCCGGCTGGTGCTGCTGAACTCACCGCACAATCCGACCGGCAAGGTCTTCAGCCCGGCCGAGTTGGCGCAGGTCGCCGAGTTGTGCCAGGAGTTCGACGCGTACGCGGTCACCGACGAGGTGTACGAGCACCTGGTTTTCACCGACGCGTCGAGCCCGCACGTGCCGCTGGCCAGCCTGCCGGGGATGTGGGAGCGGACGCTGCGCATCTCGTCGGCCGGCAAGACGTTCTCCTGCACGGGGTGGAAGGTCGGCTGGGCGAGCGGCCCGGCGGCGCTGGTCTCGGCGGTGCTGCGGGTGAAGCAGTTCCTCACCTACGTCAACGCCGCGCCGCTGCAACCGGCGGTCGCGGTGGCGCTGGGCCTGCCGGACGACTACTACACCGGTTTCCGGGACAGCCTCCAGCAGCGGCGTGACCAGCTCGTCGGTGGTCTCACCGACGCCGGGTTCGAGGTGCTCGGCTCGGAGGGGACGTACTTCGTCACCGCCGACATCACCGCCTTGGGCGGCCGGGACGGGGTGGAGTTCTGCCGGTCGTTGCCGGCGCGCTGCGGTGTGGTGGCGGTGCCCACCCAGGTCTTCTACGACGACACCGACGCCGGTCGGCGGCTGGTCCGGTTCGCCTTCTGCAAGCGCCCGGAGGTGCTGGCCGAGGCGGTCACCCGGCTGCACGCTCTGGGCCCGAGCCGCTGACCCGCTCAGCGTCGGTCGATCCCGGGTCGGTCGCCGGCTGATCTGCCGCCGACGTCGCGAGTCGGGTGAGCAGTTGGCCTTCGTCGCCGAGCAGCACCGCCTCGGCGTCGTCCACGAACGACAGGTCCGCTGTCACGTGCCGGCTGGCCGCGGTGAGCAGCAACCCGACCACCGGGTCCTCGGCGGCCCGCCGCAGGCCGTCGAGGTTGCGCAGCTCGCGCAGCAGGTGCCCACGCTGGTTGCTCAGCACCGCGCGGACCGTGGCCGCGGAGCCTGACCGGGCGGCGGCGGTGACCTTGAGGAAGAAGTCGTCCCGGAATCCGCCGCTGCGCGGACTCGGTTCGGTCAGCCAGCGGGCCAACTCCGCGCGACCGGCCGGGGTGATCTCGTAGACCACCCGATCCGGCTTGATCGGCTGCGGCTGCCGTTCGGCGACGACCAACTCGTCCCGGGAGAGCCGGTCGAGGATCTGGTAGAGGTGACCGATGTTCAGCGGCCCCCACTGTGGGCCGACGGCGGCCTCGAACGCGCCCTTGAGCTGGTAGCCGTGGCTGGGGCCACCAGCGAGCAGGGCGAGGACAGCGTGCTGGATCGCCATGTCACCTCCGGTACGGGTCTTGCATTGTCACAATGTATCGCGCAGAGTGGGAGACAGCACACGGGGAGGCGCGATGCTCGGCTTCATCTGGAGGCAGCTGCGCGGCCGTGCGGGGCGGTCGGTGGCGTTGTCAGCCGGCGTGCTGGTGGCCACCACCGGCTTCGTGGTTCTGACTGGCGCCACCACCACCTCTCGCCTGGATGTCACCGGCACCGTCGAGCGCAACACCCAGGTCGCCTACGAGATCCTGGTCCGTCCGAAAGGGACCCGCACGCCGCTGGAGGCCGAGCGCGGCTGGTCCGCCCCAACTATCTCTCCGGGCTCTTCGGCGGCATCACCACCCAGCAGTACGAGCAGGTGAAGCAGGTCCCCGGCATCGAGGTGGCGGCCCCGATCGCGATGCTCGGCTATTCCACCACCCTGCTACCAACGCCGATCGACCTGACCCAGGCCGTCGACCGCTCGCTGGACCAGCAGGTCATCCGGCTCGACCCGACCTTCCACGCCGAACGCGGTCTCTCCAGCGCACCGGGCAAACCCCGGTACGTGTACGTGACCACGAAGCCGTTGATCTACCCCCGGATCGAACGGGGATTCGACAGTGACGCCGTGCCGTACTCCGATGGACGGTCCTACCCCGCGTCGGACACCTGCGGGCCGGCCCCACGCGAGGTGCAGCCGGACGGGCGCAGCCTTCCCATCTGCGATCCGAGATACGCGCTGCTGGGCAACCCGGGCACCTACTCTGAGCGCGAGGACTGGTCCCTGCACGCCGTCCACCTGCTGCCCGACGGCCGGTTCCAAGCCGACTCATCCGTCCTCGCTACCGACCGGGACGGCTCCTCGGCACCCAGCGACCGGCTGGTGATGGCGTACGACCTGACCGTGCCGTTCCTCCTGGCCGCTGTGGACCCGGCCGCCGAGGAACAACTCGTCGGACTCGACGATGCCGTGGTCGCCGGTCGAGCCGTCCGCACTGACGACACGGTCGCCGTCGACCGCCGGGGCGCAGCGGATTACCACGAGGTCCCGGTCCTCGTCACCAACCGACCCTTCATCGACGAGTCGCTGGCGGCGAGGTTCACCCGGCTCGCGATCAGCCCCGCAGGGGTGGAGGCGATCGACCTGGAGAAGACGTTGAGCCGCCCTGGGGGAACTCCCGCCGGGTCCGGTCGGTACGACCTCACCGCCGGGCATCAGGCGATGCTCACCGAGGAGCTTTCCCCGGCCGGGTGCTGCTACGGCCAACTTCAGACAGTCGTGCAGTCGGCCGAGGTGCAGTACGACCGACTACCCGACGGCAGCCTGCGGGCCCGCCAGCAACCGCCCGGCGACCCCGAGGTGTACGGCAGGATGGAGACGTTCAACCCGCTGCCCCGACCCTGGCTCGCCGACGACACCGGTTCCCGATCGATCCGGGCGCTGCCGCTACCCACTGACGCGAGCACCCCCAATCGCTTCTGGCGGGCCGTCGGCGTCTTCGATCCGGGCCGGCTGGCCGGGTTCAGTGACCTCGGCCAACTGCCGCTGGAGACCTACCAGGCGCCGACGGCAGAGGGCGCCGACGACCGCAGCCGGGCCGCGCTGGGCGGTCAGCCGCTGGCACCCAGCGGCAATCCCGCCGGCTACCTCTCGGCGCCGCCGCTGCTCCTCACCAACCTCGGCAGCGTGCCGAAACTCCTGGAGGGTGGCGGCGGGCCACAGGCCAAGGCCCCGATCAGCGCGATCCGGGTACGGGTGGCCGACGTGGGCGGCTACAGCGAGCGATCGGCCGAGCGGGTCCGACTGATCGCCGAGCAGATCGCGGCACGCACCGGGCTGGACGTCGACATCACCCTCGGCTCATCGGCCGCACCGCAGACCGTGGAGCTGCCCGCCGGCTCGTTCGGCCGACCCATGCTGCGGCTGACCGAGAACTGGTCGGCTCTCGGCGTGGCCTCGGTCATCACCCAGGCGGTGGACCGCAAGAGCATTGTGCTCTTCGTGCTGGTCCTGGTGGTCTGCGTCCTCTTCCTCGGCAACGCGGTAAGCGCCGCTGTCCGGGACCGGCGCTCCGAACTGGCGGTGCTCTCCTGTCTCGGTTGGACGGTCCGCCGCATCGCGGCGCTGATCCTGGGCGAGGTCGCCCTGCTCGGGCTCATCGCCGGTCTGCTCTCGCTGGCCCTCGCGATTCCGCTGGGAATCGCGCTCGGCATCGACGTCGACTGGCGGCGGTCGGCCCTGGCCGTACCCATCGCTCTGCTGCTCGCGGTGGCTGCGGGCCTGGTGCCGGCGTTGCGGGCCGCGCGCACCCACCCGGCCGCCGCCCTCCGCCCGATCGTCGCTCCCGCCGGCTGGGTACGCCGGCCACGGACCCTCTTCGGGTTGGCGCTGGTGAATCTGGCCCGCACTCCGGGGCGCACGTTCCTCGGCGCCGGGGCGCTGGCGATCGGGGTGGCCGCGCTGACGCTGGTCACCGCCGCCGCGTGGGCGTTCCGGGGCGCGATCGTCGGCAGTGTGCTCGGCGACGTGGTCTCGCTGAGCGTGCGCGGCGCGGACACCGTGGCCGCTGCGGCCACCGTGCTGCTCGGTGCCGCCGCGGTGGCGGACGTGCTCTACCTGAACATCCGCGACCGGGCCGCCGAGCTGGCCACCCTGCGGGCGATCGGCTGGACCGACGTCGAACTCGGCCGGCTCGTCGGCTACGAGGGGCTGACGCTGGGGCTCGTCGGGTCGACGACCGGCGCGGCGGTCGGCCTGGCCAGCGCGGGTTGGCTGATCGGCGCTCTTCCCGGGGCGCTGCTCCTGGTGGCTGTGCTGGTCGCGCTGGCGGGCGCGTTGCTCAGCGCCGTCGCCGCGCTGGTGCCCGCCGCCCTGTTGCCGCGCCTACGACCCGCCCGACTTCTGGCAGAGGAGTAGCAGTCATGAGCGAGCAGATCGGCAGCGCGATCTCGGTCCACCACCTGACACGGCGATTCGGCACCGGGGCGGACCAGCTGACTGCGGTCGACGATGTGTCAGTGACCATCGCGGCCGGCTCGGTGGTGGCGTTGACCGGGCCGAGCGGGTCGGGTAAGTCGACGCTGCTGCACCTCATCGGCGCGATCGAGCAGCCCGACGGGGGCACTGTGAACGTCGACGACGTGGTGGTCAGCGATCTGCGTCGGGCCGCGCTGGCCCGTTACCGGCAACGGGTCGGGTTCGTGTTCCAGCGCTACCACCTGCTGCCCGCACTCACCGTGCTGGACAACGTGATCGCGCCGGTCCTCCCCCGCCGGGGCCGGACCGATCACACGGCACGAGCCCGCGAACTGCTCGACGCGGTCGGCCTGACCGGGCGGGAGCGAGCCCTGCCCGCGCAGCTCTCCGGTGGCCAGCAGCAACGGGTCGCCATCGCCCGCGCCCTGATGGGGGCGCCGGGCCTGCTGCTGGCCGACGAGCCCACCGGCAACCTCGACTCCACCACCGGCGGGCAGATCCTCGACCTGCTGCTCGACCTCCGGGAACGGCACGGCATGACCATCCTGCTGGCCACCCACGAACAGGCCATCGCTGCCCGCTGCGACCGACTGGTCCGACTGACCGACGGACGCGTCACCGAGGACCTCGACCTCACCGACGGCGAGGACCCCGCCGACACGTACGGGCGGGCGACCCAACTGCGGTGGTGAAGCCCGCCCGGAGGTGGTCTCAGGCGACCGGGCTCGCGGTGCGGACCAGTTCGGCGATCCGCTCGGCGACCTCACGGGCGGTCGCCTCGGTGGCCGCCTCGACCATCACCCGGACCAGCGGTTCGGTGCCCGACGGGCGCAGCAGCACCCGGCCGGTCTCCCCCAGCTCCGCCTCGGCCCGCTCGACCTCGGCGCGGACGGCTGGTGCGGCGGCGCCGACGGTCCGGTCGCCGACCGGCACGTTGATCAGCACCTGGGGCAGCTTGGTGACCACCGAGGCCAACTCGGCGAGGGACTGGCCGGTGGCCGCCATCCGAGCCATCAGGTGCAGGCCGGTGAGCACCCCGTCGCCGGTGGTGGCGTGCGCGGGCATCACGATGTGGCCGCTCTGCTCACCGCCGAGCGCCAGCCCGGAGGCGCGCAGCTCCTCCAGGACGTACCGGTCACCGACCTTGGTCTCGATCAGGCGGATGCCCTGCGCGGACATCGCGAGGCGCAGCCCGAGGTTGCTCATCACGGTGGCCACCAGGGTGTCCTGGGTGAGCGTGCCGGCGTCCCGCATGGCCAGCGCGAGGATCGCCATGACCTGGTCGCCGTCCACCTCGTCGCCGTCGGCGGTGACCGCCAGGCAGCGGTCGGCGTCGCCGTCGTGGGCGATGCCCAGGTGAGCGCCGTGCTCGACCACGGCGGCGCGCAGCGCCTCGATGTGGTTGGAGCCACAGTCGTCGTTGATGTTCAGGCCGTCGGGCTCCGCGTGGATGGCGATGACCTCCGCGCCGGCCTCCCGGTAGGCGACGGGGGCGACCTCGGCGGCGGCGCCGTTGGCGCAGTCGACAACGACCTTGATCCCGTCGAGCCGGTGCGGAACGGTGCCCACCAGGTGCTGGACGTAGTGGTCGGCACCATCGAGCAGGTCGTGCACCCGGCCGACGCCGGCACCGGTCGGCCGGTCCCAGGCGGTGGTGGCGTTCGTCTCGACGGCCGCCTCGATCCGCATCTCGATCTCGTCGGGCAACTTGTGCCCGCCGGCGGCGAAGAGCTTGATGCCGTTGTCCGGCATCGGGTTGTGTGACGCGGACAGCATCACACCCAGGTCGGCCTTGGCCTCGGCGGTGAGGAACGCCACCGCGGGGGTGGGCAGCACACCGACCCGCACCACGTTGGCGCCGGCGCTGGTCAGCCCGGCGACCACGGCGGCCTCCAGCATCTCGCCGCTGGCGCGGGTGTCCCGGCCGACGACGGCGAGCGGCGGATGGCTGCGGTCCGTCTCGGCGAGTGTGTGGGCGGCGGCCACCGCCAGCGCCAACGCCAACTCCGGGGTGAGATCCGCGTTTGCCCGCCCGCGTACGCCGTCCGTGCCGAACAACCGACCCATACCCGCCAACCTCCGAATGAGCACTGCCTGTGAGGAGAAAGCGGAACGGCCGACCCGCCTCCCTCAGCGAGGGGGAGGTGGATCGGCCGTCCGTCAGAAGTACAACGCGCTGGGAAAGATCAGCGCTTCGAGTACTGGGGAGCCTTACGGGCCTTCTTGAGGCCGTACTTCTTACTCTCCTTGACCCGGGCGTCACGGGTGAGGAAGCCGGCCTTCTTCAGGGCCGGGCGGTCGTCCGGCTCGTTGACGATCAGCGCGCGGGCGATGCCCAGCCGAAGCGCACCGGCCTGGCCGGTGGTGCCGCCGCCACGCAGGTTGGCGATGACGTCGAACTGCTCGGGCTTCTCGGCGGTGACCAGCGGGTCCTTGATGAGCTGCTGGTGCACCTTGCTCGGGAAGTACGCCTCAAGGTCCTGGCCATTGCAGGTGATCTTGCCGGTGCCCGGGATGAGGCGGACCCGGACGATGGCCTCCTTGCGGCGGCCCACGGTCTGGATCGGCCGGTCACCGCGAGGCGCGCGGGCGACGGGCGCGGGCGCCTCGGTGACCTCGGGGGCCTCGGTGGCCTCAGGGGCTTCCGGGGCGACCTCGGTCTCGATGATGTCGGTCATGCTGCTTCCTTCGCCCGCGCTCACTGCGCGATCTGCTTGATCTCGAACGGCACCGGCTGCTGCGCGAGGTGCGGGTGCTCGGCACCGGCGTAGACCTTCAGCTTCTTGATCAGCTGACGGCCGAGCTTGTTGTGCGGGAGCATCCCCTTCACAGCCAGCTCGATGGCCCGCTCGGGACGCTTGGTCAGCAGCTCGTCGTAGCCGATCTGCTTCAGACCACCCGGGTAACCGGAGTGGCGGTAAGCGACCTTGGTCTGGCGCTTGTTGCCGGTCAACGCAACCTTGCCCGCGTTCACGATGACGACAAAGTCGCCCGTGTCGACGTGCGGCGCGAAAGTCGGCTTGTGCTTACCACGCAGCAACGTGGCGGCGTGGGTGGCCAGGCGGCCCAGCACGACATCAGAGGCGTCGATGACGTGCCACTGACGCTCGATCTCACCCGGCTTCGGGCTGTACGTACGCACAGGTCTACCTTGTCTCGTCGTCGGTCTGGGGTCGCGCGCCGAGGTGACCAGATCTTGCAGGCCGGACCAGCGCGCACGAACGACCAAGCGTACCTGATGGGGCACGCCTCTGGATGTCGTACAACAGCAGGCAACGATACCCGGCGCCCCGTCCGCAGGTCAAAACGGGGGTGCGGTCTCGCGCGGCGACGCGCCAAGGGTGTCTCAGCTCACACGTTGACCAGCCGTCCGGCCCGCGGACGGCGGTAGACGACCCAGGTGGCCGCGAAGCACAACGCGTACCAGCCGATGAAGGCCAGGTAGGCGGCGTCGGCGTTGCCCGAGCTGAGGAACGACTGGCGGAACGCGATGTTGACCAGCACGCCACCGAAGGCGCCGATCGCACCCGCGATGCCGATCAACGCGCCGGTCATCCGCCGCGCCCACCGCGCGGCCGCCTCCGGATCACGCTGACCGTTCGCCACCGCGTCCGCCGCCCGGGCCCGGAAGATCGCCGGGATCATCTTGTAGGTGGAGCCGTTGCCGATGCCGGAGAAGACGAAGAGGGCGAGGAACCCGGCCAGGTAGAGCCCGAACGAACGCTCCCGGGCGGCGTACAGCACGGTGCTGGCGCCGACCGCCATCGCCACGAAGTTCCAGAAGGTCACCCGGGCACCGCCCAACCGGTCGGCGAGGTGCCCGCCCAGCGGCCGGATCAGCGAGCCCACCAGCGGGCCCAGGAAGGTCAGCCAGGCGGCGTCGACCGGGGTGGGGAACCGCTCGGCGAACTGAAGCTGGAGCACCTGACCGAAGGCGAAACCGAAGCCGATGAACGAGCCGAAGGTGCCGATGTAGAGCAGCGACATCACCCAGGTGTGCGGGTCGCGGGCCGCCTCCCGCAACGCGCCCGGCTCGTTGCGGGCCCCGGGCACGGTGTCCAACCAGCGGGCCGCCGCCAGCGCGGCCAACACGATCAGCGGCAGGTAGACCGCCGGCACCAACCGGGGGTACGCGGCGCCCGCGGTGGCGAGGACCGCCAGGCCGACCAGCTGCACGGCGGGTACGCCCAGGTTGCCGCCGCCGGCGTTGAGCCCGAGCGCCCGCCCCTTGAGTCGCTGCGGGTAGAACAGGTTGATGTTCGCCATCGAGGAGGCGAAGTTGCCGCCGCCGACCCCGGTGAGGCAGGCGAGCACCATCAGGGTGGAGTACGACACCCCCGGTTCCAGCAGCACCGTCATCGGCACCGCGGGCACCAGCAACAGCAGCGCGCTGATTGTCGTCCAGCGTCGTCCGCCGAAGCGGGCCACCGCCAGCGTGTACGGCAGCCGCAGCACCGCGCCCAGTGCGGCCGGCACGGCGGTGAGCAGGAACTTCCCGGCCGGGTCGATGCCGTACGCGGGGCCGAGGAAGAGCACGGTGACCGACCACAGACTCCACACCGAGAAGCCGACGTGCTCCGCGAAGATCGAGACCCAGAGGTTGCGCCGGGCGATCGGCGCGCCGGTGGCCTGCCAGAAGTCCGGGTCCTCGGGGCGCCAGTCGTGCAGCGGTTGCCGGCGACCGGTGACGGCAGGCGGCTCGGCGGTGACTGCGGTGCTGGTGAGCGTGCTCACGGCGGCTCCTCCTCGTCGATGTGACGAGGGGAAACGCTAGGAACGCCCGGTTACCTGGCAGTGCCCGTCGCGGGTCAGGCCGGAAACGGGGACCGCACCACGGGCCGGCGGCGATGGTGAGCACACCACCCGGGCTGTTCGGGCAGAGCTGCGGCAGTGGTCAGAGCTGCTGGAGAATGCGCAGCGCGCGGCCGACCCGGAGCATGGTGTCGGTGTCGGCGACGTCCACGCACCCGGTGAACCACTTCTTCATGGGCGAGGAGATCCGATCGGGCATCACCACGTACCGGCCCATCGACACGGCGAGCGGCGAGTCCCGCAGGAGGGACTCCTCGACCACCTCGACCACGATCACGATGGGCACGTCGGTGGAGTTGTAGACGTCCGAGCTGATCACGAGGCCGAGGCGTTCCCGGGCGCCCTCGATGCGCCAGATCTCACCCCTACGCAGCACGCGGCCGTCCGTCGGAGAACAGGTCGTTGACCATGCCCACCTCGCGGGCGTCGGCGAGGGCGGCGGACTCCAGATCCAGGCTGGCGCGGCCCACGGCGGCGGCGTGCGCGGTGAAGACCTCGCGCAGCGCCTTCTCCCGGGCGGCCTGGTCCATCCACGCGGAGAGCGAGAGCCCCTCGCGCTTGGCGAACCGCCGCGCCTCCTCGATCGTCTCGTCCGTGAACGAGAGAGTCACCTTGGCAGTCATGCCGAGCAGATTACCCAGCGGTGTGACCAACAGTCATCCCCGTGCTCACCGGCTCACCCCCGAGCGACGAAACGTACATTCCGCCGGGGCTTACCCGGCCCGGCCGCCGAACACCGCGAAGCGCCACTCCTTGAAGTAGCAGTCGACGTCGACCAGGCCCGCCTCGGCCAGCCACCGGCACTGGTCAGCCACTGCCGCCGGGCGGTCGTGGCGCATCCGCTCCCGGGAGGCCGCGATCTCGTCGGGCGACGCACCCAGCTCGGTGATCCGCTCCAGCCACACCTCGTCGTAGCGCCGGTCCAGTTCCGGGGTCGGGCCGGCGACCTGCTCGGCGTTGACGAACACCCCGCCCGGTGCCAGCGCGGCGGCGGCCCGCCGGTAGAGCGCGCGCTTGCCGTCGTCGTCCAGGTGGTGGATCGCCAGGGCGCTGACCACCGCGTCGTACCGGCCGGGCGGCAGCTCGTCGGCCAGGTCGGCCCGGACCGTGCGGTGTGCCACGGACCGCGCGTTCAACTGGTCGGCGGCCCGGTCGAGCATCGCCGGCGCTCCGTCCACCAGGGTCAGCCGGACTCCGGGCACCGCCGCGGCCAGCAACAACGAGAGCAGGCCGGTGCCCGCGCCCAGATCCAACACCTCCGGGGTACGCCCGGCGGCGAGCGCGGCGCGCAGTGGCGGCGCGGCCACCTGGACGGCGGTGCCGTAGAAGGCGTCGAAGCACGGCACCAGCCGCCTGCGCGCCTCGTCGTACGTGCCGGCCACCGCGTCGAAGACGTCCGTCACGCCCATCGCAGCCTCCCATAATTTGAGACAGATTTCCCACATTATAGGCGTTGCTGAGTCAGCGTCGCCGACCCCGCACATGCGAAAGGCCCCCGGCGAGAACCGGGGGCCGTACGTGCTGCGCTGGTTAGCCGAGGGGGCCGATCGCCTTCGCCAGGTCGACGAAGCCGGCCCAGGCCGCCGGCTCGAAGGTCAGCGTCCCGCCGTCGCGGTCCTTGGTGTCGCGGACGAGGACAACGCCAGGGAGGTTGTCAGCAACCTCGACACACGAGCCCCCGTTGTTTCCGCTCTTCGTGCTCTTACGCCACTGTGCGCCGGTCAAGTCCATGATCCCGCTGCTTTCCTGATCAGGTCGAGGGACTGTTGACGGGAAAGGGCTTCGCTCCTGATGCGTTCCCATCTGCGATTCAGCGTAACAACGTCCGGAGTCCCATTCACGATCTGCGCGCGCACCTGACTGTCAATATGTGCGACCTGCTCACCGTCGGGCAACTCGGCCACGATGAAGCCCCCACCAAGGCCCGGGTACATCCCGACGTCCTGCGGCACCACGAGCACCTGCACAGAGGGCAGAACCGCGCACGCGGCGAGGTGGGCAACCTGCTCGCGCATCAGCGATCGGTCGCCGTATGCCGACTGGTACAGGACAAGTTCGTGCACGACTGCGATCAGCAGGGGCGGGCGTTCACGGCGGAGGATGGCCTGCCGGTCGATGCGGGAGGCGACCACATCGTCAACTTCGGCCATCGTCAACGCTTCGCCCGTCAATGTCGCCCGCGCATACGCCTCGGTTTGCAAGAGACCGGGCACCCACGCGTGCTCGAACCAGCGAATCGCGAGGGCCTCGCGTTCCCAGTCGACCCACTCGCGCAGCCATTGCGGCTCACGTCGTTTGAGGACATCCGGCCAGAGGTCCCCAACGTCCCTCCCGAGGAGCGCGGCCAGCTTCGCGCGCCGACGGGGCTGCGGCACGCGTCCCGGGCTTATCCACCGCGCTGCCGTTTTCGGATCTACCCCCGTCTGAGCTGCCAGGCTTTCGGCTGTCTCGCCAGCCTCGGCCATGGCCGTCTGAAGTGCATGATTCACCCTGCCTCCACGATGAACGTCCTGAACGTCCCGGGGAATAGAACTACGTCGTGTACTGATCCCAGTGCTCTCGGCAATGTAGCCGGCAGATGGCGCGGCCGGTAGGACTTGAGACTCGGCGGACGCGTTCGTACCGGGGCCGCCCTCGCCCCGCCGGTGGAGATCTTGGACAGTTTCCGTTCGCACGTGACGGAAACTGTCCAAGATCTCCACCGGCGAGCACCGAAGGGCGGCCCCTTCCCAGAATGACGACCAGGGGAGAGCACCGTGCCGGACGAGCCGCCCGATCGGAAACCCGAACCGAAGCCCGAGCCGAGGCCGATGACCGGCACCGCCGCCGCGCGTGCCCTGGGTGCCGGGGGTCGTCGTTCCACGGTGGCCGGTGGACCGGCTCGATCGCATCCCCGCCTACGCGGGGGTGAACGCACGAGCGGGTCGGCGCGGACGCCACGCGCGGGTGAGGTCCTGCACCTGACCCGCGCCGCGAGTGTGCAGTTCATGCGTCCGATCTTCGTCCGCGTGATTCGCGTACTTGACTGGCCGACGTACGACGGGTGGCTGTGGATCGACGGTTACGAGCTGGCCGCGAATGGCGACGCGGTCGCACGCCGGTCCCTGTTCGTGATGCCCGCGGGCCTGATCTGGGCGGAACCGCCCGCCCCGGCGACGCGTCGCTCAACCACCCGCACGCCCGTCAAGCGCGGTCCGGTGCGGGTCGGATGACCAGACGTCCTCGCCCGCACCAGCCGATGCGCCCGGTGACAGTCGTCGACCACCCGTCACGCGCGCTGCCCCTGTGCGGTGTGAGCCCCACTTGACAGGACCGAAACAGAAGGGACCCGGACCGGAAACCGCCCGACGGCACGCTTTCCCGACATGACAGACGGTGCACGGTCGGCAACTCCACCGGGGCTGACACCCCGGGAAGTGGCGACGCACTGCCCGTACTGCGCACTGCAGTGCGGGATGACGCTGCGCGAGGGCGACGCCGGTGTGACGGTCCACCCGCGCCAGTTCCCCACCAACCGGGGCGGCCTCTGCCAGAAGGGTTGGACCGCCGCCGAACTGCTCGACCACCCGGAGCGACTGACCACCCCGCTGGTGCGAGACCCGGCCACCGGCACACTGCGCCCGGCAAGCTGGGACGCCGCGCTCGACCGGGTGGTCGCCGGCATCCGTGCCGTCCAGGTCGACGCCGGCCGGGACGCGGTCGCCGTCTTCGGCGGCGGTGGCCTGACGAACGAGAAGGCGTACGCGTTGGGGAAGTTCGCCCGGATCGGGCTGCGCACCCGACACATCGACTACAACGGGCGATTCTGCATGTCCTCGGCGGCAGCCGCCGGGATGCGGGCCTTCGGCATCGACCGTGGGCTGCCGTTCCCGCTCTCCGACCTGGGCCGGGCCGACACGCTGCTGCTGGTCGGGGCGAACCCGGCGGAGACCATGCCGCCGCTGGTGCGTTGGCTCACCGAGCAGCGCGGCAACGGCGGCCGACTCATCGTCGTCGACCCCCGGGTCACCGCCACCGCCCGCCAGGCCGACCTGCACCTGCAACCACTGCCGGGTACCGACCTCGCGGTGGCCAACGCGCTGCTGCACATCGCCCTCACCGAGGGTTGGGTCGACCGGGCGTACGTGGCCGACCGCACCACCGGATTCGACGCGGTCCGCCGCACTGTCGCCGCCTGGTGGCCGGCCCGCGCGGAGCAGCTCTCCGGGGTGCCGGTGGCCGACCTGGAGGCGACCGCCCGCGCGCTGGGCACCGGCGGCCGGGTGGTCATCCTGACCGCGCGGGGCGCCGAGCAGCACGCCAAGGGGGTGGACACCGTCACCGCGTACGTCAATCTCGCCCTCGCCCTCGGTCTGCCCGGCCGGGACGGTTCGGGGTACGGCTGCCTCACCGGCCAGGGCAACGGCCAGGGCGGCCGGGAGCACGGGCAGAAAGCCGACCAGCTCCCCGGCTACCGGCGGATCGACGACCCGGCGGCCCGGGAACACGTGGCCGGGGTCTGGGGCGTGCCGGCCGACGAACTGCCCGGCCCGGGGGTGCCCGCCTACCAACTGCTCGACTCGCTCGGCACCCCCGGTGGCCCGCGCGCGTTGCTGGTGTTCGGGTCGAACCCGGTCGTCTCGGCACCCCGGGCGGCCCGGATCGAGAGCCGGCTGCGCGACCTCGACCTGCTGGTCGTCGCCGACCTGCTGCTCTCCGAGACGGCCGCGTTGGCGGACGTGGTGCTCCCCACCGCGCAGTGGGCCGAGGAGGACGGCACCATGACCAACCTGGAGGGTCGGGTGCTGCGTCGGCGTGCGCTCCGCCCACCCCCGCCGGATGTCCGGACCGACCTGGCCATCATCGCCGACCTGGCGACGCGGCTGGCAGGCGACGACACCACGGCCACCGAAGCGGCGGCCCGGTTCCCGGTCGCCCCGGCCACCGTCTTCGCCGAGCTGCGCCGCGCCTCCGCCGGTGGGGCCGCCGACTACGCCGGCATCAGCTGGGACCGGATCGACGCCGACGACGGCGTGTACTGGCCCTGCCCGACCGAGGACGGGCCGGACACGCCACGGCTCTTCGTCGACCGGTTCGCCACCCCGGACGGCCGGGCCCGCTTCCACCCCGTCGACCACCGGCCGGCCGCCGAGCCGGTCTGCGCCACGTATCCGCTGCACTTCACCACCGGCCGGGTGCTGGCCCAGTACCAGTCGGGCACCCAGACCCGGCGGGTGGCCGCGCTGCGGCGTGCCGCCCCGGAGGCGTTCGTCGAACTGCACCCCGACCTGGCCGCCCGGCTGGGCATCGACGACGGCGACCCGGTGCGGGTCACGTCGCGCCGAGGTGAGTTCCGCGCTCCGGCCCGGCTCAGCGCCGGGATCCGACCCGACACCGTGTTCGCCCCGTTCCACTACGCGGGGGCGGGACGCGCCAACTCGGTGACCAACGACGCCGTCGACCCGATCTCCGGGATGCCCGAGTTCAAGATCTGCGCCGTCCGGGTGGAGAAGGCATGACCGCCCGGGTGGTCATCGTCGGCAACGGCATGGCGGGCGCGCGCCTCGCCGGTGAGCTGCACGCCCGGGAGGGCGACCGGAAGGTCACAGTGCTCGGGGCCGAGCCGCATCGCGCGTACAACCGGATCCTGCTCTCCACGCTGCTGGCCGGCCGGATCGACGAACCGGACGTGGAGCTGACCGAAGCCGCCGGGCACGGCGTCGACCTGCGCAGCGGCGTACCGGTGACCGCCGTCGACCGGTCCGCCCGGGAGGTCCGCACCGACGACGGCGAACGAATCGGATACGACCACCTGGTGCTGGCCACCGGCGCCCGCGCGGTGGTGCCTCCGCTGCCCGGCCTCGACCCGGCGAACCTGCCGGATCGGGTGGTCCCCTTCCGGACCCTGGACGACTGTCGGCGGATCCTCGCCGCGGCGGACGGCGCCTGCAGCGCGCTGGTGCTCGGCGGCGGGTTGCTCGGTCTGGAGGCCGCCCGGGGGCTGGCCATCCGAGGTTTGGCCACCACCGTCGTGCACCCGAGAGAACACCTGATGGAACGGCAACTGGACCCGGCGGCCGGCGCGGTGCTCGCCGGCACGCTCGCCGGTTTCGGCGTCACCGTCCAACTGGGGGTGTCGGCGACCGGCGTGACAGTGGACGCCAGCGGCGTCCGCCTCGACCTGGCCGACGGCCGATCGTTGCGCGCCGACCTGCTGGTGCTCTCCTGCGGCGTACGACCGGACACCGCCCTCGCGCAGACCGCCGGCCTGACGGTGCGGCGCGGCGTGGTGGTGGACGACCGGCTGCGCACCAGCGACCGGTCCATCTCGGCGATCGGCGACTGCGCCGAACACGACGGCATGCTCACCGGGCTGGTCGCGCCCGCCTGGGCCCAGGCCCAGGTGCTCGCGGACGTGCTCAGCGGGACGGACCCACTGGCCCGGTACCGGCCCCGGCCGGTGGTGACCCGGCTGAAGGCGGCCGGGATCGACCTGGCCTCGATGGGGGACGCGGCCAGTGCCGGCCCCGGCGAGGAGCTGACCTTCGCCGACCCGACCCGGGGCACGTACGCCCGGTTGCGGATCCGGGACGAGCGGCTGATCGGCGCGATCCTGCTCGGCGACAACCCGGCGGTCGGCACGGTGATCCAACTCTTCGATCGTGGTCAGCCGGTGCCGACCGACCGGCGGGCGCTGCTGCTGGGCCGGGCGCTCGGCACTGTCGGCGCGACCCCGGCCGCCTCACCGGCGCTGATGCCGGACGCGGCCACGGTCTGCCAGTGCAACACGGTGAGCAAGGGCGCACTGGTCAGAAGCTGGCGCTCCGGCGCCCGGACTGTCGATGCGGTGGTGGCCGCGACCCGGGCCGGCACCGGATGCGGCGGATGCCGGGACGCGGTGAGCGGCATCGTCGACTGGCTGAGCCAGGCGGAATCGGTGGAGGTGACGCGATGAGCGGCGGCGATCTGATCGTCATCGGCAACGGCATGGTCGGGCAGCGGTTCGTGGACGCGCTGCGGGCCCGTGACCCACAGGGCAGCTGGCGGGTGACAGTGCTGGCTGAGGAGGGGCGCCCGGCGTACGACCGGGTGCGGCTCTCGGCGTACTTCGACGGGGTGAGTGAGAGCGAACTCAACCTGCACACACCGCACGACGGGGTGCGGCTGCGACTCGGTGAGCCGGCCACCGCCATCGACCGGGACCGACAGGTGGTGACGACCGCCGTCGGCGAGTATCGCTACGACGCGCTGGTGCTGGCCACCGGGTCGTACCCGTTCGTGCCGCCGGTGGCCGGCGCCGAGCTGCCCGGGGTCTTCGTCTACCGGACCCTGGACGATCTGGCGGCGATCCGGGCGTACGCGCGGGGGCGGCGGGTCGGTGCGGTGATCGGTGGCGGGCTGCTCGGCCTGGAGGCCGCGAACGCCCTGCGACTGCTCGGCCTGAGCACCGACGTGGTCGAGTTCGCGCCCCGGTTGATGCCGGTGCAGGTGGACCAGGCCGGCGGCGCGATGCTCCGCCGCTACGTCGACGATCTGGGCGTACGGACCCATCTGGGGGTGGCGACCACAGCGATCCGTCCCGGCGCGGACGGCCGCGTCGCGGCCCTGGAACTCTCCGACGGCAGCACCATCGACGCCGAACTGGTGGTGGTGGCCGCCGGCATCCGACCCCGGGACCAGTTGGCCCGGGACGCCGGTCTGCCGCTGGGCCCGCGCGGCGGGGTGCTGGTCGACGCGACCTGCCGCACCGGCGACGAGCGGATCTGGGCCGTCGGAGAGTGCGCGGCGGTCGACGGCACCTGCCACGGTCTGGTCGCGCCGGGCTACGCGACGGCCGAGGTGGTGGCCGATCGGCTGGTCGGCGGCGCGGCGACCTTCCCGGGGGCGGACACCGCCACCAAACTCAAGCTGCTCGGCGTGGACGTGGCCTCGTTCGGCGACGCCCACGGCACGACCGAGGGCTGCCTGGACGTCACGTTCACCGACCCGGCCACCCGGGTCTACGCGAAGCTGGTCCTCTCCGATGACGCGCACACCCTGCTCGGCGGGGTGCTGGTCGGCGACGCCAGCGCGTACCCGACGCTGCGCGCCAGCGTGGGCGGGCCGTTGCCGGCCGCGCCGCTGGCGCTGCTCGCTCCCGACGGGGGCGGGGCGGACGCCGGGGCGCTGCCCGCCGCCGCGCAGGTCTGCTCCTGCAACGCGGTGACCCGGGGCGACGTGGACGCCGCCATCGCCGGCGGTTGCGCGGACGTCGCGGCGGTGAAGGCGTGCACCCGGGCCGGCACCAGTTGCGGTTCCTGCGTGCCGATGCTCAAGCAGCTCCTGGACGCGGCGGGGGTGGTGCAGTCCAGCGCGCTCTGCGAGCACTTCGACGTCAGCCGACGGGAGCTGTTCGAGATCGTCCGGGTACGCGGCATCCGCACCTTCTCCCGGCTGGTCGCCGAGCACGGTCGGGGCCGTGGCTGCGACATCTGCAAACCGGTGGTGGCCTCGATCCTCGCCTCGTTGGGCAGCGGGCACGTGCTCGACGGTGAGCAGGCGTCGTTGCAGGACACCAACGACCACTTCCTGGCCAACCTGCAACGCGACGGCAGCTACTCGGTGGTGCCCCGGATCCCCGGCGGCGAGATCACCCCGGAGAAGCTGATCGTGATCGGCGAGGTCGCCCGGGACTTCCAGCTCTACACGAAGATCACCGGTGGGCAGCGGATCGACCTGTTCGGGGCGCGGGTGGAGCAGTTGCCGCAGATCTGGCGGCGGCTGGTGGACGCCGGCTTCGAGTCCGGTCACGCGTACGGCAAGGCGCTGCGCACTGTGAAGTCGTGCGTCGGCGAGACGTGGTGCCGGTACGGGGTGCAGGACTCGGTGGGGCTGGCCGTCGCACTGGAGCTGCGCTATCGCGGGCTGCGCGCGCCGCACAAGCTCAAGTCGGCGGTCTCCGGTTGCGCCCGGGAATGCGCGGAGGCGCGCAGCAAGGACTTCGGCATCATCGCCACCGAGACCGGCTGGAATCTCTACGTCGGCGGCAACGGCGGCTTCCGGCCCCGACACGCCGACCTGTTCGCCACCGACCTGTCCACGGACGCGTTGATCACGCTGATCGACAGATTCCTCATCTACTACATCCGCACCGCCGACCGGCTGCAACGCACCGCCGGCTGGATCGAGGCGATGGACGGCGGTCTCGACCACCTGCGCTCGGTGATCGTGGACGACTCGCTGGGGCTCTGCGCCGACCTCGATGAGGCGATGGCCCGGCACGTGTCGTCGTACTCCGACGAGTGGCGTGACGTGCTGAACGACCCGGATCGGCTGCGCCGCTACACCTCCTTCGTCAACGCACCAGACGTACCGGACCCGTCGATCACCTTCACCCGGGAACGCGGCCAGCCGGTACCCGTACGCGACCATCCCCCGACCGGATCCGAGCCGACCAACGGTCACCGTCGGCAACCGGTCACCCTCGGCCTACCGGAGGTACGGCGATGACCCAGACCCTCACCCTGACCTGGACCACCGTCTGCCTCGTCGACCGGTTGGAACCGGATCGGGGCGTCGCCGCACTGGTCGACGGGGCACAGATCGCCCTCTTCCGGACCGCCGACGGACTGTTCGCGATCGACAACCGCGATCCGGTCTCCGGGGCGTACGTGCTGTCGCGGGGCATCGTCGGCAGCCGCGGCGGAGTGCCGACGGTCGCCTCACCGCTGCACAAGCAGGTGTACGACCTGCGCAGCGGGCACTGCCTCGACCTGCCCGGGGTGGCTGTGGCCCGACACGACGTGCGTTGCCGCAACGGGCTGGTCGAGGTGCGGCTGCGACAGGAGGGTTGATGCGCGAAGAACTGGCGGGCTTCACCATCGGGGTGACCGCCGACCGGCGGCGCGACGAGTTGGCCGCGCTGCTCGAACGCCGGGGCGCCCGGGTGGTGCTCGCCCCGGCGTTGCGGATCGTGCCGCTGTCCGACGACACCGAGCTGCGCGAGGCGACCCGCGCCTGCCTCGACCAGCCGCCGGACATCCTGATGGCCAACACCGGCATCGGTATGCGCGGCTGGCTGGAGGCGGCCGAGGGTTGGGGGCTGGCCGAGCCGCTGCGCTCAGTGCTGGCCAGCTCGTACGTGGTGGCGCGCGGCCCGAAGGCACGCGGCGCGATCCGGGCGGCCGGTCTGCACGACCAGTGGTCGCCGGCGTCGGAGAGCTGCGACGAGGTGGTCGACCACCTGCGCCGGCGCGGCGTCGCCGGGCAGGTGATCGCCATGCAGCTGCACGGCGAGCGGCAACCCGAGTGCACGCTCGCGCTGGAGGCGGCGGGTGCCACGGTCATCGAGGTGCCGGTCTACCGCTGGGCACCGCCGACCGACCCGGCACCGCTGCACCGGTTGATCGACCTGATCGCCGGCCGGCTGGTGGACGCGGTGACGTTCACCTCGGCGCCGGCGGCCGAGGCGTTGCTGCGGGCCGCCGGTGACCGCACCGACGCGGTGCTGTCCGCGTTGCGCAGTGATGTGCTGGCCAGTTGCGTCGGCGCGGTGACCGCCGAGCCGCTGCTGCGGCGCGGGGTGCCGGTGAGCGCGCCCGGTCGGGCCCGACTGGGCGCGTTGGTGCGGACCATCGTCGACGAGCTGCCCCGCCGGACCGTGACGTTCAAGGCCGGCGGGCACCTGCTCACGTTGCGCG
This sequence comes from Micromonospora inaquosa, assembly GCF_003857055.1. Taxonomy (GTDB): domain Bacteria; phylum Actinomycetota; class Actinomycetes; order Mycobacteriales; family Micromonosporaceae; genus Micromonospora; species Micromonospora inaquosa. The sequence goes on along the minus strand of NZ_QGSZ01000367.1, from coordinate 2,084 downwards.
GGCACGCCGCGGTGATCGACGGCGAGCTGCGGCCACTCGCGCCCGCGCCGATGGCGGTGCTGCGGGCGCTGGCCCAGTCACCGGGCCGGGTGCTGTCCCGCACGGCGTTGCTGCGGACCCTGCCCCGGGGCGCGGACGAGCACGCCGTGGAGATGGCCGTCGCCCGCCTGCGGGCCGGCTTGCGCGCCCCCCGCGTGGTGCAGACCGTGGTGAAGCGCGGCTACCGGTTGCGGGTCGACTGAACGCGTCACGGCCGGCCGTCCTGCGCCGGCCGTGACGCGATGGTTCAGCCGACCGGCGTCGGGAAGCCCCGCCCGTGCTCCGACTGGAGCCGGAGCATGGCGTGCTCGACCACCGTCACCAGCACCTGCTTGACCGAGTCCCGCTGCCGGGCGTCGGTCAGCACCAGCGGCACCTGCGGCGAGATGGCCAGCGCTTCGCGGACCTCCTCCGCCTCGTACTGGGGAGCGCCGTCGAACTTGTTCAGCGCCACCACGTACGGCAGGTTGCGGTTCTCGAAGTAGTCCAGCGGGGCGAAGGCGTCGGTGATCCGGCGGGTGTCCACCAGCACGGCGGCACCCACCGCCCCCCGGATGATCTCGTCCCACATGAACCAGAACCGGGTCTGACCCGGTGTACCGAAGAGGTACAGGATCAGGTCCTGGGCCATGGTGATACGGCCGAAGTCCATGGCGACCGTTGTGGTCTCCTTGCCCGGCACCTTGGACGGATCGTCGATGCCGACGCCCGCCGCGGTCATCAACGCCTCGGTGGTCAGCGGTGTGATCTCGGAGATCGCCCCGACCAGTGTCGTCTTACCGACGCCGAAGCCGCCCGCGACGACGATCTTCGCGGATACGATTCCCCGGCCCGGCCGCCCCCCTGCGGGGTCATAGCCTGCGAAGTCCACTTAGCACCCTTCCAAGCAGTTCCATCCGCTCCTCGAACCCCTCGGCGGGAGCAGCAGTGTGTAACGTCAGCAGGCTCTCGGCCACCATGTCGGCGACCAACACCCGGGCGACGCCCAGCGGCATCCGGGTGTACGCGGCGATCTCCGCCAGCGACTGTGCTCGGCCCTCACAGACCGTGGCGATGCGGTGCTTGTCATGCCCGGCGAACCGGGACTCGGCGACCTGGGTGAGAGAGGCGGTGAGGACTGCCTCAAGGGCGATGTCCTGCCGGGGCTCGGTACGACCGCGGGTGACCGCGTACGGACGCACCAGTGCGCCGCGCGGGTCAGCGCGTCGTTGGTCCATCCCCGGTCACCTCCTCGCCCTCTGCGGAGCCGGCCTGCGCCGCCCCTCGTCCCTGGTCCGGCACTCGGTATGAGCGCCGCCTTCCGGTGCTAAGAGCGCACCGCGTCGCGCGGCAGCGGCACCAGAGCGGCGCCCACCCGCTCGACCAGCAGCGCCATCTCGTAGCCGACCTGACCCACGTCGCAGCTGCGCGCGGCCAGCACGGCCATCGAAGACCCATCGCTGATCGACATCAGGAAGAGATACCCGCTGTCCATCTCGATGACTGTCTGCAACACCCCGCCCGCGCTGAACATCCGGGCCGCGCCCTCGGTCAGGCTCACCACACCGGAGGTGATCGCGGCGAGCTGGTCCGCCCGGTCCCCTGGCAGGTCCCGGGAGGACGCGAGCAGCAGCCCGTCGGCGGACACCGCCACCACGTGGGCGATGCCCGCCACGCTGTCGGCGAAGTTGGTGAGCAGCCAACCCATGTCCTGCATGGCAGCTGGCCTGTTCATCGGCTCTCCTTGGTCGAGGTGCTGTTCAGGTCCGTTCCGGCCGTCCGACCGCGCTGCACGCCGCGGTGGTAGGCCGACAGCAGACCACGTACTTCATCCGGGGTCCGCCGGCTGCGGTCCCGGCCGCTCTTCTGTTCGATGCCACCCGGCACGAGCTGTGCCTGCGGCACCCGCTTGGGCAACCCGGAGCGGGTGGTTCCGGCGGGGGCCGGCTCGGCAGCCCTGCTGGCCCGGGACCAGCCTTCGTCCGCCGCCGTACGCCAGGCCCCCGGGTCGGCGGCGGGCGCGGGCGGAGCCGTCCGGCCAGCCGGGGCCGGAGTCGGGGTCGGGG
>NZ_QGSZ01000342.1 GCF_003857055.1 Micromonospora inaquosa | reverse complement strand
TTCGGCACCCCCGGGCCGGCGGACCCGGACGGCTTCCACCAGCGCACCGGCTGCTGGTGGCACCGGTCGTACTGGTCGATGCGGTTGCCCTGGTTGCGCGAACAGTCCGGCACCCCGATCGCCCGGTTCGTCGGTCTGCCCGAGTACGTGCTGGGTGAGCTGCTCGACACGGCGCCCATGTCGATCTCCCAGGCCTCCGGGACCGGTCTGCTGGATCTGCGCACCCTGCGCTGGGACGAGGAGGCGCTGGCGCTGGCCGAGGCAAGGCCAGCGGACCTGCCGCCCCTCGGCGAGCTGGACTGGCACGGCCGGCTCCGGGTCGACCTGGCTCGTCGGTGGCCGCAGTTGGCGCAGGCCCGGTGGTCACCGCCGGTCGGCGACGGCGGGGCGTCGAACGTCGGCTCGGGCTGCGTCGACCCGAGCCGGGCCGCCGTCACCGTGGGCACCTCCGCGGCCGTCCGACTGATGCAGCGCATCCCGGCCGGCGAACCGATGCCCCGCCTGCCGGAACGGCTGTGGCGTTACCGGGTCGACCACGACCACGTGGTGACCGGGGCCGCGTACGCCAACGGGGGCAACCTCTTCGCCTGGGCGAACCGGGAGTTGCGGTTGCCCCGGGGCGCCGAGCTGGACGCGGCGTTGGCGTTGGTGCCGACGGGCGGTGGTCGACCGGCGGATCCCCGCTTCGGTGGCGACCGGGCGCCCGGACTGGCGCCGGCGGGCAGCGGTGAGCTGCGCGGTCTCAGCTTCAGCACCACCTCGGTCGACATCCTGGCCGGGCTGATGCAGGGGCTGTGTGACCTGGTCGCCGAGGATCTCGGGGTGCTGGAGTCCACCATCGACAAACCGGTCGGCGTGGTGCTGGGCGGCGGCGCGGTGGCCGCCTCGGTGTGGTGGCGGCAGGCCTTCGCCACCGCGCTCGCACCGCGACCGGTGTCGCACCAACGCAACCCGGAAATCGGTGCCACCGGTGCCGCGTTGATCGCGCTGGGGCGCTTCGGTGACGCGATCGGGCTCGCCGACATCGGCCGGACGGACGAGCTGGTTTTACCGACCACGGCAGGAGGTTCCCACCCGCAGTATCCTTCCTGAATCTTGGGCTCGCCCGGGCCGTTGACAGCGGTAGCGAGCCTGGTTGGATGGACTGCGCTCCCCCGACCGCGGTGGACGCGGCAGGACGGAGGAGGCAGGGTGGCGGCAGGTCCCGACCCGGCGAACGGTGCGGTGTCGAACCATCGCCGCCGCCGCTTCGACGTCCGAGTCGTTCCGCATCGACGACGGTCACCGTTCCGGTTGCGCGACTGGCGGATGAGCACGAAGCTCGCCACCGTGCTGGTGGTGCCGTCGATGGCGTTCCTCCTGCTGGCCGGTGTGCAGACCAGCACGCTGGTGGGGCGGACGACGGCGTTGAACGACTTCTCCAGTCAGGTCGGCATCGGCCGGCAGATCACCGCCGCGGTGCACCAGCTCCAGCAGGAGCGGGACCGCTCGGCGGGGGAGTTGGGTGAGCTGCGGAAGGGCGGTGACCGGCAGACCGCCGCGAACGACCTGAAACCGTTGCAGGCGGCCACCGACAAGGCCATCGTGGATCTCAGCCGGGCCGCCGAGCCACTGGCGGACGCGGACGCGTCCTGGCGGGTCGCCTTCTCCGAGGCGTTGGAGGCGTACGACCAGGTGGTCGACATCCGCGCGGCGATTCCGCCGGCGGTGCTCAGCAGCGAGACCATCCTGGGCAACTACCACCGGGCGGTCGGGGCGTTGCTCGACCTGCTCGCCGAACCGACGCCGGGTCAGAACCGGCCGGCGTTGAACGACGCGGTGCTGCGCTACGTCCAGCTGGCCCGGGTCAAGGAACTCTCCTCCCGGGTGCGGGCCCAGCTCTACGCCGCCTCCCGCGCGGGTGCGTACGGCACCGAGGACCGGGTGATCCTCGCCGACCTGCGCGGCCAGCAACTCACCGCGCTCGGCGCGTTCCGGGTGGCCGCGACCAGTGAGCAGATCCGCCGCTACGACGAGACCTCGGTGTCGCCGATGTTCCTGGTCGCCACCGACCTGGAGGAGCGCAGCCTCTCCTCCGGCGGCGCGTCGCCGCAGGTGCTCCCGTCGGAGCAGTGGTGGTCGGCCAGCCAGCAGCGTCAGGAGTTGCTGCGCCAGCTTGAGGCGGGCGTGCTCGACGACGCCGTGCGGCTGGCCGAGGAGGCCAGCGACAATCAGCTGCGGACGACCCTGCTGGTCGTCGGCGGGGTCGTCACGGTCCTGCTGGCCGCCCTGCTGATCTCGCTGCTCATCGGGCGGTCGGTCGCCCGGTCGATGCGGATGCTGCGCAGCCAGGCGCTGCGGATCGCCCAGGTCGAGCTGCCGGACGCCCTGGACCGACTGAAGACCGTCACCGGCGGGGTGCCTCGCATCGAGGTCGCGCCGGCGGTGGTCCGTTCGCTCGACGAGATCGGCGAGCTGGCCGAGGCGTTCGTGGCGGTGCACCGCAGCGCGGTCACTGTCGCCGTCGAGCAGGCGCTCATGCGGCGCAACGTCAACGCGATGTTCGTCAACCTGGCCCGGCGTAGTCAGGTGCTGGTGGAGCGCCAGTTGGAGCTGCTGGACGACCTGGAGCGCGAGGAGAGCGACCCGGACCAGTTGGAGAACCTGTTCAAGCTCGATCACCTGGCCGCCCGGATGCGCCGTAACGACGAGAGTCTGCTGGTGCTCGCCGGCACCGACTCCACCCGCCGGTGGAACCGTCCGGTCGGCCTCGGTGCGGTGCTGCTGGCCGCCGCCGCCGAGATCGAGCAGTACCAGCGGGTCCGGATCGAGTCGGTCGCGGATGTGCACGTGGTCGGACACGCCGTCGGCGAGTTGGTGCACCTGCTGGCCGAGCTGTTGGAGAACGCCACGGCCTTCTCCCGCCCGGACACCGTCGTGGTGGTGACCGCCCGGGTCGAGGCGGGGGCTCCGCTGATCGAGATCGTCGACCGGGGTCTGGGTATGAGCCCGGCCGCGTTGGTTCAGGCGAACGAGGTGCTGGCCAGCCCTCCGGCCGCGGACGTCGCGGCGGTGGAGCGGATGGGCCTCTTCGTGGTCAGTCACCTGGCGGCCCGGTTGGGCGTACGCGTGCGCCTGGACGGCGGCGAGGACGGCCTGGTCGCCCGGCTCGCCCTGCCCGCGGTGTTGCTGGCTGCGGCGGGCAGTGTGGAGCTGGATGCGCCCCCGTCGGCGCGGATGCTGGCGGCGAGCGCGGCGCGGGGGGTGGCTGGGCAGTCCGGGGCGGCCCGGCAGGCCGCTGCCCCGATGCTGGGCGGCGCGGTGCGGGACCTGCCGGTGGCGGGCCGTCCGCCGGGCGTCGGCGTGCCGCGTCAGGGCCGCCCGGTGCCGGTGCGCGCCGAGGATGTGTTGACCCCGGCCGCTGCTCGCGGTGGCGGCGGGGGCTGGTATTCGCGGCAGGGCCCGACCGCGCCGGTGGTGCCCGCTGCGGCGGCGCCGCCGACGATCCCGGTGACCGCCGGCACCAATGAGCGGGGATTGCCGGTGCGGGTGCCCATGGCGCAGTTGAGCGCGGTCACCCGTTCGGCACAACCGATGACGGCACCGACCCGCACCGACCCGGACCCGGAGGCGGTCGGCGGCATGCTCTCGCGGCTCTACAGCGGAGTACGGCGCGCCGAGGCTGAGGACACCACCGAGATACCCGTGCCACCGTCCGGGGGGCACGACGAAGGGGGACGACGACAGTGACGACGTTGAGCCAGGAGGCGCGTGACCTGAGCTGGCTGGTGAGCGCGTTCGCGGAGCGGGTGCCGGGTGTGGCGCACGCGGTGGTGGTCTCCTCCGACGGGCTGCTGGTGGCGATCTCCGATCACTTGCCGCGTGACAACGCGGACAAGCTCGCCGCGGTGACCTCCGGGCTGATGAGCATCACCGCAGGCGCGGCCTCGATGTTCGACGGCGACGTCGTCAAGCAGACGGTGGTCGAGATGGGCCGTGGCTACTTCCTGGTGATGCAGATCCGCGACGGTTCGATCCTGGCCACGCTGGCCGCCGGTGACGCGGACATCGGTGTGGTGGGCTACGAGATGGCCCGGCTGGCCAAGCAGGCGGGGGAGATGCTCACCCCGGCCCTGCGGGCGGAGTTGCAGCAGGCGCTGCCCCGCTGAGTGAGCCGGCAGAGGCCCGGACGGTCACCGGCTCACCCGAGCCGAGCCGTCCGGGCCCGGCCGTCCGGGTGGCGGCGCGGTCAGAAGCCGCCGTCGGCGATGACGGAGCGGTACCAGGTGGCGCTGTTCTTGAGCACCCGCCGCTGGGTGGCGTAGTCGACGTAGACCAGGCCCCAGCGCTGGTCGTAGCCCTGGTCCCACTCGAAGTTGTCCAGCAGGGACCAGACGTGGAAGCTCTCCAGCGGCACCCCGTCGGCGATGGCCCGGTGCGCGGCGGTGAGGTGGTCGCGCAGGAAGTTGATCCGGCCGGTGTCCTGGACGGTGTCGTCCGCGGCCAGAGTGTCCGGTGTGGGCAGCCCGTTCTCGGTGATGGTGAGCGGGATCGGGCCGTAGTCGCGGGTGACCCGGGTCAGCAGGTCGTACATCCCCTCGGGGTAGATCTGTTGCCACTCGGCCTCTGAGGTCGCCCAGCGGTGCGCGGTGCCGCCGTCGGCGGTGACGTAGATCGGGGTGTAGTACTGCACGGCCAGCAGGTCGACCGGTGCGGAGATGATCTTCAGGTCACCGTCGCGGATGCCCTGGACCATCCGGCTCTGCGGGCCGAGGTCGGCCAGCAGGTCCTCCGGGTAGCTGCCCTTGAACAGCGAGTCGAGGTAGAGGCGGTTCTCGTAGCCGTCGTACAGGTGGGCGGCCGCGGCAGCCTGCGGGGAGTCGTCGGCGGGGTAGCAGGGGTGCAGGTTGAGGGCGGGGCCGATCCGGCTGTCGCTGCCGTTGGCCCGCAGCGCCGCGACGGCGAACCCGTGCGCGAGTTGCAGGTGGTGGGCGACCAGGTAGGCGGCGTCCGGGTCCTGCCGGCCGGGGGCGTGGTGGCCGGTGAGGTAGCCGTTCTGCACCACGGTCTTGGGCTCGTTGATGGTGAGCCAGGACGGCACCCGGTCGCCGAGGGCGCGGAAGACCACGTCGGCGTAGTCGGCGAAGCGGTGGGCGGTGTCGCGCGACTCCCAGCCGCCGGCGTCCTGTAGTGCCTGGGGAAGATCCCAGTGGAACAGGGTGGCCATCGGGGTGATGCCGCGCTCGTGCAGGCCGTCGAGGAGACGGCGGTAGAAGTCGAGGCCGCGCTGGTTGGGCGTGCCGGTGCCGTCGGGCTGGATCCGGGGCCAGGAGATGGAGAAGCGGTAGCTGCGCAACCCGAGGTCGCGCATGAGGTCGAGGTCCTCGGCGTACCGGTGGTAGTGGTCGATGGCCACGTCGCCGGTGTCGCCGTTGCGGGTGCGCCCCGGCACGCGGCTGAAGGTGTCCCAGACCGACTCGCCGCGCCCGTCCTCCTTGGTGGCGCCCTCGATCTGGTACGCGGAGGTGGCCGCGCCCCAGCCGAAGTTGTCCGGGAAGCGCAGCGGGCCGGCGGGCCCAATAGGTATCGACATGGATTCTCCTCATGGATACGGGGCCACCGCCGAAAGATTCGGGAGCGCTCCCATGATAGGGCAGACGCTGCCGGCTGGTCAGCCGGCCGTCATGGCGGCCGGCGTTGGCAAGTGGGAGACGGGTGTGGCCCCGAGCAGCGAACGAGGCCGTCCGGGCGGCGCGGCGCGCCTGTCCCGTCGGCCTCTTTTCCTATCGTGTACGGGGGTTTAGTGTGGGGACGGGGGAGGGCAACCCCCGTCCCCACCGTAACTGCACACACACGGGCGGAATTTGGGTCCTGCCGTGCGTGTCGCGCGGGAGCCGGGCCACGCGAGTGGCTCTGGTTCCACCTCCCTCCCTGTGGCGGGACGATGGCTGACGACGGCGTCCGGGCTGGCCCGTCGTCGGCCCTCGGTCTGGTTCCCTGGGCTCGTCAGAGACGACCCCAGCGATCTTCTTGTTGGAACCTTGTCGATGGAAGCGCTCCCATCGACCGATGTTGCGACTGTAACGCCCGTCACGCCATTGTGAAAGCCCCAAAACGAGATCGAAACAAGGAGCTGATCCGGCGCTCCCTGCGCTTGTTGTGGGAGCGCTTCCATGGCACACTGTCGATTCGACGCGACAGGAGCCAGATCGCGTGAGTGCGGGTCCACCGAGGGCAGCCGGCAGCGCCAGCTCCGGTCACGGTCACCCGATCAGCCGGCGGGACCCCCTCCCGTGCGGGCCGCACCGCCGTAACCCCGGCCGGGCCCGGGGAAGACCACCTTCCCGGCGCCTCGACATCCCCGCGGACCACCACCCACGCGGGCAGGCGCCTCGCCGGGGACCATCCCGGCCTGGTCCGAGGAGACACCGCGCACATGAGACAACTGGCAATACGCCGCCGCGTGGCGCTCGCCGCCGCCGCGCTGCTCGCCATCGGCGGGGTGACCCTGCCTGCCGGCGCCGCACAGGCCGCGCCCGCCTGCGACGTGGTCTACGCGACCAACGACTGGAACACCGGCTTCACCGCCAACGTCACCATCAAGAACCTGGGCGACCCGATCTCCAACTGGACGCTCAAGTGGACCTTCCCGAACAGCGGCCAGCGAGTCACCCAGGGCTGGTCGGCCAGGTACAGCCAGTCCGGCAGTGAGGTCACCGCGACCAACGAGTCGTACAACGGCAACCTCGGCACCGGGGCGTCCACCACCATCGGCTTCAACGGCGCCCACTCGGGCAGCAACCCGAAGCCCACCGCGTTCACCCTCAACGGCACTCCCTGCAACGGCACCCCGGCCAACCAGCCGCCGACGGTCTCGCTCGGCCTGCCGTCCGGGCCGTTCACCGCACCGGCCGACGTGCCGTTGACCGCCACCGCCAGCGACCCGGACGGGACGATCAGCAAGGTCGAGTTCTACCGCAACGGCCTGCTGATCAACACCGACACCAGCGCCCCGTACGCCTACACCCAGGAGGACCTGCCGGCCGGCAGCTACACCGTCCAGGCCAAGGCGTACGACAACGCCAACGGGATCGGGGTCGACGAGAAGGCGTTCACCGTCGGCGCCGCCAGCGGCCCGACGCTGATCGCCACTCCGTCCGCGGTGAGCGTCGCCGAGGGTGGCACCGCCACCTTCAACCTGAAGCTCAGCGCCGCGCCGACGGCCAGTGTGCCGGTCACCCTCACCCTCAGCGGCGACTCCGACGTCACGGTCTCGCCGACCAGCGCCACGCTGACCTCAAGCAACTGGAACACCGGGGTCACCGTCACGGTCGCCGCGGCCGAGGACGCCGACACCGTCGGCGGCGCCGCCACCATCACCGTCGCCGCCACTGGTCTGGCCTCGCTGGCGGTCACCGCCACCGAGATCGACAACGACACCCCCGGCGGCGACAACACCTACATCGCGAAGTTCCTCGACCAGTACGGCAAGATCAAGAACTCGGGCTACTTCAGCCCCGAGGGCGTGCCGTACCACTCGGTGGAAACGCTGATCGTGGAAGCACCCGACCACGGTCACGAGACCACCTCCGAGGCGTTCAGCTTCTGGCTCTGGCTGGAGGCCAACTACGGGCGGGTCACCCAGAACTGGGCCCCGTTCAACAACGCCTGGACGGTGATGGAGAAGTACATCATCCCGACGCACGCCGACCAGCCGACCGCCGGCTCCGCGGGCACCCCCCAGTACGCCGCGGAATACAACCTGCCCAGCCAGTACCCCTCGGCGCTGGACCCGAACGTCCCCGTCGGGCCGGACCCGCTCCGCTCGGAGTTGCAGTCCACCTACGGCACCGGCGACATCTACGGCATGCACTGGCTGATGGACGTCGACAACACCTACGGCTTCGGCCGCTGCGGTGACGGCACCACCAAGCCGGCCTACATCAACACCTTCCAGCGGGGCACCCAGGAGTCGGTGTGGGAAACCGTTCCGCAGCCCTCCTGCGACACCTTCAAGCACGGCGGTCAGTACGGCTACCTCGACCTGTTCGTCAAGGACACCGGCGCCCCCGCCAAGCAGTGGAAGTACACCAACGCCCCGGACGCCGACGCCCGCGCCGTGCAGGCCGCGTACTGGGCGCTGACCTGGGCCAAGGCGCAGAACAAGCAGGCCGACGTCGCGGCCACCATCACCAAGGCCGCCAAGATGGGCGACTACCTGCGGTACGCGATGTTCGACAAGTACTTCAAGAAGATCGGTAACTGCGTCGGGGCGAGCACCTGCCCCGCCGGCAGCGGCAAGGACTCGGCGCACTACCTGCTGTCCTGGTACTACGCCTGGGGCGGCGCGTACGACACCAGCCAGAACTGGTCCTGGCGGATCGGCTCCAGCCACAACCACTTCGGCTACCAGAACCCGTTCGCGGCCTGGGCGCTGACCAACACCCCGGAGCTCAAGCCGCAGTCGTCGACAGCGGTCGCCGACTGGACCAAGAGCTTCGAACGGCAGCTGGAGTTCTACACCTGGCTCCAGTCGTCCGAGGGTGGCATCGCCGGTGGCGCCACCAACAGCTGGGACGGCAGCTACGCCCAGCCGCCAGCGGGCACCAGCACCTTCTACGGCATGTTCTACGACGTCGACCCGGTCTACAACGACCCGCCGTCGAACCAGTGGTTCGGCATGCAGGCCTGGTCGATGCAGCGGATCGCCGAGCTGTACCTGCAGACCGGTAACGCGAAGGCCAAGGCGCTGCTGGACAAGTGGGTGCCGTGGGCCATCGCCAACACCACTGTCGGCACCAACTGGTCGATCCCGTCGGACATGGCGTGGACCGGTCAGCCGACCACCTGGAACCCGTCCAGCCCGCAACCCAACACCAACCTGCACGTCGAGGTGATCAGCAAGGGCCAGGACGTCGGCGTCGCCGCCGCCTACGCCCGGACCCTGATCGCGTACGCGGCCAAGTCGGGCAACGCGGCGGCCAAGACGACCGCCAAGGGTCTGCTCGACGCGCTTTCCGCCGCCAGCGACGCCAAGGGTGTCTCCACCACCGAGAAGCGTGGCGACTACCGGCGCTTCGACGACGTCTACAACGCGTCCACCGGCCAGGGCCTCTACGTCCCGTCCGGCTGGACCGGGAAGATGCCGAACGGCGACGCCATCGCCGCCGGCAAGAGCTTCCTCGACATCCGTTCCTTCTACAAGAACGACCCGGACTGGCCCAAGGTCCAGGCGTACCTGGACGGTGGTGCGGAGCCCGAGTTCAACTACCACCGGTTCTGGGCACAGGCTGACGTCGCGATGGCGTACGCCGACTACGGCAGCCTGTTCCCGAACGGCTGAGACGACCCGGGGTGGGTGGCGTGGACCGCCCACCCCGGGGTCCGGCCCGGGTCCGGGGAACGACGGACCGGGGCTGGCGGACGGCCTGACACCCACGGTCAGGCCGGGGTGGGCCGGCCATCTGGCCGACGCAGCGGATCGGCCGGCCCGCCCCACCGCCCGGACTGAAGCTAGCCGCGAAAAAGCCCAGAAATTCGGGCCGTCGCGGGATCACACCGAGGTCTGTGACGGAGTAACGTACGTCACCGGAGAGGCCGCTCCCCCCGTGGCGGCCTCTCCACTTTTTTGCCCCGAGTCCGGCCGCGTTCCCGCCCCGAGTCCGGCCGCGTTTTTGTCCGAGTCCGGCCGCGCCGGGTCGGTTTCAGCGCGGCGGCACTACCGGGTGACGCAGCCCCGGGTGCCCGGCCGGCAACGAGCGCCGCAGCACCACCCAGCTCAGCGCCAACGCCGCCGCGACCAGCGGCCAGGTCAGCGCCACCCGGGCCACCACCAACGCGAGCACCTGCCCGCCCAGGTAGAGCGGCACGAACACGGCGAGCCGCAACAGGTAGGTCGCCGTCCACACCCAACTTGCCCGGCCGTACCCGCGCAGCAGCGTCGGATCGCGCCGCCACCGGGCGCGCTGACCCAGCACCGCGCCGACCAGCACACCGAGCAGCGGCCACCGCACCACGATGCTGACCGTCCACGCCAGAGCGCTAGCGGCGTTGGACAACACCTGGATCAGAAAGAAGTTCTCGGCCCGACCGGTACGCACCGCGATCAACGCCGCGACGCAGACAGCCAGCAGCCCGATCAGCACCGAACGCGGCCGGTCACCCCGGCGCAGCCGTACGCCGGCCACCACCGCGCCCACGGCCAGCGCCGCGCCGACCCCGCCCCACAGCGATTCGCCGCCCAGCAACCAACCTGCCGCGAACGCCAGCGGCGGGAGGGTGGCGTCGATGGCACCACCTCGCCCGCCCAGCAGATCCGTCAGCGACTCGGCCCGCGCCGGCCCTCCCGCACCGCCGTCGACGTCGGCCCGCGCCGGCCCTACCAGCCCTGGATCCTCGCCAATACGCTGCTGCGGATCGCGCTCGGTCGGGCGGCTGTCGCCCTCCGGTGTTCCGCTCACCACCGCCTCCTCACCTCTGGCACAACCTAACCGGCGATTGGCGGCGGGCCACCGCTCGGACCGCCGACACCGGCCGCTACGGTGTGCGGATGCGCGCGACGGCACGGGGTTGGACCGCGGTCTGGTTGGTCGTACTGGCCCTCGTCCAGGCGGCCGCCTTCCTCGCCGTGTGGCGGGTGGCCGTGCACCTCGAGGTCGGCCAGTGGGTGGACACGGTCGCCCTCACCGGCAACCGGATCGGGCAGGACACCATCGATGGTCCGGTCGACCGGATCCTCAACGCGATGTCGGTGGTTTCGCTGTTGGCCGCCACCGCGATGATCGGGTTCATCGCGCTGATCCGGGGTCGGATCGCCCTGGCGATCACCGCGACCCTGCTGATCGCCGGAGCGAACGTCACGACCCAACTGCTCAAGTACGGGCTGAACCGCCCCGACTACGGCCTCGACCCGGCACGCGCCGCAGTGGGCAACAGCCTGCCCAGCGGGCACACCACTGTGGCCGCCTCGGTGGCGGTCGCGCTGATGCTCGTGCTGCCGCGCAAGGTGCGGGCCGCCGGTGCCTTCATCGGTGCCGGCTACGCCGCCGTCGCCGGGGTCGCCACCCTCTCCGCCGGCTGGCACCGGCCCAGCGACGCCGTCGCCGCGTACCTCGTGGTGGGTGTGTGGGCGGCGTTGGCCGGGCTGCTGCTGTTGGTCAGCCAACGGGAGCAGGCCGAGATCGCCCCCGGTGACGCGCACCGGATCGCGGCGCTGGTGCTCGGGCTCGGCGGTGTGCTCGCTCTGGTCGTCTGCGGGCTCTCCCTGTCCTGGCTGCTCGACCTGCGCGACACCGGGCCGGAAGAGTTGACCCGCCGACCCCTGTTCGTCGGGTACGCGGGCAGCGCCGCCGGGATCGCCGGCACGATGGCCGTGGTGATGGCGTTGGTGGTCAGCGTCGTGCACCGGCTGGTGCCCCGGGTCAAGGGCTGAGGCGCCCGGTGGAGCCGGACCGGGCGGCGTTCCGCGCCGAGTGCGTGCGGTTCACCGAGGTTTTGGCCGAGTTGACCGACGCTGATCTGGGCCGGCCCACCGACTGCCCTCCGTGGAACGTCCGGGACCTGATCGCGCACACCCGCACCGGGGTCGGCCGGCTGGCCGACATGCTCGCCGCGCCCGCCCCGCCACGCGCCGAGGTGGATGCCGCCGGCTACTTCGGCGCGGCGAAGTTCACCGCCGAGGTCGACGCCGACCGGATCGCCGGCGGCCAGCGCGACGCGTCACAGGTGGGCCGGGCGGCGCTGGCGGCCGAGTTCGACCGGGCTTGGCGGGCCACCGACGCGGCTGTCGCCGCCGCGCCGGTCGACCGGGTGGTGCGAACCCGGCACGGCGACGCGATGCGTCTCGGGGAGTTCCTGCGGACCCGGGTCGTCGAGGTGGGCGTGCACGGGTTGGATCTGGCCGCCGCGCTGGGCCGGCCCCCGTGGCTCACCGCACCGGCCGCCGTGGTCATCGCCGAACTGCTCACCGGTGGACGACCGACACCGGCCGGGTTGAGCTGGGACCGGCTGACCCTGATCCGCAAGGCCACCGGCCGGGCGGCGCTGACCGTCCCGGAACGGGCCGCGGTCGACGCCGCCGGCTTCCGTTGGCTCGCCTTCGGCCGCTGACCCGGGCCGCACTCCCTGGCGGTGACTGCCGGCGGCACGCCCGAGGGCTGCCACCAGCGGTCGCCGTCGCGTCGGGTCGGTGGAGCGCGGAGGGTAAAGCGCGGCGCGCGGTCGGGTCAGCGCGGCGCGCGGTGGGGTCAGCGCGGCGCGGTCGGGTCAGCGCGGCGCGCGGGGCGCGGGGACGTGCGGGGCGACCCCGCGCAGGTGCGTCAGCACCACCGGGTCGATCCGCCCCGGCACCAGCCGCTCCTCCAGGTTCTCGATCCCGGCCCACGAGATCAACGCCGCTTCGGTGCCGTCCTCCTGGACCGGATGCCCGAGCGCGCCGAGCAGCGCCGCCACCTCGGCGGCGACCGCGCCGCTCAGGTCGAGCAGGGTGGCCGGGTCGGGCCGGCCGAACAGCATGGTGTGCGCCGTGAGCAGGCGACCCAGTTCGGCGACCGGGTCCGGGTGGTCGTCCACGCGCAGGTCCACCACCACGTCGCTGGTGCCGCCGTACCCGCCGCCGCGCTCGACCACCAGCAGGCCGGCGCTCTGCCGGCCACGCCGGTCGCCGCCGGCCTCGTCGCCGGCCCGCAGCGCGGCGACCAGCCGCTCGGCGAACGGCAGCGCCGTTCCCGCCTGCCAGGCCGCACCGAGCGCGTCGACGACCTCCGGCCCGGTGAGGATGTTGCCCTGTGCGGCCCAGCCGTCACCGGTCCGCCCGCCGGCCCACGGATGGCAGGCCGGCCCCGTCCAGCTGGCACCCGCGCCGCTGGCTCCCACGACGCCGAGCTGGCGGTGGTCCCGTTCGGGGTCGGTGGCGACCAGCCCGGCCACCACGTCGGCGGCGGCCACCCCGGTGCGCAGCAGGGTGAGGCCCTGCGGGCGGTAGGCGAGGTTGACGTGCGCCTGGGTGGCCAGGGCACCCACCTCGGCGGCGGCGGCCGGCACCAACGCCCCGGCGGCGAGGAACTTGCTGGCGACGGCCACGCCGTGCAGGCGGCCGTCGGCGGAACGGGCGACGAGCGAGAAGGTCACCCGCCGAGACTAACCGGACCCGCCGGCTTCACATCGTCGTACGTCGTTTGATCAGGACGGTGGCGCGGCGGCCTCCGGTGGGGCGCCGTGGGCCCGGTGGGCGTCGGCGACCGCGACCGCGCCGAGCACCAGCGCCGCAACGGCGGTGGCCGCCAGTCCGGGCAGGTGCAGCAACGGGACGGCAGCCGCCACCAGTACCAGGATGGCGATCCACCGTGCGCGGGAGACCCGCCCGAACACGTCGTACTCGAAGCGGGCCCGGCCGGCCAGGAACAGCGCCGGCCCACCCAGCACCGTGGCCAGCCATGCCCCCGAGATTCGGTCCAACGGGTGTTCGATGATCAGCTCGTAGCCGATCGCGGTCGCGGCCAGGCCCACCACCATGACCAGGTGGGTGTCGGCCGCGGAGCGGCCGACACTGGCGGGGTGCCGGGCCTTCATCATTGCCTCGGCCAAGAGCTGCCCGGCCCGTTGCACATAGATCCGCCACAGCAGAATCGACGTCGCCAGGGCCAGCGAGAACGCCCAGGCGTGCCCCGCCTCGTACGGTCCCTTGCTGTAGGTGAGACCGGCCACCAGGAGTGTCTCGCCCAGCGCGACCAGGAAGAACTGCTGGTACCGCTCGGCCAGGTGTTCCCCTGCGATCTCCCACTTGGAGATCTTCGAACGACCCAGGCCGGGCACCGGCCACCGCCGCGCGCCGGTCCACCTCGAAGTGTTGACGCCCTCTCCGCCTTGAAGGGCGGAGATTCCGGTCTGCTACGCCCCCGAAGGGGCAAGCTCCCGGCGGGTTACCGCTTCCCTGCGTGGTGCCGGCACGGGTGCCGGTCTTACCTGCGCTCCACGGTCGTTGAGGTCCGCCCGTCCGGCGGCCCTGATGTTCTTGGCGGCGTTCACGTCTCGGTCGTGCAGGCTGCCGCATGGACAGCCCCACGTCCGGACGTTGAGCGCCATCTTGTCGTTGATCCGGCCGCAGTCCGAGCACATGCGGGTTGACGGGAAGAACCGATCTACCCGGGCGAAGGTGCGCCCGTGCCGGGTGGCCTTGTACTCCAGCATGGCCGCGAACTGCGACCACCCAGCGTCGTGCACCGACTTCGCCAACCGTGTCCGGACGAGACCGGTCACGCACAGGTCCTCGACGAACACCGCTTGGTTGTCGCGGATGATCTGCGTCGAAAGCTTGTGCTGCCAGTCCCGCCGGGTGTCGGCCACCTTCGCGTGCGCGCGGGCGACCTTCCGGACGGCCCTCTTGCGGTTGTTGCTGCCCCGCTGCTTGCGGGACAATCCCTGCTGCAACCGGCGCAGCTTGCGGGCTGCACGGCGCAGGAACTTCGGCGCGGTCACCTTCGTCCCGTCGGACGTCACTGCGAAGTGCGTCAACCCCAGGTCGATGCCGACCTCCGAGTCCAGCTCGGGCAACGGCTGGTCGGCGGTCTGCACGACGAACGAGGCGAAGTGCCGACCAGCGGCGTCTCGGACCACCGTCACCGACGTCGGCGCAGCCGGCAGCTCCCGCGACCAACGGACTTCCAGGTCGCCGATCTTCGGCAGCCGCAGTCGACCGTTGTCGAGGATCTTGAACCGGGCGTTGGCGGTGAACCGGACGGCCTGCCGGCTGTCCTTGCGGGACCGGAACCGGGGAGGGGCGACCTTGCGACCCTTGCGCTTGCCCGACAGCGAGGCGAAGAAGTTGCGGTAGGCCTTGTTCAGGTCCGCGATGGCCTGCTGCAACACCACCGATGACACCTCGCCCAGCCACGCCCGCTCCGGGGTCAACTTGGCCACGGTGACCCGCTTGGACAGCTCGGCGTCCGTCGGGTACGGCAGGCCAGCCTCGTGTGCTTCCTGTCGCACGCGCAGCCCGTCGTTGAACACCACCCGCGCGCACCCGAACGCCTTCGCCAGCGCCTCGCGCTGGGCGGCATCCGGGTAGAGCCGGTAGTTGTACCGAAGCTGCACGGGTCGAGTCTACCTTTGGTCTATGGCTGATCTAGGGGACGTCCGCACTGGTAGACACTGTGCTTTCGCGTTGCACGCCCACTTGGTCTTCGTGACCAAGTACCGGCGCCGAGTCTTCTCTGACCAGCACCTCAAGCGGATGGAGGACATCATGCGGACGGTGTGCGCCGACTTCGACACCGAGTTGGTCGAGTTCAACGGCGAGGACAACCACGTCCACCTACTGGTGAACTTCCCGCCCAAGGTCGCCTTGGCGAAGTTGGTCAACTCTCTCAAGGGTGTGTCCAGCCGGCGGCTGCGCCAAGAGTTCCCTGACCTCGGCCGCCACTACTACCGCGCCAACCGCCTGTGGTCGGCGTCGTACTTCGCCGGCTCCGTCGGCGGGGCACCCCTGGGCGTCCTGCTGCAGTACATCGAGCAACAGAACCGTCCGGCCTAGGGCACGCTCGGGCCTTGACAGCCCCCCGCGCGGGCATTCACCACCGCCCTGAAGGACGGTGCGCTAGCCCGCATTTCGGTAGCACTTCCCGCCGGCGCACGGCCGGAAACCGGCGATTCTGCCCAACCCGGGGATCTTGCTCGGGCCGGCGTCAACGGGCACGATCGATCAGTGACGAATCGATGGGGCATGACGGTGCCGCTGGGCGGGATCGCGCTGGCGCAGCACGACGCGGCCTACGCGGCCCTCGACCGGGCCGGGTTCACCGACGTCTGGTCATCCGAGGTCGCCGGGACCGACGCGTTCACCCCGCTGGCGCTCGCCGCGGCCTGGCAACCGAGGTTGCGGCTGGGCACCGCGATCGCGCCGGTCTTCACCCGGGGCCCCGGGCTGCTGGCGATGAGCGCGGCGGCGTTGGCCGAGGCCGCGCCGGGCCGGTTCTCACTCGGCATCGGCGCGTCCTCACCCGTGCTCGTGCGGGACTGGAACGCGGTGCCGTTCGACGAGCCGTTCCGCCGCACCCGCGACGTGCTGCGCTTCCTGCGCGCCGCGCTGCGCGGCGAGACCGTCGACGAGGCCTACGACACGTTCACCATCCGCCGGTTCACGCTCGAACAACCGCCGGCGGTGCCGCCACCGATCCTGCTCGCCGCACTGCGCCCGGGGATGCTCCGGCTGGCCGGTGCGGAGGCCGACGGGGTCATCCTCAACTGGCTCAGCGCCGACGACGTGCCGCGTGCCCTCGCCGAGCTGGGCGAGCGCCGCGCCGGCTTCGAGGTCGCCGCCCGAATCTTCGTCTGCCCCACCGAGGACACCGCGTACGCGCGGGCGCTGGGCCGCCGGCTCATCACCGGCTACCTCACCGTCGGGGCGTACGCCGAGTTTCACCGTTGGCTCGGCCGCGACGAGGCGCTCGCGCCCATGTGGACGGCCTGGGCCGCCGGTGACCGGCGCGGCGCCAACGCGGCGGTGCCCGACGAGGTGGTCGACGCGCTGGTGCTGCACGGCTCGCCGGAGCGGTGCCGCGCCGAGGTGCGCCGCTACGCCGACAACGGGGTGGACGTGCCGATCATCGCGCTGCTGCCGACCCCCGAGGTCACCGCCGGGGGCGCGACCGCGCTGCTCAGCCTCATCGCCCGGTTGGGCACCAACCTCGTGGAGGCGTCCGCGTGAACCTCACCGACCGGATCGTGGTGGTCACCGGCGGGGCCGGCGGCATCGGCGCGGCCCTGTCACGCCGGTTCGCCGCCGAGGGGGCCGCGGCCGTGGTGGTCGCCGACCTGGACGCCGACGCGGCCCGCGCGGTGGCCGAGGGCATCGGCCCGGTCGCGCACGCCCACGCCGTCGACGTCACCGACGAGGAGCAGGTCCGTGCGCTGGTCGCCGACACCGAGCAGCGGTTCGGCCGGATCGACCTGTTCTGCGCCAACGCGGGGGTGACCACGGGTGGGGGAGTGGAGGTCGACGACGCCGGCTGGGACCGCGCCTGGCGGGTCAACGTGATCGCCCACGTGTACTCGGCCCGCGCGGTGCTGCCCGGCATGCTCGCCCGGGGCGGCGGGCACCTGCTGCACACCTGCTCCGCGGCGGGTGTGCTGACCGCTGTGGGCGACGCCGCGTACACCGCGACGAAACACGCCTCGGTGGGGTTCGCGGAGTGGCTGGCCATCACCTACCGGGACCGGGGCATCCGGGTCAGCGCGCTCTGCCCGCAGGGGGTGGACACCCCGATGCTCGCCGACGGTCTCGTCGACGGTCACCTCGGCGCCCGGGTCGTCGCCGCGTCAGGCGCGGTGCTCACCCCGGACCAGGTCGCCGACGCGGCCATCGCCGGACTGGCCGAGGAGCGTTTCCTGATCCTGCCGCACCCCGAGGTCGCCGACTACGCGCGCCGCCGCGCCGAGGACCCGGACGGTTGGCAGGCCGGCATGCGCAAACTAGTCCGCCGGCTGACCGCCTAACCCCCTACCGCACGGCAGTGCGCGGCGTAGCGACTCAGCTCGGCGATCTTGCACTTTCGGTCGCCGACTTGCGCACAATGCCCGTTACGTCGGGGCAGAAAGTGCAAGATCGCGCAGGAGGGTGGGTCGCGACTAGCGGGGGCGGCGTAGGGGTGCGGGGTGCACGGACCAGAGCAGGCGACGCCACCAGGGGCGGGCCGAGCGCAGGCTGGTCACGTAGGCGGTGGCCACCTCGACGGCCCGGGCCGCCTGGTCGGGTGTTGCGGCACCCGGCGCGAAGCCCACCTGGTTGAGCAGGGCCGCCAACTCGTCGACCGCCGGGCTGGACGCGTCTGCCGCCGCAGTGCCGCCGGTGGGCGGACCGGCGTCCGGGTCGGCGGTCGTGTCGTCGCCGATCGTGCCCGCTCGGGCGTCGGTGAGGGCCTGGCGGGCGTGCCCGGCGACCTCGGTCGCGGCCAGGTCGTCCCCGACCGGTCTCCCGGCCAGCCGGAGCGCGTCGGTGACCTCCCGCCAGGCGCCGGCGATGCGCTGACCGGGGTCACCCCGCACCAGCCGACCGCGGGTGAGGGAACGGCGCATCGCCAACAGGGTCAGCAGCAGTGCCCCCACCACCAGCAGCAGACCGCCGCTGCCGCCAGCGACCAGCACCGGCGTGGAAACCCCGTCCGCGGCGGGCGGCCCGTCGGCGGCGGCCACCGGCTCCGGCGAGGCGCTCGGCTCCGCGGTCGGTGCCGGCGCCTCCGACGGCGGTGGGTTCTCCGGCGTCGGGCGGAAATCCTCCTCCACCGGCCTCGGCTCGTCATTCGGGCGGGGCAGCGGGTCGAACGGCACCCAACCCAGCCCGTCGAAGAGCACCTCCGGCCAGGCGTACGCGTCACCGGCCAGCACCGGCCCCTGCCCGCTGGTCCGGAAACCCACCACCACCCGGGTGGGTAGCCCGGAGAGCCGACCGAGGACCGCGAACGCCGCCGCGAACTGCTCCGAGGTGCCCTCCTGCCCGCCGCCGTTGCGGGGCCCGAACAGGAAGAAGCCCAGATTCGGGTACGCGTGCCCGCTCGGCGCGTCCGCCACCACCCGGTAGTGCTCGGCCAGGAACTGCTCGATCGCCAAGGCCCGCGAGAACGGCGCGCCGTTCTCCTCGGCCAGTTGCGCGGCCAGCCGGCGCATCGGGTCGGGCACCCCGTCGGCGACCCGCAACACCCGCGCCACCTCACCACCGGCGGGCACGTTCGCGGTGGCCAACAGGTTCACGTCGGGGCGCTCCTCGGCGGAGGTCACTGTGTACCGCAGCCCCGGCGTCAGCCCTTCCGGCCGGATCAGCGTCCCGCTCGCCGGGTCGTACGCCACCCGTGCCCCACTGACCTCCCGGGGCGTCGCCACCGCGGGCAGCAGTCGACCGCTCAGCTCCGCCACGCTGATCTGCTGCCGGACCGTCCGCACCGTGCTGTCCCGGGCCGCTGTCGCGGCCGGCAGGATCCGACCGGCGTTGCGGTACGTCGCGCCGACCCGCCAGGTCACCCCGTCGTAGTCACTGAGCACCGCCAGGCGGATCCGCACACTGTGTTTCGTGTCCACCGCCGGGTCGGTCTCGGGCGACGCGTCCGGACGTTCCGTGCTCACGTCGAGGAGCTTCTGCTCCGGGTGCAGCGCCCAGCCGGAGATCCGGATCAACGGGTTCTCGTCGAGCGTCTGCACCTGCGGGGGCTCCACATACCGGCGCGGGTCCACCGGCCGGCCGTCGACCTGCCCGGCGACGAACGGGCCGAGCAGAGCGACCAGCCCGACCACCACCGCCACCCCGAGCGCCGCGCTGGCGGCCAGCCGCAGCCGCACCGCCGCGCGTACCCGGGGGGTCAGGTCGGCGGTCGGGTCGCCGCCGCCCGCCGCCGCCCGGGTGGGGGTCGCCAGGCCGACCGCCGCGACCGCGACGAACGCCAACGTCGACCCCACCGCCGGTTCGGCGTTCGGGCCCACCACATAGAGGGCGGCGGCGTAGAGCCCCGCCGCCGGCAGGTAACCCAGCAGCACCCGGCCGGTGCGCAGCGCCACCTCCGCGCCGGCCAGCCCGGCCAGCCAGGCCGCCACCACCGGCACCAGCACCGTGTCCGGAGTGGGCTCCACCGGGATCATCGCGGTGAGGAGCCGGGGGATGCCGTTGCCGGCGGCGTCCGCAGCGACCTCCAGCAGGCCGCCCGGCAGCTCGGCGCGGGTGGCGGCCAGCCGCAACGACCACAGTGTCCAACCGGCCATCGCGGCCACCGACACCGGCGCCACCAGCCACGACGGCAACCGCCGCGCGGCGACGCTGACCAGCACCGAACCCGCCGCCGCGCCGACGACCAGCCAGGTCAGCAGGCCACCGGCGTACACCCGGCCGAGCACCACCCCGGAGAGCCCGGTCAGCCCGATCAGCGCCAGCGGCAGGACCGCCGCCCGCAGCACGCGCACAGCGCCCGTCACCACCGGCGTACCCCGTCCCACTCGGCGGCGAACTGCGCGCCGTCCGCCGCGTCGACGACCACCAGGCCGGCGGTGCCCGGCGGTGTCGGCTCGGCCGCGCCGAACACCCCGACCAGCACCGACGGGTACGCCCCACGCAACGCACCGACGTGCCCCAGCTCGTCCCGGCCACCCGGCCCGGTCAGGAAGATCAGCGTGTCGCCGAGCCGGTCCTGCCGCAGCCGGGTGGTGGCCGCGCGCACCGCGTCACCATCGCCGGACAGCTCGGCGGCGGCGAGCCGGTCCAGCGGCCCGAGCGGGCCGTCGCCGTCACCGTCGGTCGTCGTGATCTCCGCCGCGACCAACAGCAACAGCACCGGCAGGTCGGCGCGGTGCGCGGCGGTGACGATCGACGCCGCCGCCTCGCAGGCCGACTCGAACGACTCCGCCACCCCACCGACCCGCTGCGGATGCGCGGCGACCCGGTTGTCCAACAGGACGACCAGGCGCGGCAGGCTGGTGTCCACGTTCTCCCGCACCATCAGCTCACCCACCCGGGCGCTGGTCCGCCAGTGCACCCGGCGCAGCTCATCACCGACCACGTACTCCCGCAGCGAGTCGAACGTGATCGACCCGTGCGGGACCCCGTCCACCCGGCCGTCGAGGCTGCGCCCAGCGCCGCTGGGCACCGCCGTCAGCGGATGGACCCGGGGGTGCACCCAGACCGGCACCGTCGCACCGTACGGGCGGGCCAACGCCACCAGCCCCAGCGGGTCGCGTCGGGTCACCCGCAACGGACCGACCGGCACCACCCCACGACGGTCGGTCGGCACGTCGTAGCGGACCTCGGTGTCCCGGCCCGGCCGCAGGCGCAACACCGGCACCGGCACGGTCCGCTCCCCGCACCGGTCCTCGGCCAGCAGGTTCGCCGACCGCAACCGGCCGACGTTGCGCACGGTCAACGTCATGCTCGCCGGCTCACCGCGCGCCACCCGGTCCGGGTCCGCGCGGCGGGTCACCGTCAACCGGGGCCGCCAGACCGCGACCAGCGCGGCGTATCCCACGGCCGCGCCGGCCGCCGCGCCCAGCAGCGTCAACTCGGGGTACGCGAACCGGAAACCCGCCCCCAGCAGCACCACGGCGGCGACGAGCAGCCCGACCCCACGGGCGGTGATCCCCATCGCGTTGCTGCCGGTCAGCCCTGCACCGGAGCGGGTTGCCCCGACGGCAGCGGCACCGGCACCGAGGCGACGGCCTGGCGCAGCACCTCCGCGGGGGTCATCCCACGCACCTGGGCGTCCGGGGTGAGCAGCAGCCGGTGCGCGAACACCGCCTCGGCGAGCGCCTTGAGGTCCTCCGGCATGATCCAGCCCCGCCCGTCGATCAACGCGTACGCGCACGCCGCGCGGGTCAACGCGATCACGCCCCGAGGGCTGACCCCGACGCGCACCTGCGGGTGGGTACGGGTGGCCGCGGCCAGCCGGACCGCGTACGCGTAGAGCGGTTCGGCGATGTGCACCCGGCGGGCCATCCGGACCATCTCCCCGACGGTGGCGGTGTCGGTGACCGGTGCGAGCGCCTCGGGGGAGCGCACGGTCGCGCCGCGCAGCACCTCCACCTCGACCGCCTCGTCCGGGTACCCGACGGACAGCTTCACCAGGAACCGGTCCAACTGCGCCTCCGGCAGCCGGTAGGTGCCGTCCATCTCCACCGGGTTCTGGGTGGCCACCACCAGGAACGGCGACGGCACCGGGTGCCGCACCCCGTCCACAGTGACCGTCCGTTCCTCCATCACCTCCAGCAGCGCCGACTGGGTCTTCGGCGACGCCCGGTTGATCTCGTCGGCGATGACGATGTTGGCGAAGACCGGCCCCGGATGGAACTCGAAGTCCCGGGTCGCCTGGTTGAAGATCGTCACGCCGGACACGTCCGAGGGGAGCAGGTCGGGCGTGAACTGGATGCGCCGCCACTCACCCTTGACGGTGGCGGCGATGGCCCGGGCCAGGGTCGTCTTACCGACCCCGGGCACGTCCTCCAGCAGCACATGACCCTGGGCGAAGAGCGCGGTCAGCGCCAGCCGCACCACCTGCGGCTTGCCGAGCACCACGGCGTTGACGTTCTCGGCCAGCCGGGCGGCCAGGGCGGCGAAACCCTGCACCTCCGGTTGGGTGAGCGGCTCGTGGGTGTTCACTGTCGGTGGTGCTCCTCGCCTGGTGGTTCAGCAGGTGGGCAGGGTGTTGATGTTGTCGCCGCCCTCCAGGTTGAGCCAGGCCCACGGGATGTAGTTCTTCCCGTTGAACTCGACCTGGACCCACCAGTTGCTCTGCTTCTGATTGTTGTAGATCCACGAGTCGACATTCTCGCCCGACTTCTTGCAGTACGCCTTCAGCCGGGTGCCCGGCTTTGCCCAGCCGGCCTGCTGGTCGTTGTCCTGCCGGGTGACCTTGAAGACCTCGTTGCCGTTGCGGCCGTCGACTTCCTTGTTGCAGTACGTTCGCTGGTCGCCATCCGGCCCGTTGTTGCAGGTCGCGACTCCGTACAGCGGCTGGGTGTCCTGCGCTCTCCTCGCCGTGCCCTTACCGGCGGCGTTGGTGGCCGTCACCGTGAACGTGTACTTCGAGCCCGGCGTCAGGCCCGTCATCGTGATGCTGGAGCACGCCCCGGCCTTCGCCGCCTCACCCGCCGTGCTCAGCGCGCAGGTGGCCTGACCACCGCCGGCGTCCACGGTGAACGTCACAGTCGCACCGGTCGCCGTCGACGACGAGCCGGTCACAGTGACCCGTGGCTCGGCCACCGTACGGGCGGTGGCGGTCGCCTCCGGCCCCGGCCCGGCCTCGTTGACCGCCTTCACCTTCACCGTGACGTTCTGGCCGTTGCCCAGCCCGGTCACTGTCGTGCGGGTGTCAGTCACCTCGCTGACCCGCCCACCCACGTCCACCAGGTACTTCGTCACCGGCCGGCCGTTGGCATCGGCCGGCGCCCACTGCACCGTCACCGCACCCGGTTGGTTGGCGACAGTGCCGGCGCGCAGGTTGAGCGGTCGACCGGGCGCCGCGAAGGGCACCACGGTGTTGCTGACCGGAGACGCCGCCGAGCCGGCCCCCTTGCTGTTGACCGCCACCACGGTGAACGCGTACTGGGTGCCGTACTCCAGCTCACCGGCGGGCACCACCAGCTCCGTCTTTGTCGACTCGCCGGCCGGCGCGTTCGTCCCCGCCGAACTGGCCGTCACCGCGTACCTCGCGATGGTGTTGCCCTGCCCGTTCGCCGCCGGCCACCTCACCAGCACCGTGCCGTCCGGCCGCTCCTGCGCGGTGACGCTCGCCGGCGGGTCGGGCACCGCGGCGGTCGGCGTCACCGGGTTGCTGTTGCGCGACGGACCGTCGCCCTTGGCGTTCACCGCGTGCACCGCGAACCGGTACGTCTCGCCGTTGGTCAGACCCTTGACCTCCACCGCACGCTGGTTGGCACCCACCTCCAGGCGTTGGTCGGCGCCCTCCACCACGTACTTGATGATCTCGGCGCCGTTGGCGGCGGCTGGCCGCCAACTCACCCGCGCCTGGGCGTTGCCGGCGGCGGCGGTGACGCTGCGCGGCGCGCTCGGCTTACCC
>NZ_QGSZ01000287.1 GCF_003857055.1 Micromonospora inaquosa | reverse complement strand
ACCCACAAGCGCACGGAAGGAACGGCAATGACCACCCCCCACGGCCACCCCGACCACGACCACGACGCCCACGGCCCGACGTTCGCGCCGGGGCTGCGCTGCCCCGAATGCGGGGAACCGGCCCGGCCAGTACCGCCGCGTGACTGGCCCCTCAACGGATTCACCCCGCGTCCGGTCACGTCCCACCACGACGGCACCCCCCTATGCCCGGCGCCCGGTCCGAACGGCTCCCAACCGGCCGAACCGATCAGCGCTCCGGCGCGCCTGACCATGTGGCAGGCCGTACGGCAAAGCTGGCTCATCCATCCTGATTGGACTGTCGCCGATCATTTCGCATGGCTCGATGGCGAGGGCTACGACACCGACGACATGACCGGCGACCCGGCCGAGGTGGTCGGCCGGTGGCTGGCCGAACATCGCCATACCGCCCGGGTGCCCCGGCCCGCCGGTGACCCTCGCGTCTACATGGTTGCCGGGGGCGACATGGTGGCCGTGTTCGACTCGGCGGAAGAGGCCGACATCATGGCCGTGACGATGACCGCCGCGAACCTCGAACCGGTCACCCTGCCCCTGACTGAGGCACAGTGGGAGAAGGCGCTCGCCGTGTTGCGGTCACAGCTACCGCACGTCACCGTGACCGACGCCCGGTCCACCCGTGCGGCCGGTGCCTCGTGACCGGCCCATCGGCTGCCGGTCCGGCCACCGACCGACCCGACATCCCGCCCTCGCTAGCCGCGCGTCCCCACGACGCGCGGCGCGGCCTGCCCATCCCGCCGGTCAACATCCACCCCGACCCGACCGGTGGCGGGTCGCACGTGGACTTCACCACGATCAACACCACCACCTCGACCCGCCTCGCTGTCGAGCGCCGATGTTCGTTGTGCGGTGAGCCGATGGGGTACTGGGTGGCGTTTCTCGGCGGATCTCGGGCCGCTGAGTTGATGCGCTACGCCGATCCGCCGGGGCACCCCGAGTGCATGAGCGCCGCACTGTCGTTGTGCCCCCATCTGGCGCTCGGGCGGCACCGCCGCGCCCGTGCCGACCGTCCGGGGGCGGGCATCATCCCGCCGGGGTCGCACGGCGACAAACCCGACCGGTACCTGTTGGGCATCACCCGCGCGTACCGGACCCGGTTTATCCCCGAACACGGGTTCACCGTGTACCTACCGGCCCCGTTCAAAACCGTCCGCGCGTATGCGTACGGCCTGGAAGGACAGCTACACCCGGC
Source organism: Micromonospora inaquosa (assembly GCF_003857055.1). GTDB lineage: Bacteria > Actinomycetota > Actinomycetes > Mycobacteriales > Micromonosporaceae > Micromonospora > Micromonospora inaquosa. The sequence goes on along the minus strand of NZ_QGSZ01000287.1, from coordinate 22,491 downwards.
CACAGACACCCGGTAGGCCACGCCCGGCGGCGGGCGTCAGATTCGCCGCAGAAACCTTCATCGACTCCACCCGATCGCCTTGATCGACCTGTGGAGGTAGGCAACATTGTTGTTGACGGCGCGGCCCGGGGGACGCAACCCCCCGGGCCGGGCCGCCCGCCCGAACACCAACGATCCGGAAGGGGTGCCACCGTGGCACACGAACTGGAAACTCTCGCGAACGGTCAGACGGCGTTCGCCTCTGCGCGGCTGACCGCCTGGCATCAGCTCGGCACTGTGGCCGACGAGTGCATGACCGCCGAGGAGGTCATGAGCAAGGCGTGGCTCGGCGGGTGGGAGGTCCGCAAGATCGCCCTTCAGGGCATCGAGGTCACCGAGCGCGGGGTGACGAAGGTCGACTGCTCCGACAAGTACATGACCGTGCGGACCAACCCGGCCACCGGCGAGACGGAGTATCTCGGCGTGGTCGGTGAGGACTACAGCGTGGTGCAGAACGAACAGGTCGCCGAGACCCTCAACCTCCTGGTCGACGCCTCCGGCGCGCACTTCGAGACCGCCGGCTCGATGCGCAAGGGCCGCTCGGTGTTCGTCACCATGAAGCTGCCCACCGCGATGCAGATCGCCGGGGTGGACGACATGGACCTGTACCTCGCGGCCACCACCTCCCACGACGGCACCGCCGCCCTACGCCTCGATGCGACCCCCGTGCGGATCGTCTGCAAGAACACCCAGAACCTGGCCTTCGCCCGGTCGGTCAGCTCGTACACGTTCCGGCACACCTCGAACGTCACCAGCAAGATCGCCGAGGCCCGGCAAGCCCTCGGCCTGATGTGGCGCGCGTTTCACGACTTCGAGACCGAAGCCGAAAAAATGATCAACGAGTCGTTGACCATGGGCGAGTTCGAGAAGATCGTCGCGCAGGTGTGGCCCCTCGCCAACGACGCCTCGGACGTGGCGAAGAACAACTCCAAGCAGCGCACTGCCACGCTGCGCTACCTCATCAGGGACGCGGACACGCAGAAGGCGATCAAGGGCACCCGGTGGGCCGGCTTCCAGGCCATCACCGAGTACGTGGACCACTTCGCCCCCGCCAAGTCCGACCTCGCCCGCGCCACGCGGGCGCTGACCGGTGCCGGTGCGGACCTAAAGGCCCGCGCGTTCGAGCTGCTGGCGGTCTGAGATGGCCCGGCACGGGGGCCGGGCCACCACGCCCGGCCCCGGTACCGGCGAGCACCCCGCCACCGGCACCGCGCCCGTCCCCACGCCCACCGCCGAGTCCATGCTCGCGCCGGAGCCCACCGCCACCTCCATGATCGGACTGGCCAACCGGGTGAGCGCTCACCACGCGGCAGCCGAGGTCGCCCGCGCGATGGCCGAACACTCGACCAGCGAAGCCGAACACGCCCACCTGATCGCCCGCGCCGAGCACTGGGAAGCCCTCGTCAATGAGCAGTGGAACGCACTCTGCTCAGCGATCTGGGCGACCGCACCCGGCGGGGCGACGGTCGAGCGGTTCCTGCCGGTCCGGCCGCTGACGAACGGCCACGTCGAGCTGCACACCTACAGCACGGAGGGCCGCCGACTCGTCGTGCTGCTCACCGGCGTGCAGGCCCTCGCCGTCGGCGCGCACCTGACCGCTTACGGGGCGCTCAGCCTCGACCGCAGCGGCCAGAAACTCGACCCCGGCCTACCCCACGTCAAGGCCGCACCGCCCTTCGACGCGGACGGGACCGCCGGGCAACCGGCCACGCCGGACGCCGCCGCCGGGCCACCGCCTGCCCATCCCTGACCGCCCGTGATGTGCCGCGCGGCACGGTCGCACCCCGGGCCGCGCGGCACGCCCCGGCGGCATCCCCTCGACATCATCGCGGAGCACCCATGAGACCCGAACACCTGTTCAACGTCGCCGTCGAATTCGCGGAGGCGACCGGCAAAGCCGAACGCGCCCGCGCACTCGCGGCCAGCACCACCGGCGACGAGCGCACCGTCCTCACGAACACGGCAACACGCTGGGAGGCGGTTGCCATGCGCCGAGGTGAGTTCCTCCGCGCCTCGCTGCGCGAGGCCCTGCGCGGAACCGTCATCGCCGAGCCGGACACCGAGCAGCCCGCCGCGCTCTGGCGGCGGCGCCACGTCGAGGTCCGCGCCCGCACCGGCGACGGCTCCCGCGTCCGCGTGCGCTGCACCCCGACGCAAGCCGTCGCCCTCGGCACCGCCCTCATCGGCCTCGCGGCCCTGACCGACCAACTCGGCGGCGGCGTCCTGGGCGAGACCATCGCCACCTTCCCACCCACCTCCCACTCCACCGCGGAGCCCGAGGCGAGCGGCGAGAACGGGAAGCCGGCATGACGACCTCGACCGACCCCTCCGAGAACACCGACGGCATCGGCGACGGCCAGCGCACCCTCGACGGTCAGCACCTCGCGGACGCGCTCGCCAAGCTCGGCACGGTAGACCCTGTCTGCGTCGAGGTGCTGACCCGGCTCAACCTGCGGGTCTACCCCGGCGAGCCCGGCGACCGCACCGCCTACGTCGTCCTCGACGTGCACGGCGTCTCCATCGGCGTCAAACGCCGCGCCGCCGACCTCTACCTGCACGCCGACACCACCGAGACCGACGACCGGCTCATCGCCTTCGAGATCAACGGCTACGGCGAGACCGACCACACCACCAACCCCTCCCACCCCGGCCTCTGAACGGAGCACCGATGTACCGCTCCATGGAATACGGCGACACCGCCCGCGTCATCACCCCCGCCGACGCCACCGAACACCGCCTCGGCACTGTCACTGACGTCACCTACTCCACCCCGCACACCACCCACGCACGCCGCTACACGCTGCGCTTCCCCGGCGGCATCGAGCGCAGCTTCCCGGCCGATCACGTCGTCAGGTGCACCCGCGCCGACGACCACGCCGCCCTGGAGGCCGCCTTCACCAACGCGTGTGTGGCCCTGCGCGACGCCTGCCGCATCGCCCACGACTACGACCCCGACCTGAGCGTCGGAACCGTGAGCCTGATCCGGCGACTGGTCGACCTCAGCCGGCTACGTCTCGGGCTAACCCTCAACCCGTCCGGCGCCGCTGGCGTCGCCGAGGCCGGCTCGCCGAACACCCGCAACCAGGGCGGGGGTGAACGGTGATGCCGCACCTTCCGCAGACCGACCGGTCCGGGAAGCCAATCGGGCCAGATGCGCTCGGCTCCACCACGGCGCCGCTGCTGGAGTCGCCGTACTGCCGACGCTGCCGACGAGGCGTCAGCATCCGTATCAACGGCCTCGGGGTGGTGACGTACCAGCACGCCAACAAGCGCGGCGACAACGGCGACCACGACCCCGAGCCGGTACCAGTCACCGAGATCCCGGACCCGATCATCGAGTGCGACTTCTGCTCCGCGCCCGACGCGGCCTGGATCTACCGATGCGCCAACCAATTCAGCGAGCACCGCCGAGTCACCACGCGAGTCGTCAGCGTCAGCGACTACCGGTCTCGGCACGCAGCGGCCCGGGTGCGCCGCACCGACACCGAGCACGCTGTCACTCAGGCATGGGGTGAACGGTGGCCCGCTTGCCACGGCTGCGCCGACCTCATCGAGGCCCGCGACCTCTACGGGCTGATCCGCCGCGTGGTCGACGCGCTGCCCGCCAAGCTCACCCGAGGCAAACACCTCGTACGCGTTCGCGGGGAGCTGCACGCCACCTACTCCGAGGTATTCGACACCCTCGCGCCCGGACGAGGCCGCATCATTCCCGGCCATCCTCTCGGCATCTGGCCGGGCACGGAGACGACCTCATGACCGACACCTCACGGCACCAGCGGCCGGCGTTCACCCACGCAAAGGCCCGACGCCGCCTCGGCGCGGTGTGCGCAGCCGACGACGGACCGCTGACCCGCATCACCGACGACCCGCACCTCGTTACCTGCCCGGACTGCGAGGGACTGGTCGAGTTCGACGCGCTACCCGACGACGCCACCGCAGGCGATCCCCGCGTGATCGAGGTGCTGCGGGAAGTCACACGCGGCAACTGCCGCAAGATCGACGGGGTGATGGTGGACATGACCACCGCCGCCGCGATCCTGACCGTCTACGACGCGCTGAAACCCGCCACACGGGCGAAACTGGCCGCGCTGCGCATCGACCGGATGGCGCAGGTGGCGTGGCGGCTGCTGCGCCCGCACGTCTAGACCGGGGCGGGACGGTGGCCGGCGGGCACACCCGAGGGTGTGCGCAACCCCGCCGGCCACCTCGCCCCACCCGGGCCGAGTGCGGACCAACGACCGCCTTCCACCCGAGCCGAGCGTGCCGCCGATCCTAACGGTGGAGGGATCCCACCCGCCTTGAGCGGCGGCGCCGCAGCGAGATACCCGGGGGAGGATGGACACGTGGCGCGACGAATGATCGGCGGACGCATCGCCCTCGACCGGGCGGGCGTCGCCGCGCACGTCGTCGCGGCGTACTCGACGGTCAACCACTGGCACCGCCACCGCGCCCGCTTCGGCTTCCCCGAAGGCTTCCGCCACGACGGCCGCGACTGGTTCTGGCTCGACGACATCGAGACGTTCCACACCGTGCACCAGGTCGCTAAACGCGCCGAGCTAACGAAGGTCGACCGCCGCGGCAACTCGGAGGACCTCATCGGCTCGGGCGCGGCGGCGAAAGTCCTCGGTTACGGCTCATACCGCAACCTGCCCGCCACCCTGCTCAACCATCCCGACCACGTCGAGGAACTGTCGGACGGGCGAATCCGCCGCCGGTGGTACCGGCGCACCGTGTGGGCTGTGGCCGACGCCCGCACGGGCCGGCAATCCACCGGCCGTACTCCTGGCGTGACGGGTACCCGTCAGCCTCACCCGTACGCCGACGACGCGCGCCTTCACACCGCGATCGAACTTCTGGCCGAGGCCGACGCCGCCGGGCGGGACCGGCGCGGGCTCGGCGTGCTCCTCGCGCGGCAACTCGGCGTCACGCCACGCACCGCACAACGACTTCTTGCTGCTGCCTCGGACGCGAGCGGAGACGCTTTTCGTGCAGCGCCCTGAGATGGGAGGTGCCGCCGGGGCCGCGTAGCGGAGTCCCGGCGGCACCCATCTGGTTGGGCCCGGTCAGTCCTCGTCGTCGGAAACGATCCGAGGCGTCGGGGCCTCGGTCAGATAACGCAACGCGCCGTTGATATCAGTGCCTCGGCTGGTGGCGGTGCGCTCCAACACGTCGTACACGTCAGGATCGACCTCGACGGTGCGGAGCGCGGGCGGCTGGTCGTTCACGGTGATTCCTCCTGGCAGTGTTCGGCCTGATGCCCGGCCGGGCATCAGGATCCATCCATCCCAACCTCGACAGCACCATCAAGCCTGTTGTCGGTCGCGACCTGGGGTATGGGGCCGACGGCTCTGCGTCCAGGACGGCGAAAATCTTCTCGGTCGTGGTTATGGATGGCCCGTAACTGCCCACAGGAACCAACGAGGCCTACAACGACGAAGGCGAGGTCGCGTGGGCGAGGCTCCCCTCGAGGTGGTCGGACAATCGAACGAGCGTTATAGGCTGCAGCGTTGGCCGGAATTCAAGGCACAACCCTGGCAGAACTAGCAGCGGATATCAACGACTTTAGGGAAGGTGACATTTCCGTTGGTCGCTCGACCGTTCTTTCGTTCCCGCGCTTCGTGGTATCGGGCTATGTCTGCGGTGGCATAGATCGGGCCGTTTGAAGTTTTGGCGATAGGCCTTGGGAAATCTGACTGTCGTGAGAGTTGCTGAGCGCGTTGACGTGATACGTTTAATGCAACGCCAATCTCCGACAGCGCCATCGCTGGCGGCATTGGCTCAGGTTCGGATTCGGGATGCATCACGACTGCAACCGGCCGGCAGTCCGGCCCGATCTTTTTCCGTACTTCCGAAACTAGGGCCCAGCCCTCAGTCAGTGCCTCTTCCGGATACGTGCACCGGTAGCGTCGAGTAATCAAAACGGTGGGCCTCGACTCTCGTTGCACTTCCGTTACGGTCAGCTTTAGTTTGTTGGCGGCTGAACGAAGTGCGGCGAGGGCTGATGGGGTGCGTGCGAACTCAATCTTGATTAGCCAAAGAGTAGCTGCCATAGATGGCCTCCGGAGGCGTTATTGTTTAGTCGGCGATCCAATGGCTGAGAAAGCCATGTAGCACCGGGAGTGTTGTGGTCGCCAGGATGGCATCGTCGGTCCGGAGGTGAACTGCCGCAGCTCCCGCTAGGCAGACGGCAGTTATGACGAAGTTTCGCACCGTAATGACTTGACGGCTTGCTGGTCTTGCCTCGCCTGGCACGGGTTCCGGTGGGCGATGGGTTGGCGGTATCCTCATGGACGCTCCTTCTGCTGGTCAAGGCAACTTGGGGGCACGATGGCACCCGAGTCGCCACTCGGGTGCCGTTTCCATTGGTACATCCGATGAGCGAGGTTGGCGCCGGACAGCCTGTGCGATTCGTGCCGCGATGGTCTGCGAAATCAGACGTTGAGTGCTTGGGTTGGCCTTGTCAATGACAAGGAATCAACTTGTCGCTGACAAGCGGCAGGCAATGCTGCGATCGTAGAGACCACCCGCGTGACTGCGGAGGGCGGCTGTACTGGCACCCGTGATGGACTTGGGTGGCTTCGCACGCCTTCCTGTGCGCGGCTGGAAGCGACTCGAGACTTGGCCGACTTGGGGGACGAGAACGTCGGCGTTGGTGCAAGACGCGCGCCGTCGGCGATGCCCAACGCGGAGGCCAAGGAGGTTGTCACGCGCGCGATCCCTGTACGCGCCAGGAGAGCGGCAGGGGCGCCGTCGCAGTCCAAATCACCCTGGGCCGCCGTGAGGATCGCGAAGGAGCAAGCGGATCCCATCTTTCCCGCGAGTTCGATAGACGCTACCGTGTTTCGTATGGACAGGACAGACCTGACGGGCTTCTCGGCGTTGCTCGGTGAGAGCCTCACTGCTCGGGTTGAACTGCTGGAGCGACTACTTAGAGGCTCACACTACCCATCGCTTGGGCAATATAAAGAGCGTGTTCTTGCCGAAACCATTCGTGGATACCTCCCGACCAGCGTTCAAGTGGGCACCGGGTTCGTCCTGTTTCCTCATAACAATTCCTCTAATCTCGCCAAGTCTGAATTCTTTGATCCGCTCAATCAGAGTGCCTACTCGATATCGCGTCAGTGCGATGTTCTCGTATACGACGTATCTCAGATTCCTCCCGTCTTTCGAGACGGTGACTTCGTTGTCGTTCGCCCTGAAGCCGTACGTGCCGTCATTGAAGTGAAGGGTTCATTGTCCATCCCGCAACTAGATGATGCCCTGGCTTCCTTTCATGACTTCGGTACTAAGTGGCGCGCTACGCAGCTCTTTTACCGGGAGCGCAGTCAGCGACGTACGCCAAAGCCCGGACTGTACATAATGGCTTGGAAGATCAGGAATAACTCGAATGGGCGACCATTAACAACGCCGGGAAAAGTGCGCGAACGCATCGCTAGATTCTATATGGCGCACATGACGCACGAGAATTTGGCTGGCTATCCGTACTTGAGTAGGCTTTTTATTCACAATGAGTGTGATATCAGTGAGATCCATGACTTCAGTGATATCGACAACTATTCTTTTGGGTGGAGGTCATTCGATGGTCGATTCACGCGGATAGATTCGGAGGGTCGGCCGTTCAGGGACAAGGACAGGACCATCGCGGCGCTTTTGGCATCTCTTCACTGGCATGCGGGTAGCCAACATTTCAATCGTTTCTTCTCCTATACCGATGAGGTGAAGGGGCGGGAGGTAATACCGTACGAACACGCTGGCTACACGCCTCTTTGGGAAAGCATTCCTGCAGAAGTGGGACGACGGTTTGCTGACGATGCCTTATAGCGATTAACGCAGGGCAGGTTTGGTGCATCGAGGTGAAACACTCCTACGTGGCTGCATGCCTTGACCGCTTGGGCAAGTTGTGGCCGTGCCGGCGGGGCGGTTCCTCTGCCCCCGCTAGTGCTCGATGTTTCCGTGCTGGACCGAGGTGGTGGGTTCGGCGCAGCTTGCCCCTCGATCATCCCGGCGTAACACTGTGAGCAGCTCGGACACGCCGCTGTTGCGGATGGAGTAGCCGTTGCGGCGCAGCCGACGGGCGAGGGCGTCGCGGCTGACGGCATGGCCTTCGCGAGTCAGTTCGGTGCGGGCAGCGCGGGCTGCGGGAAGCAGCGCCACGAGATCCGCGGGAACGTCCTGGTCAGAGCTGTCGGACTTGCATGTTTCTCGGTCGAGGGCTTGGTCCCCTGCACCATCGTGCGTGCTTTGTCCGCCCATCGGACGCTCGGCGAGGTTGGGGACCCCGTCAATGCGCAGCGTGTCCACGTCGATCTTCACGGGCGAGCGTCCGGGCAGGGAATTCGTTACAGTCGGCATGGTGTGGCTAGCGGTCGGTAGGCTTTCCGTCGGCACTGGTGCTAAATCAGCTATCGGGTGCGGCGGCGTGGCCGCTATGTCGGTCGGTGCTGGTTGTGGTTGGCCTTCGAGCTCGCTCCGCCGGGCGGCGAGTTCTACGAGGGATACCGAAGCGACGATGATCAACCCGTCCACCGACAGGGGCAGTAGGTACGGCACTGTTCCGGTCTCGCCATATTGAGCGACGATTACCTGTAGCTGGAGCCGTGCCGTCCTCGACGTCTTCGTCGTTGGTTGTGACAGTGCCAGCAGCCCGTAACGGACACTTCGTGCTGGTGTCTGTGACGGGAGTTGCTGGTGGGGTTTCGAGTCCAGCGGTTGCGTGATCTGGATACGAGCGCTGTGTCGTTCACGGTGGTAGGTCCGGGCGGGTTGCCGGTGGAGTCGGTGGAGGTGTTTTTGGCTCACCTGGTGGCCGTGGGCAGGTCGCCGAACACGATCGCCGGTTACGCGCACGATCTTCGGGATTTCGTCGAGTGGCTCGATCAGGTTGGCCGGGGTTTCCGGGTGTTGAGCCTGGAGGAGCTGACTGGATTCTTTTCCTGGGTGGCGCGGCCGGTGGCGGCGCGGGTGCCGGGGGTGTTCGTGTTGCCGGGCACGCCCTCGGCGATCGCGTCGGCGACGCTGGTCCGGAAGCGGGCTGCGCTGGCGAGCTTCTACCGGTTCCACGCTCGGCGGGACGCGTCGGTCCCGGCGTTGCTGGGCTCGTCTGCGGGGCCGCGGGCGACGGGAGAGTTCGTTCCGATGCTGGTGCACACCCGTCGGGCCCGGCAGGGGCCGGAGATGGTGAGTCCTATCCGGATCGCGGTATCCCGCAAGCCTGCGATCGCGCTGTCGGATGCACAGGTGGCGCGGTTGGTGGCCGTGTGTGCACGGAGGCGGGATCGGTTCTTGCTGATTCTTCTGGATCAGACGGGGTTGCGGTTGGGGGAGGCGTTGGGGTTGCGGCACGCAGATCTTCGGCTGCGTGCCGGTGAGGTGAGGGTGGTCCCGAGGGAGGGCAACGTCAACGCGGCGCGGGTGAAGGGGTTGAAGGCGCGGGTAGTGCCGGCAGGGGCGGTGGTGTTTGACGCGTACGCCGACTACATGGAGGTCGAGTACGGCGTGTTGGATAGCGATTGGGTGTTCGTCAACCTGTTCCGGCCGCCGGTGGGCGCGCCGATGACCGCTGGTGCGGTGGCCAAGCTGGTTGGGCGGTTGCGGGAGCGCACGGGGATTGCCGGTTTCACGCCGCATGTTCTGCGGCACGGGTATGCCACGAGGCTGCTGCGGGCGGGCGTGCCGGTGGAGGTGGTGGCCGAGTTGCTCGGGCACGCCAGCGCGACCACGACATCACAGACCTACAGCCACCTGGGCGTTGAGGATCACCGCCGGGCATTGCAGACGGCGGGGGTTCTGGCGTGACCGGGCGCCGGTCGGGCTTCGCAGCTGGCGCGCCTGATTGCGCCGGGTTGTTGGAGCTGTTGATGCGGGAGGTGCGTCCGCGGTTCCGGGCGGAGGTGTTCCGTCCCGACCGCGATGACAGCGTCTTCGTCACGGGCGAGTGTCGGGTGGTCAACTGCCCAAACATGGTCGGGCAGCCGACGCGGGGGATATGCGACAGCCACTACCAGCGGTGGTTGTCCACTCGGTCAGAGGCGGTCGACTTTGACGCCTGGCTGGCGGGTGAGGATGAACGCCTCGCCAGGCGCGGTGTCCCGCCAGCGTGCGATGTGGTGGGGTGCAACCGCTCGACGTTGTATCGAGGGCTGTGTCCGCGGCATGCGCCTCGTTGGGCCGCGGCGGGCAGACCGGACCGGGAGCGGTGGTTGGCCGGCGTGCGCTACACCCCCACCTCGGACGGGGAACGCGACTGCACCTTCACCGGTTGCCCTCGCTGGACGAACGGCCCGGGCAACCCGTTCTGCCAGCACCACCACAGTCGGTGGACGGTCGCCGGACGGCCGGACCCGGTCCAGTGGCAGGCGGACCTGCGGGCTAAGGCTGGGATGCGGCAGGTTCCGCACGTCAACCTCGCCCGCCTGGACCGGGGACTGCGTCTGGAGGTGCAGTACGGGCTGCAGTGCCGCCACGACGAGGCCAACAAGCGCACCACCGCCCGTGCGGTCACCCTCGCGGTGAAACGTCTGGCCGATGCCGGGGTGACCAGCATCCTGGATCTCGACGAGGACGGCTGGCGGACGTTCTTCGGCACCAACCGGCGTATCTACGAGGGCAAGCGCCTCTACGCCTCAGTGTCACTGAAGTTCGTTCTCGACACCCGCATCCGGCTGCAGCGGTTGCTGATCGGTGATGACCCGTGGGCCGATCAGTATCCGCGTGAGGTGTGGGACCTGCGGCTGCTCGGCGTCGCCGCAGCGGGGCTGCGGTTCCTGCGCTTCGGTGGCATCGCCCAGCCGTGGCTGGGCGAGTTGGCCCGACGGTGGTGCCGGTGGCGGCTGGCGCAAGGCCTGACCGTGAGCACCGTGCATAGCAACCTGCTCGGGTTGACCAGCTTCGCCGCACGCTTCGCCGCCCACGCCGGGCCTGCGGCCGGGCCGGAGCAGCTGACCCGCCAGGAGATTGAATCGTGGCTGGCCGGTGGGCGGCCCGCCGGGCACATCGGCGGCGTCGGCCGGTTCCTGCGCGACGTGCAACGTCACGGCTGGGCACCCGGGATCCCCGGCAACGCGCTGATCTTCGACGACTTCCCGCGCAAGCCGGCGTCCAAGCCTCGCTGGATCAGCGAGCACCTCATGCGGCAACTGGAGTCCGAGACCAACCTTGCCCTGTTCGGCAACGACGACGCCCGGCTGATCCTGCGCATCCTCATCCACTGCGGCCTGCGCCTCAAAGACGCCCGGCACCTACCATTCGACTGCGTGGTGCGCGACAACAGCGACGCGCCCTACCTCGCTTGGATCAACCACAAGATCCACCAGCGGGCTGCGTTCTTCCCGATAGCCGAGGACCTCGCCACCCGCATCGCCGACCAACAGACCATGGTCCTCGCTCGCTTTCCCGATGGCTGCCGGTGGCTGTTTCCCGCGCTGAAAGTCAACCTCGACGGGGCGCGGCCGATGCCCGACATCTCCTTCCGCGACTACCTCGACACCTGGCTACGACGCATCCGCCTCGTCGACGAACACCGCCGACCCGCCCGGGTCACCGCCCACCAGTTCCGCCACACCCTCGGCACCAGACTGATTAACGCCGACGTCCCCCAGCACATCGTGCAGCAACTACTCGACCACATGTCACCGCAGATGACCGCCGTCTACGCCCGACTGCACAACAGCACCGTCCGCGCCCACTGGGAGAAAGCCGTCAAGGTCAACGCCGACGGCCACACCGCGGCCATCCCCGCCGACCACCCCCTCGCAAGCGCGGCTTGGACGCGCCTGAGCCTGGTCCGCGCGAAGGTCACCCTCCCCAACGGCTACTGCGGCGCCCCCGTGCAGACCGACTGCGAGTACGCCAACCCGTGCCTGGACTGCCGGTTCTTCATCACCACCGCCGACTTCCTCGACCAGCACCGTCGCCAACGCGACGACACCGACAAACTCATCGACGACGCCCAAGCCGCAGGCCTGTCCCGCATCGCCGAACGCAACCGCCGCACCCTCGGCAGACTCGACGCCATCATCACCGCCCTCGAGACCACCGGCCCCGGACAGGTCCTCGCCGGTGGCACCGTGGAGACACTCGATGCCGCCAGCTGACAACACGGCCGCCCTTGCCGAAGCCACCCGCCGCCGCGCAGAGCAGGCCCGCACCCGCGCAGAGCAGGCCCTCGCCATCGCTGCCCGCATCGGGCGTCCGACCAGCGTCGCCGGCCTCGCCCACACTGCCGGCGTTTCCCGGTCCTGGCTCTACACCCAACCCGACCTCATCGCCGCGATCCGGCAACTCCAGCAACGCCAACCCGCCACCGACCGCAAAGGCCCACAGCCCGCCACTGTCGCCTCGCTGCGGCACCGCCTCGACACCGCCCTCGCTCGAATCAAACAACTCCGCGCTGACAATGCCGACCTAACCCATCGCCTTGAAGTTGCGCACGGAGAAATCCGGAACCTGCGTACTTCTGTCCGCCAACCTGAAAATCATGCAATCTAGGGCTCTAACTCCACTTGGCGGCTGACCGGACCGGCATCATCGATACAAGTCCTATTCGACTTCTTGGCGATGATTCCAACAGTCGGAGCAGGAGTTTGCCCCGCCGTCCGGCATCTGACGGCGGGGCAAAACCAAGGAAAGTTTGGCTACTTTTTCGCGTTGCGGCGTAGACGGAATAGCTGCACCGCGACATTGATCGCCACGACCATGGCGAGCAGCGGCATGAGGTCGAAAAGCCACTCACTCTTGCGCCATTCGCCCGGCTCGAAGATGAGCGTCATCAGGAAGGCGAATGCAAGCACAGCGACCGCGACCTGAGCCGTACTGACCAGTAGAAAGCGCAGCTTGACTTGCACGATTCCGCCTCCTCGCAACTAGCCAAACATTACCCTGCGGAAGAGGAAGACACCTTCCAGCTCCATGGATTCGCACCGGCCGTGGAACCCAACTCGATGTTGATCTTCGGGTGAGTTTGGGTGTAGCAGCCGTATACCGCGACGCAGTAGTCTACCGCCGCTTTCTTGTTGTGGTAGCCGCTGAAGCGGTCGCCGCGAACTGACTTGGAATCCACCTCCCAGGTGTTGAAGTAGATACCCCAGGAGGTGTGGGACAGGTAGCCATCCGCACGGTCGATCGACGAGAGCTTCTTTGTGACCGTGTCATAGCACCACTCAGTCTCGACGTTGAACCGATAGATTCTGCTGCCGAAGACATCGTTCTTTTCGACATAGGCCCACTGGCTGGTGCAGCTCAGTGCCAAAACACCGAAGGATCGGCTTCCCGATTGCTTGGCACTGGAACCAGGTTGCTGAGGAGACGTCACGAGGATGCCAGGGTCTCGAGGGTCCGGAACGCTGTGGCCGATTTCCGGCACCTGCTTCAACACTGCAATGTCGGACTCAGTCCACGAACCGTCGGCGACGCTTTCGAGAGCGGCACGGATCTCGCCCTCACTCGGCTGCGCCGGGCCAGCGCTTGCCGGCACCGCGCCAGCGAACATTCCGGCCATGGCCATGAGCGCGACTGCTGCAAAGCGCGATGCGCGATGCAGTACCATGCGATTGGTTCTCACACAACCTCCTACGACGAGGGCTGGGGACACAGCGTCCCGCGGGTCTACACCCCGCGGGACGCGCGTCTTGTTGATCGTGACCCTATCCGCCCCACCTCCTGAGCGGGGGGCGTCGACTATCTGTCGCAACACTCCGCCTGCGCGCCATCACCAACGGTTATTTCCTTCGGCTTGGCAAAAGCGTTGAGATCGGATCAATCGGACACTCTCGCGGCGGAGGGTTACGGATCACGTTATGGTAACGGCGCTCAAGGGCGTTGAGCGCCGTCACGGACATGTCCGTGACGGAGTGACCCAGCTCTGCACCGGCAGACCTGGATCAGGTGCACATAACGGCGACTCCGACCATGTGGTGGTAGCTGATCCAAGCGGCGATGGCGGCGATGGCTGAGGCGGCGATGACCCGGAGGGCGCCGAGTGCGCGTCGGTGCACGGGTACGCGGGTGACTAGCTCGACAGTGATCAGCAGGGCCAGGGGCGGCCATGCCGCGATGGCCTGGGAGATCGGGTTCGTTTGCGCGTGCAGGATGTTCGCGGTGACCGAGGCGGCCACGCCGAGGGTTAGCGTCGCCCGTACGGCCCATTGCATCCGCTGGAGCCGCGTCTCGTTCATCGCGACCCTCCGATGGCCGATGCGGTGGGGGTGAGTTGTCGTTCGGCGACGCGGCGGGTTGCCTGTGACGGTTCCGCGCCGCCGAGGTCGGCGAGGTGTTTCTCCAGGCTGCGGAGGGTTCGCCGCACGGCGTCGGGTCGTTGCTGTCGGCCGTGGATCCGCATTATCCGCTGGTACAGCTCCTCGTTGATCGGGTCGAGGTCGGCGGCGCGTTCCAGAGCCGCAACTGCCTCGTCGGGGTGGTCGGTTTCGAGGATTTCGGCGATGCGCGCGTAGGCGGTGAGGATCTGATGGCGGTAGCTGGTGGCGTAGTCGGTGACCCAGTGGTGGTCGTAGCCTTCAGCGAACTCGCCTGCATACAGGTCGGTGGCGCGGCGTAGCGCGGCCAGCCTGTCGTTGTCGTTGTCGGTGATGGTCGTGGCCCGGCGGATGGCGGTGAGCATCTGCCAGAGATCCACCGCGACTGCCTGAGGATCCAGCAGGTATCTGCTGGTGGCAGGGTCGAAGGTGATGAACATCGGCTCGTCGTGGCCGGTCGCGGTGCGAAGGACCCGCCGTGCGGAGGTGATGTCGGTGCGGACGCGTTTGATGGCGGAGGTCTGGTCGACGTCAGGGTGTAGGTCGGCGGTGAGCTGGTCGAGGGTGCGGCCGGTGGGGTGGGCGGCGAGCACGGCGAGCACCGTGTAGGAGCCCTTGCGCATTCCGGTGGTCACCGGGCCGGTGTCGGTGGTGACGGTGACGGGGCCGAGCACTCTGAGCCGAACGAGGGTCGCTGTGTCGTCGGTCTGGGCAGGTGCTGGCTCGGTCGCCTTGGTGGGCGCCGCGGCCGGCGGGGTCTCGGCTGGTGAGTCGTCGATGTCGGTGCCGGGTTCGGGGCGGGTTTGGACAGCGGTGAGCATGGCCAGTACGGCGGCGAGGTCGTCCGCGCTGATGGTGGACAGCCGCGCCAGCGGGCACGGCGTGTCGCTGGTGACGATGCCTCCGGCAGTGACTTCGAGAGTGAGGAGGCCGCTGTGGGGGCCGAGGATGACTGGGTGCAGGTCGAGGGCTGCGCGGTGGGTGGCGACGGCCTGGAGGCGGGCGGCGTGCCGGCGGGTGGACTCGATGAGCAGCGCGTACGGCGGTTGCGTCTCGGCGTGGTCGGTGCGTGCGTTGAGTTCCGCGATGGTGGTTGTGTCGAAGGTGTCCAACAGCCTCCGCCGGCCGATCATCTCTTCCTCGGCATGAGTGATGGCTGCGGCGGTGTCGGCGAGGACGATGAGTTGGTCGCCGTCGTAGGCGGTGCCGTCGGGATCCAACCCCATCAGCGGCGCACCTGGGGGGAGAAGTCGGGCGAGTAGGTCTGCCGTGGTGACGACTACCGGGCGGACGGTGGCGCTGTCGGCGACGCCGGTGGTCAGGACAGCGGCGAGGACGGCGCGCGCTGCCGGGATGGCGTCGGCTCCCCCCAGGGCGAGGCCAGGACCGGGCAGGTGGAACAAGCTCACCTCACTGCCCTCAAGATTGACGCCGACAGGAGCCGGCACGGCAGGGCTGGCACGGCGGTGGTCACCAACGGCGGTGCTGAGGTCGCGGCTGCCGATGGTCTCGATGTCGGTGAGAGGCGGCGGTGTCAGGGTGGATTGCGGCCTAGGGCTAACGGGTGCCGGGAAGATCAGCCGGGCGTGGCGGCGTCGGTGGAGGCGGAGCAGGGCTGCCACGGCGGCGATGGCGGCGGCCAAGCCGAGGCTGATCCAGCCCTGCGTCGGCAGTGCGACCCCAGCCTCGTTGCCTGGTTGATCGGGGGGCGATTCGGCGGCGGACGCCGCACCGTCGGCAGTGACGCTCGGCGCGGAGGTGGGCGGCCTCGGCGTACTCGTTGTCTTGTTGTCGGGGGCCGGTATGGCGCTGGTTGGTGGTGCCGGCGGCGGCGCGGTGGGCGCGGTGTCGGTTGTCCCGGGTACCGCGACGTCAGGGCTGCCAGGCATGGGAGCGCTGGGATCAGGTAGGGCAGGTGCTGGTGTGGTTTCATGGGCGGGGAGCGCGAGTGTCCACCCGACGTGGATCTCATCGGGGTCGGTGAGGGCGTAGCCGTTGGCCTGTTTGTGCCCCCGGTTGAGTGCGTAGATCTCCCGCCAGCGTTTTGGGTCACCGAGATGCTTGTCGGCGAGATCCCACAGGGTGTCTGCGGCGGCGACTCGGCACGTCCCACCCGGGGTGGAACGAGCCACGTTGGCGCCAGCGTCCTGGCGAAGGGTCGGCAGCGCGGCGGATCGGACGGAGACGGTCAGGGCCGGCGGCGTTCCCAGAGTTTCCCCGTGCGGCACTCGTGATGCGGGAGCCGGCGGGGCATCCAGGGCGACGGGAGTAGGTCGCCCACCGCCTACCGACGATGGGGCGTCTGGTGGCGGCTCGGCGTCCATCGCGGTGGTGTTGTCGGCGGCAGCGGGCAAAGCGGCCACCGTGGTGACGGCAGTGCTGCCCAGCAGAACCGCCGTGAGCGTTTGCAGTGGCCGGGGTAAGTGCAGCACGACGTGCCAGCGCAGGCGATCGGCGAGGTATTGGTGGGTGTGATCCGCGATAGCAACGGCAAGGAGCAGCCACAGCAGCCAGGCCCCGAGTTGCCCCAGCAAGGCGAGGAAATCGGCGCTCAGCGGCTGGCTCAGCCACAGCCGCAACTGGTCCGCCGACACCACCCCGGGGCTGATCCAGCCGACCCGGTAGAGCAGCACCGGTGGTGCCAGCGCGAGCACGAAGGTACCGGCGCGTACGAGCACTGCTGAGGTTCGTCTCGCCATGGCGTGTCTCCCTCCTGAGGTGCGCAAGGGGCGGTGAGACAGACCGTAGGAGCTGGATGGGCTGCTGATACCGATGCCGCTGCTAACAGCACCTCACACGGCCTTACACGGCCTTACACCCGCAGGTCACAGCCTTGCCGTACCTCCGCGCCCCGCGACGTGGGGGAGTGAGGCGACGATGCGGATTCGTTACTGCTTCCTTCTCTCTTCACAAACACGCTCTTCGATGGACATGATCGCTGTAGACGATTGCCGTCTACCCGATGTCGAGGAGGCCGCTGTGCGGATACGACTCTCTGCCCGCTTCCCCCGCGCTGTGCATGCGGTCGCGGTTGCCGCCGCCGTTGTCGTCACGGGCGCTGGCTTCGTCGGCGTCAGCGCGCAGCCGGCGTCCGCCACGCCCCCGGGCATCCCATCGAAGGCGACGGCGCAATCGCAGCTCAACGCGCTGACCGTGGCCACAGAAGGCTCGACCAGCGGCTACTCCCGGGACCTGTTCCCGCACTGGATCACCATTAGCGGCAGCTGCAACACCCGGGAGCAGGTCCTCAAGCGCGACGGCACCTCCGTCGTCGTCAACAGCTCCTGCGCGGCCACCTCAGGCCGCTGGTACAGCCCCTACGACGGCGCCACCTGGACCGCCGCCTCCGACGTCGACATCGACCACGTCGTACCCCTCGCCGAGGCATGGCGCTCCGGCGCCAACTCCTGGACGACCAGCCGCCGACAGAGCTTCGCCAACGACCTCAGCCGCCCGCAGTTGATCGCGGTCACGGACAACGTCAACCAGTCCAAAGGCGACCAGGACCCCTCCACCTGGCAGCCGTCCCTGTCGTCGTACCGATGCACGTACAGCAAGATGTGGATCACCGTGAAGTACAACTGGAGCCTGAGACTGCAGTCGTCGGAAAAGTCGGCGCTACAGGCCACGCTCAACACCTGCAACTCCTGAGCACAACGTCGGCCAGCGACGGCATCACACAGGATGCCGCCGCTCGCCGGGTGCGTCGTCAGGCTTGTCGCCAACGGCGGGATCAGTCTTCCAGCCGCGTCTAGTGACATGGCGTCGCGGAGAACCGCGAGAACGTAGCCGATCTTGTTCTGCTTGAGCCAGCTGTGGAGTCTGTCGGAAGCTATCCAGGCTGTAGGCCCGGCCATTCGTTCGGGCTCGCCTCGGTTGAGGGGCGAGTCAACGCAGATGCTCTAGAAGCCAGGAAATAATCCCCCGAGCGACGCCGGAGGCGATGCCGGTGATGGCGGCGAGGGTGATCTTCTCTCGCGAGTTCTTCTCGCTCGTCTGCCCTGTCATCGTGTGCTCCCGTTGCAGATTGAGGCGGGAGGAGTCGGCCGGTTCTCCCTGGGACAGCTTCGAGTCAACTCACGGGGAACAGCTCCGGCATCGGGTTGGGAGGAAGTCGGACTGCTGGGCTAAGTCTCGGGCAGGTGACCTGCGGAAAACCGCACTCTTGCTGTTGGACCTAAGCTGGGGTTCGAGAGGTTTGGTTGATCTCGTCGAACAGGCAGGAGGCCGTTGTGCGCGGTGACCTGGAACCAGCAAAGGACAGGCGCCCGCTCGACCCAGACGGAGTGGAAACCCTTGCGGAGTTGAAGCAGGCGTTGAACCATCTCCGCGGTGTCTGTTCCTATGCTCAGCTGAACCGGACGGCCGGCGGTGCGTTGCCGAAGTCGACGATCAGCAATCTGCTCAACGGCGTTTGGGTGCCGATGCAGGAGACGATCACCGCCTTCCTCGCAGCCTGCGGTCTCGACGAGGAGGCTCAAGCGCCATGGCTGCGGGCGCTTGAGCGGGTTGCGACCGCGCATTTGGCCCGTCCGATCGGGGCGGTGCGGGTGCGAGACGCGAGGGCACGCCTACTTGGGGTGCACAGGGCCATCCGCGTCGACGGGGTCCAGAGTGAGCTGCCGCCATACGTGCGGCGGGACATAGATATCGAGCTTCGTGCCGCGATCACCGACGCGGCTTTCGATGGCGGCTTCGTCTTGCTGCTCGGTGGCTCGTCGGTCGGCAAAACTAGGACGCTGTTGAATGCGATCCAAGCAGTCTTGCCCGACTGGTGGCTGATCCACCCAGACCCAACTGCCATCGACACCATCCGCACACTCGCGGCCGCGCCAACTCCGCGAACCGTTGTCTGGCTCGATGAACTGCAGCGCTACCTCGACCGAACCGATGGGCTGCCAGCCGGACTCGTCCGGACCTTGATTGCCAGCGGCACAGTGACCGTCGCGACCTTATGGCCGTCCGCGTACACCAGCCGCACCACAAAGCCGATTTACGGCCAGTCCGACTCCCATGCCGGCGATCGGGACCTCCTCAAGCTCGCTCACATCATCGGCGTACCGGATGCCTTCTCGACAGCGGAGCGGCACCGCGCTGAGGCATTGGCCAGCGACCGGCGGATCCGCATCGCTCTGGACACCCGCGACGCCGGGATCACCCAAGCCCTCGCCGCCGGACCTGAGCTGATCCGGTCGTGGCAACACGCCCCAGACAACCAGTGCTACGGCAAGGCACTGATCACCGCCGCGCTTGACGCCCGACGTGTCGGCGCGACCGCGCCACTCTCGCGCGAATTGCTTGGGGCCGCCGCACCTGGCTACCTCTCCAGCGCCCAACAGGCGCAAGCACCATCTGACTGGCTCGACCATGGCCTCACCTACGCCACCACTGTGCTTGTCGGCGCGGTTGCACCCCTCATCTCTGTTGCCGACGGTATGGGCCGCACTGCCGGCTACACCGTCGCTGATTACCTGTACCAACACGCACAAGGTGTTCGCCGCGTCGCTAGCCTGCCCGATACTGCCTGGCAGGCCCTCGTGGATCACCACCACCCTGCAGACACAAGCCGCCTCGCCGACAACGCTGAGCGCCGCGGCCAGTACCGACATGCAGAGAATCTCTACCGCCGCCTTGGCGACGTTGACGGAACAGATTACAAACTGGCCGATCTGCTCGTCGACCATGACCGTATCGAAGAACTGCGCGAGCGAGCTGACGCTGGAAGCTGGCCGGCAGCCGACCGGCTAACCCGCCTGCTGGCTGAACGCGGCGACATCGCCGCGCTGCGTCAACGGGCTGCCGCCGGAGAACGGATGGCCGCCCGCCGGTTGGCCGGATTGTTGAGCGAGCAGGGCAACCTCGACGAAGCCGTCGCGATACTCCGCCACATTATCGATCTCGGCGATAGGGCTGCGGTCACGCAACTGGCCAACGTTCTTGTCAAACTGGGACAAAGCGAAGAGGCTATCGCGGTACTGCGCGACCGTACCGAAATCAATGACAGGTCCGGGGAGTCTCATTACCTCGCCCAACTTCTTGCCGGCCACGGACACATCAGCGAGCTGCGTAAACGTGCCGACGCGGGCAACTACTCGGCTCGCGACTTTCTGGCCCAAATCCTGGTCGAGACCGGGAGTTTCCCTGAGCTACGTCAGCATGCCGACGCCGGCGACTTCTTTGCTGCCAACCGGCTGGCCGACTGGCTGGTCGAAGAGGAAGATCTCGATGCCCTCCGCCAGCTCGCTGACGCCAGGGAGCAGTCTGCGGCCAGTGAGCGCCTCGCTAAATTACTGGCCATACGTGGAGAAATCGAAGAGCTACGAAAACGGGCCGACATTGGCGATGGATCAGCAAACAGCTGGTTCGCCGAAAGTCAGCTGGCCCTCATGCTCGCCGCGCGAGGAGAGATTGTTGAATTGCGCAAACGTGCCGAGTCTGGCAACGCGAATGCCGTTATTTGCTTGTCCAATATTTTGGCCGAGCGAGGTGACATCGATGAGTTGCGTAAATACGCTGATAGCGGCAACGTGGTCGTCGCAAAAATCCTGATCGAGCTACTGGTCAGGGAAGGTCGTATTGGTGAGCTACGGGACGAAGTCGCGGCTGGAACTGTAGGAGCCGCTGCCGCTTTGCTGCCTCGCAAACCGGTCAGGTAGCGACGTAAGTCAGGTGACGTGTGTAGTTCGCGGGCGCGTCACGACATGGCGTGCCAGGGGATGCGCGAGCAGACGGACCGAGGTTGGTTCAGGTTAGGTGAGTCGGGTTACTACCGGCTGCCGCCGGTCGCGTTGCTGGCCCTGCTCGGGAGGTGATTGGGGGCATCGTCGTCGAGCCCTGCCTCCGATAGGAGGCATAGGTAATGGGCGTGCAGTTTGGTGGCCGCTTCGCGGTCACCGCGGGTGGTGAGGGCGGTGTGGGCACGGGCGTGGAGGTCTGCGTTGTATGGGTCGATGCGGAGGCCCGCCTGCAGCAGGGCAAGGCGGCGCGGCGGATCAGGTTCGGCGTCGGCGAGGGCGGCGCAGGCGTCAATGGCGTGCCGGCGGGTCGCTTCACGAATGGGGTCGAGCCATGGCCAGATGCGTCCGGCGGCGAGGTCAGCAGGGTAGGCGTCAACGACGGCCTGCCAGGCAGCGGTGGTGTCGGTGACGGCGCTGGCGGCGTGGTGAATGGCGGCTTGCAGCTGCCACAGGTCGACGTTCAGGTGTGCCGGATTGAGGCGATAGCGGTCGTCGGTGTGTTCGATGACGTGCAGCCCGCTGGCATCACGGATGACAGTGCGGAGTTCGCTGAGGGTGGTGTAGAGCCGTCCGGTGAGGGACCGGCGGGGGACACCGGGCCAAATGGCATCGGCTAGCTGTGAGGTGTTAGCGCCGGTGGGGTGGCTGGTGGCGAGGAAGACGAGGATCTGGAGGGCGGCGCTGCGCCGGATGGTGAGGGGTTCGCCATCGACGAGAAGGGTGGGCTCGCCCAAGACACGTAGACGAAGCCGCCGAGTGGAAGCATCGGGCCGGCTGCGGGGCTCGCCTCGGGTCGCCTGCCGCGGCAACCTGGTTTTGGGTGGCACCACGTGCGGCAGGGGAGGGCCCGGAGGCGGTGCCGGGTCGGGGTGGACGATGACGGCGAGCAGGTCAGTCGCCGCCACCTGGTCGAGGACACACAGTCGAGGTCCAGGCTCTTCGGGGCGCAAGGGGTCGTGCAGATGGCCTGTCGGGGCGGCCTGCCAGGTCGGGCCCGCCGGCCATCCGCCCAGCACAACGACCCGGCCACCGGCCGTGGCCGTCATATCAGCGAGGTGTCTCACGTCGTAGCCGTCGCACTCCTCCTTCAGCAGGAGGACGATCCTCGGTGAGGGGGCGGACTCGACGAGCCGCGTTGCGTCGTGGATGGTCTCCACGGTGGTGAGCCGTGGTAGACGCCGGTCGAGTGCTTGCGCGTCGCCGCCCAGGAGGCTGGTTAGCGTTGCCCTGGTGGTGACCAGCGTTGGGGTGCGGAGGTGGTGCCCGGCCAGCAGGGCGGTGATCAGCAGTCCTCGGCCGATCGATAGCGTGCCGGGACCGCTGACGCCCAAACCGCTGACCGGGAAGACACCGACAAGGGCGGCGAAGCTGCCCGACGGTTCCGGCGCAACCGACGTGGCGGGAGCGTCGGCGAGGGCTGCCTGCACGGCCCCGACGGTCGGGGGCGGTCCTGCCGCGTCAAGTTC
>NZ_QGSZ01000286.1 GCF_003857055.1 Micromonospora inaquosa | reverse complement strand
CGTCACCCCTTGCGCCTCCTCGACCGGCAACGCGGGCAGCAGCAGGCACACCCGTAGCCCTTGCTGCTCCGGCGCGTCGGTCAGGGTGATGCCGCCGCCCGCGCGTCGGACCAACTCCCGGACGATGGCCAGCCCCAGGCCGGCGCCGCCATCGTCGCGGGCCCGCCCGTCATCCAGCCGGGTGAACCGGTCGAAGACCCGCTCCCGGTCCGCCACCGGGACCCCCGGGCCGTCGTCGGTCACCGTCACCAGGTGGTACGCCCGGACGCCAGGCCCGACCTTCGCCACCGCCGCCGTTGTCGACACCGGCCCCAGCGCCCCCGCCGTCGTCGCCGTCGTCGCCCCCGCCTCGGCCGCGAGCACGACACTGCCGTACGCGTGCCGTACCGCGTTGTCGACCAGGTTGGCCAACACGCGACGCAACTCCTCGACGGTGCCGATCGTCCAGATCGGGCCCGCGGGCAGCATGACCCGCACCGGCGGCGACGGGTAGCGGGCGGCGACGTCGGTCAGCAACGCGCCCAGCTCCACCGGGCCGGTCCCCCGGGTCGGCGGGGTCTCGTCCAGGCGGGCCAGCAGCAGAAGGTCGTCGACCAGGCGGCTCAGCCGCTCGGTGTCGGCGAGCAGGTTGGTGGTCACCGCCGTCCAGTCCGTCCGGTCGGCGAGGCGCTGGGCCACCTCCAGCTCCGTCCGAATGTTGGTCAACGGGCTGCGCAGCTCGTGTGCGGCGTCCGAGACGAAGGCCCGCTGCCGGACGCGGGCGGATTCCAGCCGGTCCAGCATGCCGTTGAGGGTGACCGCAAGGCGGTGGATCTCGTCGGCCGACGCCGGCACCGGCAGCCGGCCGGTGCCGGCCCTCCCGGTGATCTCCTCGGCACCTCGACGTAACGCCTCGACCGGCCGCAGGGTCGCGCCCACCACCCGCCACGCCACCCCGGCCAGCACGACCACCAGCAGCGGGAACGCCACCAGCAGGATGGTCCGGACCACATGGATGCTGTGCCGCACGTCGGCCATCGAACGGGCGACCAGCACGGTGAGCGGGTCGGCCGCGGTGCCGGCGGGTACGGCGACCACGCGAACCGGGCCGACGAGCCCGACCCGCTCGGGCGGCACCTCCAACCGCTGCCGACCGTCTCTGTCCAGCCGCTCCGGGCGGACCATCGGCACCAGACGGTCGGCGTCGATCGAAGCCGCCCTGATCCGCCCCTGCCCGTCGATGACCTGCACGCGGACCTGCCCACCGGCCACCGGCAGGGGGTCGGGCAGCGCGTCCTCGGCGGCGAGCAGGGCAACCGCGTCGGCGGTGCGGAACGCCTCGGTGTCGACCGTGCGCTGGAGCACGAAGCCGAGCGCGCCGAGCAGCACCACCCCGCCCAGGGCCAACCCGATGGTGAGGCCGAACACGCCGATCGCCATGAGCCGCCCGCGCAGTCCGAGGACCGGCAGCCGGCCGGGCCAGAAACGACGGGTAGGTGCCGGGCGGTCCGCGGTCACGTCGCCAACCGGTAGCCGGCGCCCCGGACCGTCTCCAACCGGTCCCGGCCGAGCTTGCGGCGCAGGTAACCGACGTACACCTCGACGGCGTTCGGTGCGGTCTCCAGGCTCGCGTCCCAGACGTGGTCCAACAACTCGATCTTGGAGATCACCTGGCCCGGCCGGCGCATCAGGTAGTCCAGCAGCGCGAACTCCCGTGCGGTCAGCGCCACCTCGGCGTCCGCCCGGGTCACCCGTCGGCGGGCCGGATCCAGCCGCAGGTCACCGACCGCCAGCACGGTCGGACGCTCCGGTGCGCCCCGACGCAGCAACGCCCGCAGCCGGGCCAACAGCACCACGTACGAGAAGGGTTTGGTCAGGTAGTCGTCGGCGCCGCAGTCGAGGCCGTCGGCCTGGTCGTACTCGCCGTCCTTGGCGGAGAGCATCAGCACCGGCAACCAGTGCTCCTCCGCGCGCAGTCGCCGAACCAGCTCGTAGCCGGAGAGACCGGGCAGCATCACGTCGAGGATCATGGCGTCGTACCCGCCGTGCCGGGCCGCGTCCAGGCCGGCCGGGCCGGTCCCCGCCACGTCCACCGCGAACCCCTCCGCCTGGAGGCCGCGTTGCAGGGCAGCCGCCAACCGAGCCTCATCTTCCACCACCAGCACGCGCACAGCCCAAGGGTGCCACCCGGGTCAATGAGCACGGTTCGGTGTCCTCAGCACGTTCACAGCACCGAGAGGGCACGATGGGCGGCAGGAGGTGCCACCATGTCCGTCCTGAGAAGCCGTCCCGTCCTGCGCTGGCTGGTCCCGGCCACCGCGGCCGTCGCCGTCATCGGCGGCGGCGCGGCGATCGGCACGTTCGCCGCCGAGGCCGAGCCGAGCCTGCCGCCCCGCACTGCCGCTCAGCTCCTCGTCGATCTGCAGACATCCCGGTTGGAGGGGTTGTCCGGGACCGTCGTGCAGCGCGCCGACCTGGGCCTGCCACCACTCGTCGGGCTGCTCCCCGGCAACGAGCTGACCACCATGCTGACCGGCACGCACACGTTGCGAGTCTGGTACTCCGGGCCGGATCAGCAGCGGGTCGCGCTGCTGGACACCCTCGGCGAGCAGGATCTGATCCGCAACGGCCGGGACGTGTGGACCTGGCAGAGCCGTGGCAACACCGCCACCCACCGCACGCTGGGCGACGACACCGGGGCCTCCAAGTCCGCCCCGGAACCGGCGGCGAGCCTGCCGGCCACCCCGCAGCAGGCCGCCGACCTGGCGTTGGGTGCGATCGACCCGAGCACCGAGGTCAGCGTCGGCCGTTCGGCCACCGTCGCCGGCCGGGACTCGTACGAGCTGGTGCTCCAGCCGCGCGACCGGGACTCACTGGTGCACCAGCTACGGATCGCCATCGACGCCACGCAGCACGTGCCGCTGCGCTTCGAGGTGCTCGCGAAGGGCAGCGACCAGCCGGCGTTCGAGGTGGCCTTCACCCAGGTCGACTACCGCCGCCCCGACGCCGACCAGTTCACGTTCAACCCGCCGCCCGGGGTGACGGTCACCGAGGAGAAGGCCGAACGGCCGACCGGCAAGCCGGGCCGGCCTGAGCACGCCGCACCGGCGGCGGATCCGCAGGTCCGCGCGGTGGGCGACGGCTGGACCACCGTGCTGGTCGCCCGCCTGGACGGTGCCGTCGGCGGCAAGCCCGGCACCCCGAAGCCAGCCGCTCCCCCGGCCGGTGCCGCAGCGGGCATGGACCTGTCGAAGCTGCTCGGCGGGCTGCCCACCGTCAGTGGTGACTGGGGCAGTGGGCGGCTCTTCAGCGCCAAGCTGTTCAATGTGCTGCTCACCGACGACGGCCGGGTGCTCGCCGGAGCGGTGACGCCCGAGCGGCTCTACCAGGTCGCGCGCGGCTGATCTCCGCGGTGTTCGCGCCGGGTCGACCTGACGGTCGGCCCGGCGCTTCGCTGTGGGCGAGGCCCGGGTCAGGAGACGTCGAGGGCGCTGAGGTACGCGTCGGCGAGGACCGCGTGGCCGGGCAGGTGCGGGTGCACCCGGTCATCGGCCCAACGGCTCGCCGGGCTGACCGCCAACACCCGGTCGAACGCCGCCTGGTTGGGCACGTGTATCGCGTCGAACTCGGTGGCCAGCCCCGCCACGACGGCCGCGTACCGGTCGGTGTCGGCGCGTTGCGGGTCGGCGCGGTCCGCCTCGATGAAGAACGGGTCGCCGAGGATCAGGCGGCAGCCGGTGGCGGTGACCGCCCGACGTAGCAGGTCGCGCAGGGTGCGCTCGTACTCGTCGATGCCGACGGCCTCATCCGGCCGGTCACCGTAGCGCCGCCAGATGTCGTTGATGCCGATCAGCACCGCGAGCCAGTCGGGGCGTTCGGCGATGGCGTCGTCATCCCAGCGGGCGGCCAGGTCCCGCACCGTGTCGCCGCCCACACCCCGGTTGACCCACGACAGCTCCAGCTCCGGGTGCCGTGCGTCGACCAGAGCGCGCACCAGGCTCACATATCCGCTGCCGTAGGGCGCGGCGACGTCGCGTCGACCACAATCGGTGATGCTGTCCCCGATGAAGACCACCCGTTGGCCGGTCCGCAGGATCATCCGCCGCCACCTCGCGATCACCGGCGCGCCGGACCGCCCGGCTTGGTGAGAACCGGCGGAACGCGCTATCTTCAACAGTTCCAAGGGCACAAAAAAGAACGGCTAAAAGCCGTTCCTGCAAAGGATTCTAATCTTTAGGGAGACGGCTTGTCAAGGCACTCCGGCGGTTCCGGCGAATTGCCGCTCGACGACGAGATCGGTCGCGAGCAGGAGTACGTCTCGATGCTCTACAACCGGCTGGACGAGCTGCGTGAGCAGGCCGCCCACCGGCTCACCGCCGAACTGCACAACACCGGCGGCACCCTCCAGGACCGCTCACAGCGCGACAGCTCGGTAGCGATGTACGCCGATCAGGTCGAACAGTTCTCCGCCGTGGAGAACGGGCTCTGCTTCGGCCGTCTCGACGGCGACGACGACTCCCGCCGCTACATCGGCCGGATCGGCATCTTCGACACCACCGGCGACTACGACCCGCTGCTGATGGACTGGCGGGCCCCCGCCGCCCGCCCGTTCTACCTCGCCACCGCAGCCAACCCGCAGGGCGTACGCCGGCGCCGGCACCTGCGCACCCGGCAGCGCAAGGTGACCGGGCTCAACGACGAGGTGCTCGACATCGACACCGCCTCCCCCGGCGCCCACGAGGAGCTGACCGGTGAGGCGTCGCTGCTCGCCGCGCTCAACGCCGGCCGCACCGGCCGGATGCGCGACATCGTCGAGACCATCCAGGCCGAACAGGACGAGATCATCCGGGCGGAACTTCCGGGCGTCATGGTGGTCCAGGGCGGCCCCGGCACCGGCAAGACGGCGGTCGCGCTGCACCGGGCGGCGTACCTGCTCTACACGCACCGTCGCGAACTCTCCAGCCGGGGCGTGCTGCTGGTCGGCCCGAACGCGACCTTCCTGCGGTACATCTCCCAGGTGCTGCCGACGCTGGCCGAGACCGGTGTGCTGCTGCGTACCCAGGGTGATCTCTTTCCCGGGGTCAGCGCGCAACGCACCGAGCCGGCCGAGACCGCGGCGCTCAAGGGCCGGGCGGTGCTGGCCGAGGTGTTGGCGCTGGCCGTGCGGGACCGGCAGTGGGTGCCGGACGAACCACTGGAGATCGAGGTCGAACGGGAGACGTTGACCCTCGACCCGCAGACCGTGCGCGTCGCCCGGGAGCGGGTCCGTCGCACCGACCGACCGCACAACCTGGCCCGCGCGCTGTTCGACGTGGAGATCGTGCACGCGCTCGCCGAGCAGGTGGCCGAGCGGATCGGCGCCGACCCGCTCGGCGGGGACAACCTCCTCGACGAGGCGGACCGGGCCGAGATCCGGCGGGAGCTGCGCGAGGAGCCGGAGATCCGAGCCGCCCTCGACCAGCTGTGGCCGGTGCTCACCCCGCAGCGGCTGCTCGCCGACCTGTACGCCGACCCGGATCGGATCGCGGCCGCCGCGCCGATGCTCAGCGAGGACGAGCGGGAGCTGCTGCGGCGCGAGCGCGGTGGCTGGACGCCCGCCGACGTCCCGTTGCTGGACGAGGCCGCCGAACTGCTCGGCGAGGACGAGCGTGCCGCCGCCGCCCGGCGGGACCGCATCCGGATGATGGAACGGGAGTACGCCGAGGGCGTGCTGGAGATCGCCCGGGGTTCCCGCTCGATCGACGTCGAGGACGAGGCCGAGGGCGGTGAGATCCTCGGCGTCACCGACCTGATCGACGCGGATCGGCTGCTGGAACGGCAGGAGGAGGCCGACCGGCTGACCACCGCGCAGCGGGCCGCCGCCGACCGCACCTGGGCGTTCGGGCACGTCATCGTGGACGAGGCGCAGGAGTTGTCGCCGATGGCCTGGCGACTGCTGATGCGCCGCTGCCCGAGCCGGTCGATGACGATCGTCGGGGATGTCGCACAGACCGGCGCGCTCAGCGGCACGCCGTCCTGGGCGGACGCGCTCGCGCCGTACGTCGAGCAGCGGTGGCGGCTCACCGAGTTGACGGTCAGCTACCGCACCCCCGCCGAGATCATGGCGGTCGCCGCCGACGTACTGGCCGAGATCGACCCGGCGCTGCGACCGCCGCGCTCGGTGCGGGAGAGCGGCGTACCCCCGTGGGACCGGACGGTGCCCGACGGGCGGTTGGCGGCGGAGCTGGTCGCCGAGGCCGGCCGGGAGGCGGCCGGGCTGACCGAGGGTCGGCTCGGGGTGCTCGTTCCGGCTGGCCGGGTGGGTGAGTTGGGCGCGGCGGTGACCGCCGCCCTGCCGGAGGCAGCCGTCGGCGAGCATCCGGAGTTGGAGAGCCGGGTGGTGGTGCTGACCGTCGCGCAGGCCAAGGGGTTGGAGTTCGACTCGGTGCTGGTGGTCGACCCGGACCGGATGGTGGCCGAGTCCCCTCGCGGACGCAGCGACCTGTACGTGGCGCTCACCCGCGCCACCCAACGCCTGGGCATCCTGCGCCCCGCGAGCTGACCACGAGAGCCGCCGCCCCCACCGAGTTGTCGCTCGGCGGGGGCGGCGGTCGGGGTCACTCGTTGGCTGACCGGTCCCTGATGGACCTGGCCGGTTCCGGTGCGGAGGTGGACTGGTCGCTGGTGCCACCGCCCATCGGGGTGCTGAGGCCGCCGGTGGTGGCATCGCCGGTGGTGGTCGGTGCCACCTTGCCGGGGTGGCGTTCCGGCTGACGGGCCACCCGACGTACGCTCGCCGGCCCGGCGGTGCCACCGGTGGTGGTCACCGCGCCCTGCCCACCGACGGGGCCACCGTCGCGCAGCACCTGTGGGTCGATCCGTTCCTTGGCCGGATCGAAAGGGTCGTCGCGTTGGATCTGACTCTCCACATCGGTGCGGGGCACCGTCACCTCGTCGAGGGCGCCCTTGCCGTACACGCCGCCGGCGATCCGGTCCTCGGCCTCGCGGGCGGCGTCCTGCCGCATGTCGTCCTCACGCACGTCCATCACCTCGCAGAAGCTGTGGAACTGACTGCGTGCCCGACCACCGGCCGACCAAACCCGGCGTGACCGGCAGGTCGTCCGCGGCGGTTCACCGTCGCGCCGCCCGCTGGCCGCCTGCCCGCAGCCCAGTGATGTCCATGCTGTCCGGCAACCGGTGGGAGACGCCCGCCGGCAGGAGGGGATGACAGCGTGCGCACTGTACGTGCGCGAGAACCCGGCATACTTCCACGGAAGTGGACGTCCGGACCCTGCAGACGCGCGACGGCCTGAAGGTGATCCCGTACACCGTCGATGACGCCACGGTGATGCAGCGCGTCATCGACCTGGGCGTCGACGGCATCATCACCGACGATCCGGACCTTCTGGTGAGCGTGGCGATCCGCAACGGCCTGCGCTGACCCGTCGACCCACCTGATCGCCGGCCGGATTTTTCCGGCCGGCGATCGGTGTTACCTGCTCCGGGGCCTCGGGTAGTCGGGGGTTGTCCCCGCCACGAAAGCGAACCGTGCCGTGGCCGACACGCGGTAGCGGGGCGAGGGAATGCAGGTACGACTCATCGCATCCTGAGGAGGACCAGATGAGCACGCAGGCTGCTTCCACCCGGCCCATGAACCGGCCCATGAACGACCCGCAGAATCCCGCTGCGATGCGAGACACGCAGCAGATGCCGGTCATGCACGACGGGCGTCGCAACGACATGCAGGCACCTGGTACGGAGACCAAGCAGGCGTTCAAGACCACCGAGTTCTGGATCTACCTGATCGCGGTGGCCGCCGTACTGGGCGCGTCGCAGGTCGTCGGTAAGAACTCCGCTGGGGTGGACATCTTCCGGGCAGACAACGCCTGGTTCCTGATCACCCTGCTGACGCTGGGCTACCTCGGTAGCCGTGGCCTCGCGAAGGCCGGCAGCAACTGGCGCAGCAGCGAGGAGCGCAAGGCCCGGCACTGACCGGTTCACAGTGCACGGTGGCCTCCGGGAGAAATCCCGGAGGCCACCGTCGTCGTTTGTGGAGCGGCTACTCGTCGCCGCCGAAGTCGCCGAAGTCCCCCTCGAACGCATCCTCGATCATCTCGCCGGCGATCATGCCGCCGGCGACACCGAGTGCCGCCCCGGCCACCATGCCGCCCATGCCGTGCCCACGGCTGTGACCGTGACCGTGGCTCGCCCCGTACTGGGAACGCAGGCTGCCGTAGCGGGACGTGGTCTCGCGCAGCCAGCCATCGACGACCTGCGCCCAGTCCACCCGGTCAGCGTCGGTGTGCGACACCTGGTAGCGACCGAACGCGTCGTGCCCGGCACTGAGGAACCCACCGCGCTTGTCGCACTCCAGGATGACCTCGACGCCGCGCTGGCTGGTCACGAAGGTCAGCTCGACCTCCTTGATGGTGCTCGCGTACTGCGGGGAGGCGAAGAACTCGATCTCCTGGTAGAACGGCAGCGTCTGCTGCACGCCCCGGATGTGACCACGCTCCAGGTCGGCGTGCTTGAACCCGAACCCGAGCCGCTGGAACGCCTCCAGGATCCGCTCGTGCACCGGCAGCGGGTGCACCGCCACGTGGTCCAGGTCGCTCTTGTCGACCGCGCGGGCGATCGCCAACTCGGTGCGCAGACCCATCGTCATGCCGTGCAGGCGCTGGCCGTACACGTCGGTGATCGGGGTCTCCCACGGAACCGGCAGCTGGAACGGGATCGAGAGCTGCTGCTTCGGGGCGAGGGCGAGCGGGCCGCTGACCACCATGCGGTGGAACTCCATCGTGCCCGCGTACTCGGTGTCGTGTCCCTCGACCTCGACCCGGGTGACCAGGCCGATCACCACCTGCTCGATGGCTGCCTCAGCGTCGCCACCGACGAGGTTGACCTGCCCGTCGAGGGTCAGGCCGGGCCGGGTGTTGGGGTTGGTCAGCACGGTGTCCACGCTGGGACCGCCCACACCGAACGCGCTCAACATCTTCTTGAAGACCATCGGAACTCCTGTGCGACGCCGACCGCTCCACGCTGGAGTCGGACGTTGACTCGAACGGCACCCTATCCAGCACCCCTGTGAGGTGGCTGTGAAGCGCCACGTCGGCCGCCCGATGTCGGCCTCCACGTTCACAGTCAGCGGCGGGCCAATGTCTGTCGGCGAGCCTTTGGAGCTGATGTCGTAAACGAATCAGGCGTCCGGGCCTCCGCCGCGGGTGATTGACTCGCATTCATTGAGGTCGGGGTATCCGGGTCGCGGTGACACCCCGACTTCCAGGAACCCGAGTCGATCACGCATCAGGGCGCGAACTCGCCGCCCTTCACCCCGTCGACGAACGCCATCCAGCCGCCTGCCGGGTAGACGAGGGTCGCCGCCGCGCGATCCTTGCTGTCGCGCACCGCCACCCGGCCGGAACCGTCCAGGACGGGCCCCGCCTCCACGCAGCTACCGCCGTTGCTGTTGCTCCGGGTGCTGACATGCCAGGCCACCGCAGGAAAGGCTTCACTCATGGCAGTTCCTCCTTGATCTCCGCGATCAGCTCGGCCGCCTCGCGCCGATCAAACGCGACATCACGAAGCCGATCGTACGCAAGCGCGTAGCGCTTCGACGTTGGAGATTCCATGAAACGGCGCCCGCCCAGTGTCTCGGCATAGGCGACCTCCGGGTACGGCTTGGGCATCCCGAAGAGTACGAACGAGCCATCGAGACCGGCGTGCAGCCCCACCCTTGATGGCAGCACTCGGACATCGATGTTCGGCTGCCTGATCAGGTCGGCCAGGTGGTGGAGCTGGCCGCGCATCACGGCAGGGCCACCGACAGGTCGGCGCAGCACGCTCTCGTCGATAATCGCCGCCACACGGACGGTCGGGTCCCGCGCCAGCACACGTTGACGGTCAATCCTGAGTTGTAGCCACTTGCCGACGGAGAAATCTGTCGCCCCCTCCCCCTCCGCGTTACGGATCACCGCCTCCGCGTAAGCCGGCGTCTGCATGAGCCCCGGCATGAGGAAGGCATCCCACGAGTAGATGCGTTCGCCAAGCATCCTCGGCGAGCTGGATGAAACGGTTCCGCTCGCGCCCGTCGTGCTCGCCGTAGAGATCGAGCAGCGACACGACCACGCCGCGCCGGAATGGCCACTCCGCGCGCTCCCAGCGGGCGATGGACGAAAAATCGCGCTCCAGGAACTCGGCGGCCTGCTTGAGAGTGATGCCGCGTTGCTCCCGTAGCTGCCGCATCTGCTGACCGAGCCACTGGGCACGCAATGTCTGCACGAACGATTCACGCCTGGCGGGCATGGTGCCCCTCTCCTCGCGGACCCTCACGACGAATTTTGTTGGTGTCGTAGCACCAATACCGAGGCCACTGGAAACGTGGCCTTCGGGTGAGGTGATCGCCGGCCCCGGGGACGCCCGGTGCAAACACGGCAACCGCGGCTGTGCCAACAGCCGAGAAGGTGACGAGAGATGGCCTCGCGAGTGGCAGGCGCATACCGGCTCTCGTCGGGTCTCAACTAGAGCGTCGGGATGTGCGAATCCCGGCTCCGAACCGACTTGACGAATAACTACCACGGCAAAGGGCGCCTTCGCGACCCTGACCCGCCCATCGATCGACGACGCGTGAGGTGATGAATGACCCGAGGCACTCTCTACGACGGCACGCTCCACGGCGGCGCTCGGCTGGCGCGGCTGCACCCGAGCCAGGTCCACGACCGGCAGTTCACCATCGTCGGTTTCGGCCGGCGAGGCCTGGACCCCACTGAGGTACGGCGGTTCCTGCACCGCGTCGCGTTCGACCTGGCGACGCTGCACCACGATGTGGCTCGGCTCAGCGAGGAGAACGCCCGGGTGAAGCGTGCGCTGCGCGATTGGCAGAGCGCCTGGTCCGAGCGGCGTCAGTCGTGAGCCCGGGATGGGAGCACCAGTACAGCGGGCTTTTCACCCCGTTGCCGCGGTTTGCCGTCGAGGCGTACACGGAGAGACCTCGGTATGTGATCCACCTGCCGGTGGCGGTCACCGACCTGGGTGGGGCGCTGGGTGGGGCGCTGGACCTGGCGCGGACGCTCGCCCGTTCCCTGGCCTCCACGCCGCAGGTCGACCTCGGCGGCACCACCGTCTCGACCGAGGACGCGCAGCACGTACGACATTGGGTTTTCTGCGACCGGATCATGCCCGATCGCCGCCGATGTGCACGGGAGGCCGACCACGTCGGCGCCTGCCTACCCAACGACGGTCCATAGATCGATCTACAGTCTGGCGATGAAGACGGGGAGACGGGCACGTCCGGCCGGGCTCGCTGCGGTGGCGGGGCTGCTGCTGGTGGTGCTCGGATGCGACACGGCTGCCGCAGACGAGACGCGTGGCTGCCAGGAGCAACGGCAGGCCGACGAGGAAAAGGTCCGGGTCAGCCGCTGGGAGTCGCCGGAAGAGCTTCCGTTCGTCGGTGAGTATTCGGAGATCCATTGGCAGGCGCGCGCGTTGGGCAATCCGTGCTCACGGGCGCCGGGCCCGACGGACTGGGAGTACCAGGGCGTCATCGTCCTGCGTCCGGAGGATGCGCACAGGTTGGCCGAGCAGTTCGCATTCGTTCCGTTCGCTTCCATCGACCCGGCTGAGCTGCTCCACTCGCATACGCCGACGGACGTGCGACCGGACCTCGTGCCGTTCCTCCCGACCAAGCCCCGTTGGCTGCACAGTGAGATCTACAACGAGGCAGCGCCGTCGACACGTTGGCGAGTGGTGTTCCTGGACCTGGAGCGTCACACGCTCCTGTTCATGCTGAACGACCACTAGCGGCTGGACTCGGCCGGCACGCTCCGCGCCGACCTCGGTGCCCTGACCGTCGTGATGATCAGCCAGGCGAGCGCGGTCAGCAGCGCCACGAGGCCGGCGGGGAGCAGACCCCAGGGCAGGGCACGCGGCGACATCGTCCATGCCTGCCGGGTGTCGGCGAGTACGCGTGGCTGTCGAGCCGAGGCCGGGACGGCCACCTCCCACTCGTACGCGCTGTTGGGCTCGTCGTCGATGATCTGCCAGGACTCCTGGACGTCGACACCGTGGATCGGCCCCTGCCGCCCGCGACCGCCGCGGGTCCAGTTGCCGACGCACCGACTGTGCAGGGCCTCCAGCCGATCATGGGTCACGTAGCAGTGATCGACTGTCGCCCGGCTCTGGTCGGCGGGCCACGAGCCGACCACCCAACTCAACATCCCGACGAGGGCCAGGCCCACGACGACGATCGCAGCGAGTCGCACCTTGACCGCAATCATGGCCGTACTCCCTTGTTCGAGTCCTGGTCTGCCTGACGGTGGGCGTGCGCGCGGTCCAGCGAGGACGCACGGTCAGTCGGGTTCCACGATCACCAGTTCGCCGACCTGCTCGCCGATGGTGGTGCGAGCCTCGGCCGGCAGCCCACGGTCGGTGATCAGCACGTCGGCGGCCTCCAGCGGGGCGATGGTGGCGATGCCGATCGTCTCCCACTTGGTGTGGTCGGCAAGAACCACGAGCCGGCGGGCCGCGCCGATGAGGCACCTGTTGACCCCGGCCTCCAGCAGGTTGGGTGTGGTGAAACCGGTGCGTGGGCTGAGGCCATGCACACCAAGGAACAGCAGGTCGACGTTGAGCGCGCTGATCGCCGCCTCGGCCACCGGCCCGGTCAACGCGTCCGACGGGGTGCGGATGCCACCGGTCAACACGACCGTCTGGTCGGCGCGCGGGTTCTGGTAGAGCGCGTCGGCCACCGGGATCGAGTTGGTCACCACTGTCAGCCCGCGTACGTCGGAGAGGAGCGTGGCCAGCGCGGCGGTGGTGGTGCCGGCGGAGAGCGCGATGGCCATCCCCGGCTCCACCATCGTCGCGGCCCGCTCCGCGATGGCGCGCTTCTCCGCTTGCTGACGGATCGACTTCGCCGCGAAGCCGGGTTCCTCGGCCGAGCCCGGCCCGGCGAGGGTGGCGCCACCGTGCACCTTGTCGACCAGGCCGCGCTCGGCCAACACCTCCAGGTCACGCCGGATCGTCATGTCGGACACACCGAACCGACTGACCAGCTGACTCACCCGCACCCCGCCACGTTGGCGGATCAGATCGAGGATGGCGGTCTGCCGCTGCTGGGCGAGCATGTGGGGAACCTCCTTCGCGCCGTGCCTGTCGCGCGGATCAGGCCCGATCCTCACGGACGACAGCCACCTCACCTGCCGGCACCGTCAGCTCACCGGCACACGGTGTGCCGGTCAGCAGCTCGACGCCGCGCGCCGGCAGGCGTACCTCGGTGTCGGTGTGGTTGATCGCGAACAGCCAGGTCCGGTCGCCGTCGCGGCGGCGGACCACCTCCACCCCGGACGGCGCCGACACCGCCGGGCGGACGCCGGCCTCGGCGAGCAGCCGAGCCACCAGGCTATCCGTGGCCGGTTCGTCCAGCCGGGTTCCGACATACCAGGCGGTGCCGTCGCCCACCAGGTGCCGGGTCAGCGCCGGCACGCCCGGCAGGGGCCCATCGGTGTACGAGGCGAGCACCTCCGCGCCCTCGGCGTGCAGCCATTCGGTCCACACGTCGGCGGTGCTGCCGTCGTCCAGGTGGATCTGCTCACCCTCGCGCAGCGGGAAGAACTCCTCGGTCCGGACACCGAGCAACTCCCGGAACGCGCCCGGGTAGCCGCCCAGCCGGATGTGGTCGTTGGCGTCGACGATGCCGCTGAAGTAGGTGACCGCCGCCGTGCCACCGGCCTCGACGTACCGGTGCAGCGCGTCGGCGTCGGCGTCCCGGACCAGGTAGAGGGTCGGCACCAGGACCAGCCGGTAGTCGCTGAGGTCGGTCGACGGGTGGACGATGTCGGCGGTGACGCCGGCCCGCCAGAGCGAGCCGTACAGGGCGTTCAGCCGGTCGGCGTACGTGACGTCGACGCTGGGGTGCGAATCCAACTCGACGCCCCACCACGCCTCCCAGTCGAACAGGATCGCCACGTCCGCGTCCACCCGGCTGCCGCGTACCTCCGCGAGGGCCCTGAGGTCCGCGCCGAGCTGGCAGACCTCGCGGAACACCTTGGTGTCCGGCCCGGCGTGCGGCACCAGGGCGGAGTGGAACTTCTCCGCGCCGGCGCGGGAGGCGCGCCACTGGAAGAAGAGCACTCCGTCGGCGCCCCGCGCGACGTGCGCGAGACTGTTGCGGCGCAGCTGGCCGGGACGCTTGGCCACGTTGCGGGGCTGCCAGTTGACAGCGCTGGTGGAGTGCTCCATCAGCAGCCACGGGTCGCCGCCGGCGACGCCCCTGGTGTGGTCGGCGGCGAGCGCCAACCCGAGGTGCGCCTGCGGGTCGGCGGCGGTGAGGTAGTGGTCGTTGGAGACAAGGTCCACGTCGGCGGCCCAGGAGTGGTAGTCCATGTGCTTGACGCCCAAGCCGATCATGAAGTTGGTGGTGACCGGCTGCCGGACCAACGTCCGCAGCACCTCGCGCTCGGCGCGCAGTTGGGCGCGCTGCTCGTCGGAGGAGAACCGCAGGAAGTCCAACTGCTGCGTCGGGTTGGCGAAGGTCGGCGCGGTGCGCGGCGGATTGATCTCGGCCCAGTCGCCGTAGCGCTGGCTCCAGAACGCGGTGCCCCAGGCGTCGTTGAGCCGGTCCAGGTCGCCGTAGCGCTCGCGCAGCCAACCGCGGAACGCCTCGGCGCTGACATCGCAGTAGCAGTGCACGTTGTGGCAACCCAGCTCATTGGAGACGTGCCACATCACCACGGCGGGGTGCTCGGCGTACCGGCCGGCGACCGCGCGCACCAGCTCCAACGAGCGCTCGCGGAAGACCGGCGAGCTGGGGCAGTACGCCTGTCGTCCACCGGGCCAGAGGATCGCGCCGTCGGCGCGGCGGGGCAGTGTCTCCGGGTGCGCGCGGGCCAGCCACGGCGGTGGGCTGGCCGTGGCGGTGGCCAGGTCGACCTGGACGCCGCCGTCGTGCAGCAGGTCCAGCACCCGGTCCAGCCAGCCGAACTCGAAGCGCCCCGCGCTGGGCTCCAGCAGGGCCCAGGAGAAGATGCCCACGGAGACCAGGTTGACCCCGGCCCGGCGCATCAGGTCGATGTCCTCCGACCAGGTTTCCTCGGGCCACTGCTCGGGGTTGTAGTCGCCACCGAAATAGATGCTGTCACCCTGCCATCGCCGCATGACAGCTGAGGGTGCACCCGCTGGTCCACGGAAGTCAACAGGTTCCAACATCGAGATTCTTTCCAACGTTTACCAGGTAACGGCCGTGTCACGACTGGGTTATCAGAGGCGAACAGCCCTCTTGACAGCGCACGACCGCAGGGTAGCTTGAGGCCCCAATGGCCGTTCGTGTTCGCCAATGTGGATTCTCGGTGGATCTCAATGTGTGATCACGACGCCGGACCTGCCTTCACCACCCTGACGGCCCTTGGGCGTAGCACCTCTTCATCCGCAGGAGGCACAGATGTCCCGTCCCCAATCCCAAGCCGAGTACCTGGCTCGGCTCGTACCGCCCTCAGTCGCCGGCATCAACCGACGATCGTTGCTGGCCGGCGCGGCCGGCACGGGCGCGCTGCTCGGCACCGGCCTGCTGGCCGGCTGCGGCGATGACTCCGGCTCCGGGGGGTCCAGCAAGGACGTTTCGCTCGGCTCGAACCAGTCCGACCCGAAGCCGAAGGAAGTCCTCGTCAAGGTCACCGACGGCTTCAAGGCCTCGTCGGGGGTGCAGGTCGCGGTGAACACCGTGGACCACAACACGTTCCAGGAGAACATCAACAATTACCTGCAGGGCAAGCCGGACGACGTGTTCACCTGGTTCGCCGGCTACCGGATGCGCTTCTTCGCGCAGAAGGGCCTCGCCAGCGACATCAGCGACGTGTGGGGCAAGCTCTCCGGCTACTCCGACGCCTTCAAGAAGGCATCCACCGGCGACGACGGCAAACAGTACTTCGTGCCGGGGACGTATTACCCGTGGGCGGTCTTCTACCGCAAGTCGGTCTGGCAGCAGCACGGCTACCAGGTGCCCACCACCCTGGACCAGTTCACCGCGCTCGGCGCGCAGATGAAGCGGGACGGCCTCACCCCCATCGCCTTCGCCGACAAGGACGGCTGGCCGGCGATGGGCACCTTCGACATCCTCAACCTGCGCATCAACGGTTACCAGTTCCACATCGACCTGATGGCCGGCAAGGAAGCCTGGACCTCCGACAAGGTCAAGAAGGTTTTCGACACCTGGGCCGGCCTGCTCCCCCTGCACCAGCCGGACAGCCTCGGCCGCACCTGGCAGGAAGCCGCGCAGTCGTTGCAGCAGAAGAAGAGCGGCATGTACCTGCTCGGTCTCTTCGTCGGTCAGCAGTTCAGCAACGACGAGCAGGACGACCTCGACTTCTTCACCTTCCCCGAGATCGACCCGGCCATCGGCGCCAAGGCGCTGGACGCCCCGATCGACGGCTACATGATGGCGCGCAAGCCCAAGAACGAGGAGAACGCGCGCAAGCTGCTGGAGTACTTCGGTGGCAAGGCCGCTGCGGACATCAACCTCAAGAACGACCCGGCCGTCCTCGTCGCCAACAGTGGCGCGGACGTCGGCGGCTACACCGCGTTGCAGAAGAAGGCCGCCGAACTGGTCGGATCGGCCACCGAGATCGCCCAGTTCCTCGACCGGGACACCCGGCCGGACTTCGCCTCCACGGTGATGATCCCGGCGATCCAGCAGTTCATCAAGAACCCGAAGGACATCGACGGGCTCACCTCGTCCATCGAGAACCAGAAAAAGTCGATCTTCACTGACTGACGGCGGAAGGGGGAGGACATCGTGTCCGACCTGCCCCTGATCCAAGCGGATCGCGCCGTGCCGCCGCCGGCGACGACCACCTCCACTGGTGGTCGTCGCCGGCGGCTACGGCTCCTGTCCCGCACCGACCGCGTGGTCATCACGCTGATGGTGCTCGTCCCGCTGCTGCTCGTCACCGGGTTCGTCTGGTTGCCGGCGGCAGCCACCGTGCTGCTCTCCGGCACCAACTGGGACGGCATCGGCCCCCTCAACGAGATCGAGTTCGTCGGCGCGCGCAACTACAGCGACGTGGTGAACATCTACCCGCCGTTCGTGCCGGCGATCCAGCACAACCTGCTCTGGCTGGCGACGCTCTTCGTGGTCGCCACCCCGTTCGGCATGTTCCTGGCCGTGCTGTTGGACAAGGAACTGCGCGGCAGCCGCTTCTACCAGACCGCGCTCTACCTGCCGGTGGTGCTCTCGCTGGCGCTCATCGGCTTCGTCTGGCAGCTGCTCTACTCCCGCGACCAGGGCCTGATCAACGCCGTCTTCGGCAGCAGCATCGACTGGTACGGCGACTCGAACGTCAACATCTGGGCGGTCATGGTCGCCTCCGGATGGCGGCACGTCGGGTACATCATGCTGCTCTACCTGGCCGGTTTGAAGGGTGTCGATCCATCGTTGCGCGAGGCCGCGGCGGTCGACGGCGCCTCGGAGGGCCGCACGTTCTTCCGGGTCGTGTTCCCGGTGCTGCGGCCGATCAACATCATCGTGCTGGTGGTGACCGTGATCGAGTCACTGCGCGCGTTCGACCTGGTGTGGGTGGTCAACAAGGGCCGCAACGGGCTGGAGCTGATCTCCGCGCTGGTCACCCAGAACGTGGTGGGCGAGGCGAGCCGGATCGGCTTCGGGTCGGCACTGGCAACGATCATGCTGGTCGTCTCGCTGGTCTTCATCACCATCTACCTGGCGACCGTGATGAGGGAGAACCGGGAATGAGCGTCGACACTCCGGTTCGTTCGCGCAAGCTGACCCCGATGCGGATGCTGCTGCACGGCTTCCTCATCGTCGTCTCGTTGGCCTGGCTCTTCCCGATCGCCTGGGCGGTGCTGACCTCGTTGCGCTCGTACGACTACACCGCCCAGAACGGCTACGTCTCGTTCGGCGGCTGGACCTTCGACAACTACGTCACCGCCTGGCGGACGGCGGAGTTCGGGCAGCACTTCCTCAACTCGGTGTACATCACCGTGCCGGCGGTGTTGCTGACCCTCTTCCTCGCCTCCAGCGTGGCGTTCGTCATCGCCCGGTTCAGTTGGAAGCTCAACCTCGTCCTGCTGGGGGTCTTCACAGCGGCCAACCTGCTGCCCCAGCAGGCGCTGCTCATCCCGCTGTTCCGGCTGTTCACCGAGGTGCCGCTGCCGGAGTTCATGAGCGACTCGGAGCTGCTCTACGACAGCTACTGGGGCCTGATCCTGATCAACGTGGCCTTCCAGTGCGGCTTCTGCGTCTTCGTGCTCAGCAACTACATGAAGGCGCTGCCCCGTGACCTGTACGAGGCGGCGATGGTCGACGGGGCGAGCATCTGGCGACAGTACTGGCAGGTCACCATGCCGCTGTGCCGGCCGGCCCTGGCCGCGCTGGCGACGCTGGAGGTGACCTGGATCTACAACGAGTTCTTCTGGGCCACCGTCCTCATGCGCACCGGCGACAAGTTCCCGGTGACCAGCTCACTCAACAACCTGCGCGGTGAGTTCTTCACCGACAACAACCTGGTCTCGGCGGGCAGCGTGCTCGTCGCGATCCCCACCCTGGTGATCTTCTTTATGCTCCAGCGGCACTTCGTTCGGGGCCTGACCTTGGGAGCCTCCAAAGGATGACGATCCTGCACCTGCGCCGCGCGCGGACCAGCCTGGTGCTCGACGCGCGCGGCCCGGGGCTGCCCCGGGTCGTGCACTGGGGCGGCGACGTCGGCGACCTCGACGAGGACGGCCTGCGCCAGCTCGCCGACGCGACAGTACCGCCGGTGGTGCCGAGCAGCTTCGACGAGCCGACCGTGCTGTCCCTGCTGCCGGAGGCGAGCGCCGGTTGGAGCGGCCGGCCGGGGCTTGCCGGGCACCGCGACGGACGAGACTGGTCCACCGCCTTCCGCCTCGACGGGGTGGACGTGCGCGACGGCGGGCCCGGAGCGGGGGTGCTGACCGTGCGGGCCTCGGACCCGGCCGCCGGGCTGACAGTGACCATCGAGATCACCCTCGACCCGTACGGCCTTCTGACCGTTCGGCACCGGCTGCGCAACGACGGCGACGGGGCGTACGAGCTGCGGGAGCTGACGCCGGTGCTGCCGGTGCCGGCGGTCGCCACCGAACTGCTCGACCTGACCGGCCGGTGGTGTCGGGAACGGTCCCCGCAGCGGCACCCGTGGCAGCACGGCGCCTGGGTCCGCGAGGGCCGGCGCGGCCGTACCGGGCACGACGCCACGTTGCTGCTGGTGGCCGGCACCACCGGTTTCGGCTTCGGCCACGGCGAGGTCTGGGCGGTGCACACCGCGTGGAGCGGCGACCACGTCACGTTCGCCGAGCGTCGGCCCACCGGCGAGTCGACACTTGGTGGCGGCGAGCTGCTGGCCGCCGGGGAGATCCGGCTCGACCCCGGCGAGTCGTACGAGACTCCCCTGCTCTACGCGGTCTGGTCCGACGCCGGGCTGGACGGGCTCAGCGACGTGCTGCACAGCCACCTCCGGGCCCGTCCCGGGCACCCGCGCTCCCCCCGCCCGGTGACCCTCAACGTCTGGGAGGCGGTCTACTTCGACCACGACCTGGACCGCCTGCGGTCGCTCGCCGACCGGGCCGCGGAGATTGGCGTGGAGCGGTTCGTGCTCGACGACGGCTGGTTCCGCGGCCGGCGCGACGACACCGCCGGGCTGGGCGACTGGTACGTCGACGAGGGCGTCTGGCCGGACGGCCTGCAACCGCTGATCGACCACGTCACCGGTCGGGGGCTTCAGTTCGGTCTCTGGGTGGAGCCGGAGATGGTCAACCCCGACTCGGACCTGTTCCGCGCGCACCCCGACTGGCTGCTCGCCGTGCCGGGGCGGCTGCCACCGGCCTGGCGTCACCAGCAGGTGCTCGACCTGGGCCGCCCCGAGGCGTACGCCTATGTGCTGGAACGCCTCGACACGCTGCTCAGCGACCATCCCGGCATCCGGTACCTCAAGTGGGATCAGAACCGGGACCTCACCGAGGCCGGGCATCAGGGCAATCCGGGCGTGCACGGGCAGACCCTGGCGGTCTACCGGCTTCTCGACGAGTTGCGCGGTCGCCACCCGGGCGTGGAGATCGAGAGCTGCTCGTCCGGTGGGGCTCGGGTCGACCTGGCCATTCTGGCCCGCACCGACCGGGTCTGGGCCAGCGACTGCAACGACGCCCTGGAGCGGCTCAGCATCCAGCGCTGGACGGGGCTGCTGCTGCCACCGGAGCTGATCGGCACCCACATCGGCCCGGAACGCTCGCACACCACAAAGCGCGTACACGACCTGGGTTTCCGGGCGGTGACCGCGCTCTTCGGCCACCACGGCATCGAGTGGGACATCGCGTCGATCAGCACCGCCGAGCAGACCGAACTGGCCGCCTGGGTGGCACTGCACAAGCGGCTGCGCCCGCTGCTGCACGCCGGCCGGGTGGTCCGGGTCGATCACCCGGACCCGGCCGTCTGGGCGCACGGCGTGGTCGGTCACGACAACACCCGAGCGGTGTACGCGGTGGCCCGGCTGAGCACCTCGGTGGCGCAGGTACCCGGCGCGGTGCGGCTGCCCGGCCTCGACCCGGGCCGGCGGTACCGGGTGCGACAGGTGTCGGGCGTACCGGCCCCGGCGACCATCGACCTGTCCGCGCCCACCTGGCTGGCCGCTGGTGTCACCCTCAGCGGGGCGGCGCTGGCCCGGGTGGGTGTGCAACTGCCCGCTCTGCACCCGGAGCAGAGTCTGGTGCTGGAGGTCGACGCCGTCGACTGACAAGATTTCGGAAAATCTTTGGCCGGGGTGTCGAGAACGGCAGGGCCTGCTTCTACCTCAGGGTGAGAGCACCGACGAGGGTGCGCGGGCGTGAGGAGCCAACCATGAAGTACATGCTGCTGATGCAGTTCAGCGCCGCCGGGACCGACTTCCCGAGCATCGACACCTGGACCCAGGACGAGGTCCGGGCGCACATCGCCTTCATGGGCGAGGTCAACGACAAGCTCACCGCCGCCGGGGAGTGGGTCGACGGTCAGGGCCTCGGCGGCCCGCAGCAGGCCCGGATCGTCCGCGCTGGTGAGGGCGGGACGCCGGTCGTCACCGAGGGGCCGTTCGCCGAGACGAAGGAGTTCCTGGCCGGCTTCTGGATCGTCGACTGCGAGAGCCCGCAGCGGGCCGTGGAGGTGGCCGCGCACATCTCCACGGCGCCCGGCCCCGGCGGTCGGCCGCTGAACATGCCGATCGAGGTGCACCCGGTGATGTCCGCGCCGCCAGCGGAGCTGTGAGGGCTGAACACCGATCCCCGCACGGAGGACCTGCTGCGCGAGTTGGCGCCGCAGGTCCTCGGCGTGCTCAGCCGCCGCTTCGGTGACTTCGCCACCGCCGAGGACGCGGTGCAGGAGGCACTGCTGGCCGCCGCCACCCAGTGGCCGACCGAGGGGCTACCGGCGAACCCCCGTGGCTGGCTGATCCAGGTCGGTTACCGCCGGATGATCGAACTGGTCCGCGGTGAGCAGGCCCGACGCCGCCGGGAGGACCTGGTCGCCCGCCGGGACCCGGACGACCGGCAGTACGCGCCGGCCCCGGACGACGAGTTGACCGCCGAGCGGGACGACACGCTGGTCCTGCTCTTCCTCTGCTGCCACCCGGCGCTCGCGCCGACGTCGGCGGTGGCGCTGACCCTGCGCGCTGTCGGTGGGTTGAGCACCGCCGAGATCGCCCGCGCGTTCCTGGTGCCCGAGGCGACGATGGCGCAGCGGATCAGCCGGGCCAAGCAGCGCATCCGGACATCCAAGCTGCCGTTCCGGATGCCCGAGCCAGCGGAACGGGCGGACCGGTTGACCGCCGTCCGGCAGGTGCTCTACCTGATCTTCACCGAGGGGCACACCAGCACCAGCGGCCCGCACCTGCGCCGGATCGACCTCGCGGCGGAGGCGATCCGACTGACCCGCGCCCTGCACACGCTCTTGCCCGACGACAGCGAGTCGGCCGGGCTGCTGGCGTTGATGCTGCTCACCGAGGCACGCGGGCCGGCGCGGACCGGCCCCTCCGGCGAGCTGGCCTCACTGGCCGATCAGGACCGCAGCCGCTGGGACGCGACGGCGATCGCCGAGGGCATCGCCCTGGTCACCCGCGCCCTGCCGCGTGGGCCGGTCGGCCCGTACCAGGTGCAGGCCGCCATCGCCGCCCTGCACGACGAGGCGCCGAGCACCGAGCGGACCGACTGGCCGCAGATCCTGGCGCTCTACCAGGTGCTGGAACGCCTGGCCGGTAGCCCGGTGGTGGCCCTCAACCGGGCCGTGGCGACGGCCATGGTGCACGGACCCGCCGCCGGCCTGGCTGCCCTCGACGCACTGGCCCACGACCCGCAGTTGACCGGACACCACCGGCTGGCCGCCGCCCGCGCCCACCT
Organism: Micromonospora inaquosa; assembly: GCF_003857055.1. Lineage (GTDB taxonomy): Bacteria > Actinomycetota > Actinomycetes > Mycobacteriales > Micromonosporaceae > Micromonospora > Micromonospora inaquosa. Next base: position 1,434 of record NZ_QGSZ01000286.1, on the reverse strand, counting down.
GTACGAGATGGCCGGTGACCAGGCCCGCGCGGTCGCCGACTACCGGGCCGCCGCCGCCCGCACGAGCAGCCGACCCGAACAGCTCTACCTGACCATGCGGGCAGCCCGACTGGCGGCCGAGCCCGGCGACGGCCCGCCGGCTGCTGTTGAAGTCGAGGTCGAACCGTAGCGATCCGTCCCAGCGGGCCTGCCCGTCGAACGTGCAGTTGTCACGGCGCGGCGGTCTCCCCCTGAACGGCCGACACCGCGCGGGTGCGACGCGAGCGGCCCCACCCGCCACGACTGGCCATCTTGGACAGTTTCCGTCAGCACAGAACGGAAAGTGTCCAAGATCTACCCGGCCAACTCCCTTTCATGCCGCCACCCGGGGGTGCGGCACGGGTCCGGGCGCGGCACGGGTCCGGGTGCGGCACGGGTCCGGGCGCGGCACGGGTCCGGGCGCGGCACGGGTCCGGGTGCGGGGTGCGGGTGCGGGTGCCTTTGGAGCTGATGCCGTAAACGATTCATTCATCGGGACGGCGTCCGGCACCCTGCGCATCCGATTCGTTTGCGACATCAGCTCTAAAGGCGTTCTGTGGCAGATGTTGGGCCGCGCGGACGTCGCCCCGCCGAGGCGGCCGGACGTCACCTGACGAGGCGGGCGGACTTCACGCTGACGAGGCGGCCGGACGCGGACGTCGCCGGCACTAGCCTGGGCACCGATGGGTTCGTCGACCACGAAGGACCAAGGGGACGCATGGCGTACGTGCTGCTGGGGATCGCCATCCTCGCCGAGGTACTGGCGACCAGCCTGATCAAGAGCACCGCCGGGTTCACCCGCGCCTGGCCGACGGTGGCGTGCCTCGGCGGTTACGCGCTGGCCTTCGTCCTGCTGGCCCAGGCCGTCAAGGAGATCCCGGTGGGGGTGGCGTACGCCCTCTGGTCGGGTCTGGGCACCGCGGCCATCGTGGCGATCGGCGCGGTGTTCCTGGGTGAGTCGGTGGGACTCGCCAAGCTCACCGGCATCGCGCTGATCATCGCCGGAGTGGTCATCGTGAACCTGGCCGGGGAGCACTGACCGGGACAGGTTCCGGTGGTCGGGACCGACGTGGACCCGACCACCGGCCCGGCGGTCAGCTCGCCGTGCAGCTCAGCGCCGGCAGGCTGTTGGTGCCGGTCCAACTACCGAGGAAGCCGAAGGTGGCACCGGCCCCGGCGGCCAGCCGCCCGTTGTAGTCGGCATTGCGAGCGGTCACCGTGGTTCCGCTGCTGGTGAGGGCCACATTCCAGGACTGGGTGACAGCCTGGCCGTTGGCGAAGGTCCAGCCGGCGGTCCAGCCGGTGATCGCCCTCGCGCCGGCGGTCACCCGTACCTCAGCCTGGAAACCACCCTGCCACTGGTTGGTCACCGTGTACGTCGCCGTGCAACCACCGGCGGGCGGGGGCGTCGTGGGC
>NZ_QGSZ01000282.1 GCF_003857055.1 Micromonospora inaquosa | reverse complement strand
CCCTTGATCCACTCGACTTCCTGAAAGTCGGGGCGTCCCCGCGCGCAGAACACCCCAATTTCCTGAATCCCGAGTCGATCAAGGACGCGGGGAGTCACGTACCCAGCCGCGCTTCTCCTTCCCCCGCCGGCCAACGGTGGCGGCCAGGCAGCGTGGGCAGATCCAGCCCACCGCGTCCGCCTCGGTGAGCACATCAGTGCCGGAGTAGTCGAAGCGCACATGCGGGAAGCGACGCAGGCGGGTCCGACTCAGCGCCAGCCCGCACACCGTCTGGTTCTGGCCGGGCAGCCAGGCGTGCACCTCCCCACCCGGCTGGCGTACGCCATCACGCCCGACCTCCTCCCCGGAGGCCGCCACGGCCGGCGCGCTGCTTGATCTCATGCCGGTCCTGGTTCCCCACCGACCCACGCCTATGCGCCGCCATGCGACGTCACCTGAGATCACCGACCCGGCGCAGGTCAGCGCCACATCACCGATCGTGCGAGTCAGGTCGGTGTCGTTGCAGTCGAACGGTGTCCGCAGGTCGGGCAGGCTTTGTCGAGCACCTGTCGACGTACGGTCTGGTGTCGGGCGGCCTGGCCGGCGAGGGCCGCTGCCAGCAGCGCCGCCCCGACAAGAAGGATCGTTCCGGTTGTGGTGGCGTAGGCCGCCGAGCTCGGTCCGCCTCCTTGGCTGCCCCAGATCCCTTGGCTGAGCTGGTTGGCGCCGAACAGGCCGGCCGGGGTGGCGAGCAGCAGGGCCGCCCAGAGGCCGGCGTCGTCGGCTCGCAGGGCGCGGCCGAGCCCGACGAGCAGAACCAGTGCGAACATCAACCCCCCGGCCATCGCCAGCAGTTCGGGGGTCGAGCCGTACGAAGTGAACATGTTCCCGCCGTTCTCGGCGGCGCTGAACGCCACGGACGCGGCCGCCACAGAGCCGGCCGTGAGCGGCGGCAGGCTACGCGCGGCCCGGCCGGGATGGGAGGGCAGTGCGAGCGTGGCCAGGCCGAGCGCGGCGGCGGGGATCAGCACGAACAGCGGCGGCCCCGGTTGTCCGGTGAGGGCGGCGACGGGCGGCACGGTGATGGTCAGCAGGAGACCGCAGGCTGCGGCGGTTCGGGTCCAGGATCCGGGCAGCACCGCGGCGGTGAGGCCAACGAGCAGCCAGCCCAGCCAGATGACAGCGCCGAGGGTCTGGAACGGGCCGACCGGGTCCAGTCTGGCGAAGCGGGGATCTTCGAACTCGACCTGCAAGAGGAAGAAGGCGGCGACCGCGGCGAGGGTGCTCAGCGCGGCGGTCGCGGCCAGCGGGAAAGCGGCGGCCAGCCCAAGTGCGCCGTACGCGCGTAGTCGCTCCCGCATTCCGGCGCCGAGCAGGTCGAGGGCGTCGTGTGGGGATGGCCAGCGCCGCCCCGGTTCGACCGTGTCGAGGTACGTCCCAACGATCTCGTCGCCCCGCTCAGCCTGGTAGCCACTCGGGTAAGCCCACAGCAGCCGCCGGTAGCGGGACTCCAGCGGCGACCCGGCCTGCTCCTGGGCGGGATTGGGCTGGTTCATGCCGGGCCTCCGGTCGGTCGAAGGATGGGGCGGGCGGCGGTTCCGGGGATGGTGAGAGGGCCGCGTGAGGTGCCGTCGGCGGTGCGGGTGCCCGCAGGTTGGGCACGTAACCGCTGCGTGGCAGCCTCGACGTTGCGGCGCAGTCGTTCGGTCTCGGCGGTGAGCACGGACCGACCCGCCTCGGTGAGCCGGTAGTAGCGGCGCAGCCGCCCCTCGACGACCTCCTCGCGGTCCCGCTCGACCAGCCCTTCGTCGGTGAGGCGGTCGAGTGCGCCGTAGAGGGTGCCGGGCCGCAGCGCCAGCCGCCCACCGGAGAGGGCCGCGACGTCGCTGATGATGCCGTAGCCGTGCATGGATTCCCGTGCGAGGGCGGTGAGGATCAAGAAGGTGGGTTCCCGCAGTGGCGTGGGTGTGGCCATGACCTCAATATATCGGTGATGAAGCTATACCGGTGACGAAGCGCTGTGAAAGTTCGCCACAGGTGTCGAGCTCTTAGATCGGCGTCGCTGCGCCAGACCGGGGGCGGACATCAGCTGGGGCACAGCCGGTCGGGTAACCTGAGCGCGCGGGCCGCTAGCTCAATGGCAGAGCTGTGGACTTTTAATCCATAGGTTCAGGGTTCGAGTCCCTGGCGGCCCACTCCACTCCAGCTCAGCGGCCCTCTATGGAGCCGCTGTCTTTGTGATCCGGGCCGGTACAGCAGCGAAGTACAGCAGTAGTGCCTCACCGGTCCAGTGCGCTACCGAGTCGCTTGAGCGCGTCGCGTGTCGCCGCCGAGGAGACCACCGTGTAGATCTCCATGGTGATGGCGAACTGCGCGTGCCGGAGGATCTGCATCGCCACCCGGCGGTGCACGTCAAGGTCGGCCAGGAGCGAGGCGCAGGTCCGCCGGGCGTCCCGGACGGTGATGCGTCGAACCCCGGCCGCGTCGCAGCGGCGGTCCCAGAAGCGGTTGAAGTTGCGCGGCTCGACCGGCCGGCCCTAGCGGGTGGTGAAGATGAGGTGCGAGGGCTGCCATGCCGGCCCGGCGGCGGCGCGGGCGGCGGTCGGTCTGCGTGGCACGGCGGCGAACGAGCGCCACAGTGATCTCGACGTCGGCGTGCCTTGGATGGTGGTAGCGAGCACTCAGAAACTTACTCCTGCTGCTTTACCATACTTTCGTGACCAGGGACAGCGCAGCGCTGATCGCACAAGTGATTCCGGTGGTGGCAATCGCTTTAGGACTAGAAATCCGTTCTTCAGTTGCCAGTATGAAAGAGACAGACCTTGCTAAATCTGGAAAGTTGGACTTCTGGCGACTTTACCCGATTTTGATACAATTGTACATGCTGGTCGTCCTGGCGCTTGCTGAATGCGAGGTAATTCAAGTTGTACTGGCCGATGGGGCAGAACCACGCTGGCTGTGGGTGTTGCGACTGGCGATCGTAGTAGCTTTCCTAGCGCCAATGGCCGACGCAACGTATCGGCTGCGGCAGGTTCTACCGAAGACGCGGATGGGAGTGATGACGCGACACGTCATCAGTGTTTTAGATTTAGCGACATCCGCGACGGTGGTCCTGGCAGCGATATTTTGGCCACGGGGATGAAAATACCAAAATGGAATGCGGGTGTGCGGGCGCGGGGTTGGGGGTGGCCGCTCCGCCTACAAGAAGCTCTCGAGGCAGCACCATCATCCATGGAAGAAGACCAGAAGAACGTGGCGGGTGACCAATTGGCTGACGACGGGCACGAGCGGTCGGGGGACCAGACCACGGGCGTCGGCGGAAGCTGTACCGCTGCTAGACGAACCTTTGATGCGGGCCGGACACAACCGCCGAAGAGTGGTGGAGGTTCGTCGCCGGCAGCCGGCCGCGCCGCGCCTGAGCAGCGCGGCGCAGGAAAGGGTGCGCCGGGTCCGCGCGGCAAGCCCCAAGCATGGGGGTGGTGTCCGCCGAGGGCATGCCGGTCGTCCAGGAGCCGGCTCCGCAGCCGCTCAGGGGCAGGTCAACTGCTCACCTGGGAGGGGGAGGGGTGGCCGCCGGTGGCCAGCTCCGATCCCGGGAGCCGGGTCCGTGCCCGGTGAGGTTGGGTCAACTGCGCCACTGTGGCGGTGTCCGCCGGAGGCGCGGTCCGTGACACGAGAGCCGACTCCGGCTGTTCCGGCAGCGTCCGTACGTGCGTCAAGGTCCGCTTGACGTGGCGGACCGGGCGGCGGCCCGCTCCAGACGAGCGGGTCGGCGGCAGACGGTGAGGATGGCAGACGCGTGATCGTGGAGCACCGGACGACGCGATCAGGCGGCGGACACAGCGGGATCTATCCATGATCCTGTCGTCTAGGGTGGGAGCACTGCTTGGCGACAGCGAACCTTCTGGCGGTGAGAGCCTTGACTGATGAGCGGCAACGCGGCTGGGCGTCCTGGAGTGATCGGCGCCACCTAGTCAGGAGCCGCAAATCCTATCGTTTACTCGTACTGTCCTGGCGGAGCTCGTTGCTTGCGTTAGCTATTGGCGCACTGATCACGGCCCTGTCGATCAATGGCATGATTGGCCACACCGCGCAAGTGGTTCTAATTCTTCCGTGCATTTTGGTGTTTCTCGTGTCTGTACTCGTAGTCGCCGTGGCACTAGCAATTGAGGCGGCCCATTTGTGGCACACCCCACTTGGAAGAGGAATAATCCAGCGTCAAGCTCGTTTTAGCAGCATGTTCTTGGTGGATCTAGTGACCCTCCGTCTGCTTCCACGTAGGAGTTCAGGTGCTGGACTACCTGGGGGACGACGAGCCTGAGCAAGGCCCACGTTCATGCCTAGAAGGCAAGATCCGGAAAATGCACGGAATGATCAAGCGTATCGCTGGGAGCCCGTTCGACGTATGACCTGGCAGGACGAGGGCCGGCCCTTTAGGCGCTAACCCGTTCCTAAACCGTGTGTCGGTCCAACTGGTCCTCGCGTACCCGGAATAGCCTCTGCCCACCCTCTGTCTCGACCCCATCCGGCGCCGTGGAGATGACTAGGGCGCGGTCGTCGTCATGTCTGACGATGCCGCATCGCACGTGAACTGGTGCTGGCAGACGAGTGTCGAAGCTCAGCTGGCCACCGGTGAAGACGGGGACCTTGTCGACGAAGAACCATGACTTGCTGTCCGCGTCGACCAGGCGGACGCGCACCCATCCCGGGAACTCCTGGCTGACCCATGCGACCACCTCGCAGCGGAGAAAGCGTTCTTCCTGAGCCACGGGCCGATCTTGCCCGCTTGGTCGTGCGATGCCAACGACATTGGGGGACATCAGTCAGCGGAGGGCGGCCGGGTCGCGGGGGAATGGCTGTCGACAGCAACGCTGACAGCAACCGCGCCGGACGGCAGCACACTGACGAGCACTGGCACGGAGGAAGCTTCGAGGGTGCAGCCCTTCCCGGACGTGTGCGGACGCGATGCACAGAGCTTGTAAGCGAGACGTCGCGCCCTTCCGAGGGCGACCCAGGCTTACCTGGGAAGCGGGTTGGCGATGTAGACGCCCTTGCCCTGCCGCCCGTCGATCAAGCCCTCAGCTTTGAGCACGAGCATGGAGGCGCGGATCACCGTGTTGCTGACTTCGTAGTGCTCGCACAAGGCAGCGAAGGACGGCAGCTTGTCGCCCGGCTTCAACTGGCCGGAGCTGATCTGCTCGCGGATATCTCGGGCGACCTGTAGGTACGCAGCTTCAGACATAGGTGGTGCTCCCAGCTTGGCGGCTGGTGCAAGCAGACCACACCCCGGGCTCGACTTACAACGCTATGTGTTGCCAGTCGTTGACTATGCGCACATTGCGTCCTATGTTGCTTGTGGGGTTACCCAGCTTGGCGGCCGGGTCGCCCCGCCGTGGGTGCCCTGTCTCCGGACACGGCTGACCGGGTGCCCACGGAACCCCCAGGCGTCGGCGGGAGGCATGGTGACCAGACCAAACGATGCAACTGCCTCAACCGCAGGTGCCGGCCGCGCGAACGGGGATTCCGGACATTGGCAACGAAGGTCGGAGAGTACTCAGCGGCGCGTGACCTACGACGAGTACGTCATCGCAGTGGCGCTCACCCTGGCTCGCCGCCACCGACCGATCTGGTCCTGGCGGCACTGGCGACGTGTCTGCCGCTGCGGAGTCGACCTGCCATGCCGGAGCCGCCACCGCATCCCAATCAACCGTGGCCACTGGCCAAGTCAGGATGGCCCGCAATGACGGCCCACCTCCCGATCACGCCGGCTTGGACCTGCGGTGGCTGCGGTGCCGACTGGCCATGCCAAACCCGAAGGCGCGAGCTGCGAGCCGAGTACGACCTCGCCCCGGTGTCGCTGGCCCTCTACCTCGCCGCCCAGCTCGTCGACGCCGCCCAGGACCTGGCCCACGTACCCGCCGGCCAGCTCCACCACCGCTTCCTCGCCTGGACCCGATGAGCATCCTTCGGCACGGTGACGAGAAGTTCCACTACAGCGACGGCTCCCACAAGTGGATCCCGCCGGACTCGGACTACGACCAAGAGGTCTGGGACGAGCAGGTCCGCCAGCACAAGCAATGCCACCTCAAGAACGAGCGCCCGAAGATCCGCATCCAGCGCCTCGTCTGACGCCAGCAGTACAGCAGCGAAGTACAGCAACCGTGCCAGCCGAATCGGTCCGAGATACACGCCAGCACCCCGGATGACCTCGAACCACGCCGCAAAAGGCCAGCTCGCCGGCAATCCATAGGTTCAGGGTTCGAGTCCCTGGCGGCCCACCATTCAGCGCCCCTCAGGCATGATCTTGGCTCCCGGGATGTGCAGACGAGTTGCCGTCCGCCGGCCGCAGAAAGCTGCCGACCAGGCGGCGCGGGCGGTCCTCCTTCGGTAGCCAGTGCACGTAGGTTTCCAGTGCGATCCGCAGGTTGGCCTGCCTTAGCGCCTTCTGCACCTCCTGGGGCTCGATGCCGTTGCTCATGAGCGTGGCGTAGCCGACTTGCGGCGAAGCCGGGCGTGACTTGTCCCGGCTAGACGATCTACGGCCAGTCGTAGATTCTTCTGACAGGCGGCTGTGCCGTGCGCCGTGACCGGAGCAGGAGAAGAAGCCCGAAGACGCCCGATATCGCGACGGCGGTCAGGCCTAGGACGGCGGCGGCTGGGACTCCTCGGGTAGCGCCGTAACCCGCGCCCGCCGCGACAATTCCGGCGGCGCTCGCCGCTGCCGACGCCTGGGGCAGTGTGAGCATCGGGAGCACGCCGCGTGCCGACCAAGTGAACACGCCTCTGACAAGAGTGGCGGCCAGCGCGACAAGGCAAGGCCACACCATCCAACGAGCGTCCATCGACCTGCCGGTGTCTACCGCGAACCAACCAAACAGCAACACGATCGCGGCCGGGAGGGTCGCAAGGTGCATCGCGACGGTCAGGGTCCGGCGGTGGAGCTTTCGATATTGCCTGGCCAGGTGCCGTGCAGGGGCACTGTCCGGATTCACGGTGAGCGCCCGCTGGATGAGCTCCTTGAACCGCGCTACGTCGCGATCGACCTCGACGACGTTCCGGGCGAGCAGACTCAGGGCCTCGTGGTCATCGGGTGCAAGCTCCACCGCGCGCTTCGCGTCGGCATACGAATCCCCGTCCCGGTTGAGCATGAGAAGAGCGAGCGCTCGGTAGCGGTAGGCAGCCACATCCTCGGGGTTGATTTCGATCGCTCGACCAGCCGCATCGACCGCAGCGGCATGTTCGCCGAATCCAATCAAGGCACCGGCGAGGCGGCGCCAGGCAATGCCGTCATCCGGGTGCGCGCCCAGGTGCTCGCGCAGCAGTTCGATGGCGGGCCCGAACTGCTCGGCCCGAACCAACTCGCGCGCACGTGCGACCGCCTCATCGCCGTTTCCGGACTGCGGTTCCATGCCGCTGCTCCCTATCCCCGTCTGATCAGCCAGTGAAGAAGTATCACCCCAGATCTGCGGAGCCCGTCCCGGGCATGATGCGCCCGGATGCGTCCATCGGCGTTCACGGCGGCTGGCGGTGCGCGCCTCAGATCAGCCTGCCCCCACCGTGGCCCGTCATGGCTCCCGCCTGCCGGCCGGACGGTCGAAGGCTCCCTCGGATGGCTGACCACCGGCCGGCGGCTGGGCCGCGATCACCCGATCCGCTGCCGCCAGGGCGGCCAGAGCCTCGGCGCTGCCCGGTTCGGGCGTGCCGACCAGCAACTGCTGACCGGGAGCGTCGCGGACGTCGAAGGTCTGGTAGGTCAGCTGGACCTGCCCGGCCTCGGGGTGGTTTATGACCTTGAACATGCGGGTCAGGCCCCGCACGGTCTGGTCTGCCCAGAGGGTGCGGAACGCCGGCGAGTCGCGTCGCAGGTCGGCCACGAGCGCCCGAATGTGGGGATCGTCCGGGAAGCGGCCGGCGTTGAGTTGCAGGGCGTGTACGACGTTCTCGGTCAGGGACGGCCAGTCGGGGAAGACGGTGCGGGCCTGCGGATGCTGGAACAGCACCCGGACCATGTTGGTCGGGCCGGTGAACGGGGACAGCAGGGCTGCCGCCACGCTGTTGGTGGCCAGCACCTCGAATGCGGGACTGAGCACGTAGGCGGCGGCGGTGGGGAAGGCTTCCAGCAGCCGCAGCAGCGCCGGGTGCACGGATTCCCGGGAGTTGTCCGGGCCGAGGCGGGGGTGGAGCCCGGCGAGTTGGAAGAGATGGCGGCGCGCGTCGGGGTCGAGGTGCAGGGCCCGACCGATCGCGTCGAGCAGTTGTGCGGAGGGGTTGCGCTCTCGGCCCTGTTCGAGGCGGGCGTAGTAGTCGGCGCTCACCCCGGCCAGGACTGCGAGCTCCTCGCGGCGCAGCCCGGGTACCCGGCGGTCGCCGCCCCTGGGCAGTCCGACGTCTTTCGGGTCGACTCGCGCGCGGCTGGCCCGGAGGAACTCCCCGAGCCGGTTTGCATCGGGCATGTCGATCAGCCTAGGACTTCGGGCCGGAGTCGCCGAACGACTGGTGACTTCGCCGCGGGTTGCGCGATCCAGGGGTCGAGACCGCTCGGGACAGAGAGCCCTGAACCGGATGAAACGTACGCGGTGCCGGGGGTGTGGCGCACCCCGGAAGCCTCGCCCTTCCAGGGCCCGCGTACCAGCCGGATCGTTGAGCTGCGGCGCTCGGGCAGCGGGCCCGACGGGCAACAGGGGGATCAGTGGAAAACAGTGCCGACTCGAAGATCATTCTCATCACCGGTTCGAGCAGTGGTATCGGTGCGGCGACCGCCCGCCGGCTGGCCGCCGACGGCCATCACGTCGTGCTCGGTGCCCGACGCGTCGACAGGCTCGCCGCGCTCGTCGACGAACTGCGCGCCGCCGGTGGCACCGCCGAGCACCATGAGCTGGACGTCACGAGCCGAGACAGCGTGCTCTCCTTCGTCGAGGGCGCCCACAAACGGCACGGCCGCGTCGACGTACTGGTGAACAACGCTGGCGTGATGGCCCTGTCCACCCTCGACGCGCTGCGGGTCGACGAGTGGGACCAGATGATTGAGGTGAACCTGCGCGGCACCCTGTACGGCGTCGCCGCCGCGTTGCCACTGATGCGCGCCCGGGGCACGGGGCACATCATCAACATCGGTTCCACCGCCGCGTACCGCGTCGACCCGACGGCTGCGGTCTACTGCGCCACCAAGTACGCGGTTAGGGCGCTCACCGAAGGGCTGCGCCAGGAGAGCCGGGACATCCGGGTGACCCTGGTGAGCCCCGGCTACACCCACTCGGAACTCGCCGAACGGGGTGGCGACCCTGCGGTGCGGGCTGCCGTCCAGGCGGCGGCCGAAGCGCTGGGAATGCCGGCCTCGGCGGTAGCTGACGCGATTGCCCACGCGATCGCCCAGCCGGACGGCGTCGACGTCAACGAGATCATCATGCGGTCGACAGCGCAGGGCTGACCGCGCATCACGAGGAGTGCACCAATGAGCGAAGCGCTTGAGATGACGACGTTCCGGCTCGTCCCCGGCCTCACCGGTGCCGACTTCGTCAACGCCAACGAGGACATCAACGACTACCTGCGGCGCCAGCCCGGCTTCCGGTGGCGTCGGATCGTGCAGGACGACGACGGCACCATCACCGACATCGTCGCGTGGGACTCCGCCGCGGATGGCCGGCGCAGCGCCTCGGGGATCATGACCGAGATGGCCGGCTCCCCGGTGCACGCCACCATCGATCAGGCCACCGTCGACTTCCGGATCATCCCGTTGCTGCAGCACACCAGCTGACCTCAATCGGCTGGGACCGCCCCTCGTGGACGACGCGTCCGAGACCTGGCGTCGAGGGCGGACGTGGATATCCTCTTCAGGTGCCGGCCCGTGTGGAGATCGTTGACATGGGTTCGGCACTGCGAAGGGACTATCGACATGCCCCGTGTGGTACCGGCGGTCAACCGCGCACTCGACGTCCTCGAGCTGTTCCTGGACTGCCCTCAGCTGTCGGCGCGCCAGGTGATGGAGCGGCTCGACCTGCCCCGCACCACGGTCCACGAGTTGCTCGTCACGCTTGAGGCTCGTTCGTATCTGATCTCCGTACCGGGTCAGCCGGTGCAGTATCGGCTCGGTATGCCGCTGTTCCAGCTCGGCGCGGCGTTCGCGGGCCGGCTTGATCTGGTTCGTGAGGCGCAGTGCGTGGTGCGGGACGTGGCTGCCGTGTGCCACGAGGCGGTTCACGTGGCGGTGCTCGACGGCCCCGATGTGATCTATCTGGTGAAGTTCGACAGCACGCACCCTGTCCGGATGGTCTCGGGGGTGGGGCGGCGGCTGCCGGCGCACTGCACGGCGGTCGGCAAGGTGCTGTTGTCGAGCCTCGATGAGGCGGGCCTGGATGCTGTCCTGATGAAGGGCGAGCTGCCGGGCATGACGCCGGACAGCATCACCGATCCGGACGAGCTGCGTAAGCATCTCGATCGTGTCCGCGCGGACAGGGTCGCGGTCGACATCGGTGAGTCTGACAGTGCCATGCGCTGTGTCGCTGCGGCAATCCGGGACCATTCCGGCACCACCATCGCCGCGATGAGCCTGTCCGCGCCGATCATCCGGTGGACGCCGCAGGCGTACGCGGAGTGGACCGGGCTGGTTCGTGAGGGCGCGGCGGCGCTGTCGGCTCGCATGGGCTACCGGGCCCGGTCTCGGTAGTCCGCCTCCCGTTTTCGGCTCGAAACCACATCGAAACATTGACAGCTCTCTTGGTGCTGCTCTAGCGTCGCGACCACTCGATACGGTATCTCGAACTCAGTTCGAAATCTCGAACGGTGGTGGTCGCGTGGCCCGGCCGAACTGCAACATCAGCGCAGCTTTCTCGGCCCGGTCGCCGATCGCCTCAACCTCGTCGCGCTACCCGGCGAGCGACGCGCGACACCCCACGCGCGGCTCGCTCGAATGCCACGACGACGCGCGCGTCAACGGACTCCCGACGGTGGACGACGGCAAGAGCAGTCCCATCGCCACTGCGGCGACCCCAACAACCGCAACAGCGGGTACGCGAGCGCACTGATCGATGCGGGCGACGCGTCAGTGGTCGCCGTCAGCAGGGACATCTGAAGCACAAACACACCTTCGGCGTGCAGTGGTGCGGAAAACAGAGGAGGCGAATGTCCATGAACGACAACCCGATGTGGTCCCGGCGCGGGTTTCTGGGGATGGGGGTGGGGGTGCTTGGCGCGGCTGGTCTGGCCGCGTGTGGGGACACCTCCGAATCGCCCGCCAAGGTGCAGGCGGACGTTCCGCAGGAGCTGATCGACGCCGCTGCGTCGATGAAGGGCTCCGCGATGGGGATGCTGTCGCAGAAGCTGTACTCGACGGCGGCGAACGAAGCCCTCGACAGCTCGATCAAGAAGTTCGCCGACACCACCGGGACGAAGATCGAGAACAGTCTCGTCCAGGCCGACGCCGGCGACGTGGTGGCCAAGATCGACGCCGAGGTCAAGGGTGGGGTGGCCCGTGACCTGGCGTTCATGACCGACTCGCGGTTCGTCGCGCAGTTCCAGGCGCTGGGCGACCTGGAGGACGTGACGGACGTCGTCACGACGCTGACCGCCAAGTACGGCGAACCCTGCGCCGAGGCCAAGAACTTCTGCGTCTTCGACGGCAAGTGGTTCGCGATCCCGTACCACTTCATCGGGATCGGGTCGTTCCTGCGCAAGGACTGGATGCAGGACAAGGGCATCGCCCCCAAGGACATCTACAGCTGGGAAGAGCTGCGGGACCTGTGCCTGGAGATCTCCGATCCGGCCAAACGCCGGTTCGGCTGGGGCATGACGGTGAACCGGTCCGGTGACGGCAACGGCATGATCGAGGCGCTGATCAACGCCTACGGCGGGTCGATCGCCTCCAACGACGGCCGGAAGGTCACCTTCAACTCGCCCGAAACGGTGCAGGCGGTGGCCTTCCTCGGCGACATCTACACCAATCCCAAGTACAAGCCGATGTTGCCGCCGGGGATCGCCAGCTGGACCGACACCAGCAACAACGAGAACTGGCTCGCCGGGATCCTCGGCTACACCCGCAACCAGTTCAGCGTGTACGCGGACTCCCGGACCAAGAAGAACCCGGTGCACGAGAACACCCACGTGTTCTCCGACTGCATCGGGCCGGCGACCGACAATCCGCTGCTGCTCGGCCAGTCGCAGGGTTTCGTCGTCTTCAAGGGCGCCAAGAACCCGGCGCTCGCCAAGCTCCTGGCGCAGTACCTGGTCAGCGCGCCCGCGCTGCTGGGGGTGGCGAAGGAGGCACCCGGCCTGGTGATGCCCGCCTGGGAGAAGGTCTGGGACGCCGACCCGTTCTTCACCAGCGGCGACCCGGCGTTCCCCATGCTGCGCAAGATCACTGAATTGAAGCTGCCGCTGAACACGAAGAACGGCCTGGCCTTCCCGCAGAAGGCCAGCGCGGGCCAGCAGGCGGTGGGATCGGCCTACGTCCTGACCGACATGATGCAGCAGGTCGTGCAGGGAACGTCGCCGGCACAGGCCGTGACGGCCGCCCACGCGAAGATGGTGCAGATCTTCAACCAGCAGGGGCTGCCGCAGTGAGCTCTGTCCGTCCTGCGCGGGTCTCGACGGCGAGGAAATCCTCGCCGTCGGGGCCCGGCTCTCTCACCGCGGTCCAGCGCCGGCTGGGGCGTGACTGGCGACTGGCGGCCCTGTTCCTGACGCCCATGGCCGTGCTGGTCGGCGGGCTCGTCCTCGTGCCGATCGCCCGGTCGATCATCACCAGCACCACGGAACGGCACGGGCAGGACAGCGTCTTCGTCGGCCTGGACAACTACCTCGCTCTCGTCGGCGACGACCAGTTCCACACCGGCGTGGTGAACTCGTTCGTCTTCACCGCGTACGCCGAGGTTTTCAAGGTCGTGCTGGGGTTGGCCGCGGCCCTGCTGCTGCACCATCGACGCCGGGGACGGGCGCTGCTGGCCGGGTTGCTCCTGGTGCCGTGGGTGGTGCCGACGGTGGTGACGGCGTTCAGCTGGCGGGCGCTGCTGGACCCGATCTTCGGCAGCGTCAACACGCTGCTCACCGCTAGCGGGATCGGGCCGCTGCTGGCCAGCGCGCACCTGGTCGACAGCTGGCCGGCGGGCTGGCTGTCCGAACCGTCGCTGGCCATGCCGTCGGTGATCCTCGTCAACGTCTGGAAGGGAGTGCCGTTCTTCACCGTGTGTTTCCTCGCGGGGTTGAAGGCCATCCCGGCGGACCTCTACGAGGCGGCGACCATCGACGGGGCGTCGGCGTGGCAGCGGTTCGCCAACGTGACACTGCCCGGACTGCGCCACGTGATCACCGTGACGGTGACCCTGTCGTCGATCTGGACGTTCAACAACTTCGACCTCGTCTGGTTGCTGACGCAGGGCGGGCCGGGCGACGTGACCGCGCCGTACGTGCTCGTCGCCTACTCCAAGGCGATCCTGCAACTGCAGTACGGCGCGGGGGCGGCGGTCACGCTCGTCATGCTGCCGATCATCGGTGGGCTGGTGTTCATCCTGGTCCGGTTGTTGCGCCAGGACACCAACATCAAGCTGCCCCGCCGACGTCGGGCAGCGCGGTGGGGCGGGACGCGGCGGTGGGCCGGACCAGCGCGCAAGGCCCTGCCGTGGGTCGTCACCGCCCTGGTCACCGGTCTGCTGCTCTGGGCCTCGCCGAAGATCTTCTGGAAGGCGGCGGTGGTCCTCGCGGTGATTCTGCTGGTCGCGGCGGCGGTCGGCCGGATCGTCTCGACCCTCCAGTCGCGAGGTGGTCGCCGGTCGTCGTCGGTGGTGTCGGGCGTGGGGTCCTGGGTCGCGCTGGCCGGTCTGCTCTTCTTCGTGCTGGGCCCGCTGTACTGGATCGCCGTCACGGCGTTCAAGTCCGAGGGGCAGGTCGTCATGCGCACCGACGACCTGTGGCCAACGCCGTGGACCCTGGAACAGTTCGGGGCCCTCTTCGCCAACCAGCCATTCGGCCGCTGGTACCTCAACACGCTGCTGGTGTCGGCGGCATCCACCGTGGTCGCACTGGTCTGCGCCGCCCTGGCCGGCTACGCGCTGGCCCGGCTGCGGTTCCGCGGGGCGCAGAGCTTCACCGTCACGGTGCTGCTCACCTACGTGATGCCGGGCGCGCTGCTGTTCATCCCGCTGTACCAGATGCTCATCGGTGCCCGGCTCACCGACTCGTTGTGGTCGTTGGTGGTGACGTACCCGACCTTCACGCTGCCGTTCGCGACCTGGCTGCTGGTGGGGTACTTCTCGTCGATCCCCATCGAGCTGGAGGAGGCCGCGCTGGTCGACGGTTGCAGCCGCGTCCAGGCGTTCGGCCGCGTGGTGCTGCCGCTGGCCAAGCCCGGGCTGCTGGCGGTCGCGCTCTTCACCCTGACCAACGCCTGGAACGAGTTCCTCTTCGCCTTCGTGTTCATCACGAAGGACGAGTACAAGACGCTCCCGGTGGGGATGCAGTCGATGATCGCCGGCGACGTCGTGCCACAGGGACAACTCGCCGCGGCGTCGCTGCTCGTCAGCATCCCCGTGGTGATCATGTACGCCCTCGGGCAGCGCTTCCTCACCCAAGGGCTCACCGCGGGGGCGGTGAAGGGCTGATCGGAGGCAGCCGGCCGTTCGGCGCTACCAGGCCATGTTGACGGCACGCTCGAAGTTGACGTAACCGGCGCGGGCGAAGGCGTTCGCCATCGGGGCGTTGCC
Source organism: Micromonospora inaquosa (assembly GCF_003857055.1). Lineage (GTDB taxonomy): Bacteria > Actinomycetota > Actinomycetes > Mycobacteriales > Micromonosporaceae > Micromonospora > Micromonospora inaquosa. The sequence goes on along the minus strand of NZ_QGSZ01000282.1, from coordinate 9,243 downwards.
CAGGTCGGTGGCGGCGCGGATGCGCGGCACGTGCTCCTCGGCCAGGACGCGGGTGCCTTCGGCGAGGAGGCCGTCGACGTAACCGTGGCCGCGGTGTTCCGGAACGACGCCAAGGTAGGCGATCACCGGGTGGTAGGCGTTGCGGGCCGGGACGACGAACCCGACGGGGTCGCCGTCCCGGCCCAACGTGCCGACACGCCACCACTGCCGGGGGCTGGAGTACGCGGCGAACTCCTGCTCGTAGTGCTTGACCGCGACCTCGTGCGCGGACATCTGCGCCAGGTCACCACGACTGTGCGCGTCCAGGGTCCCGTCCAGGACGCGGGTCATCAACGCGATCAGCTCGTCGGTGTCGCCGACCGGGCGGAAGGCGAGGCGCTGGTCGGGCTTCGGCACGCCGGCCGCGGGGGCCCATTCGAGGCGGAGCCGTTCGACGGTCAGGTGCGCGCCGACGTTCTCCAGTACACCCATCCTCAGGCGCACCGCCCGGTACGCGTCCGGATCCTCATGCCAGTCCGCCGGAACGAAGCGACCGTACTCGGGAGGGGTGGTCCCGGTCGGCAGGACCTGCTTGGCGGCCGTCTCGTACAGCGTCTGCGCCACCTCGGTCACATCTTCGGCGGTGTCGTCGACGTCGAGGATGTCCAGCAACAGCGGACTGCTGTCGCCGCTGCGGCCCCACCAGGCGACCCGGGCCAGCAGACGATCACCGTGCAGGGCCACCCACATCCACTCCGGCCGGCGACGGAGACCGGCGAGGTCGTCGGCGAGTTCGTGGTTGATGGTGTACGGGAGGCCGTTGAACAGGTCGACCTCGTCCGGCCCGGTGATGGGACGGATCGTGACGCGGTCGGGGGATGTTGTCATGCGGATTCGTCTCCGGCCTCGGTGCGGGTGTAGGTGAGGAAGAGGGCGCCACTGCCCAGGACGGTGTGGTCGGTCAGGCGCCAGGTGCGTGGTGCGAAGACGGCGTCGCGGCCGAACAGCGGGATGCCGGCGCCGATGGTCAGCGGGGCGAGTTTGACGATCAGCTGGTCGATCTCGGGGTACAGGGCACCGGCCAGGGCGCCACCGCCGATCACCCAGATGTCCTTGCCGTCGTGCCGCTTGAGCTCTCGTACCGTGGCGATTGGATCGTGGTCGATGACCTCGACGGCCGGGTCCGGGCTGGTGCCCAGCGTGCGGGAGAACACCAGGTGGCGCAGGTGGGGGTACGCGTCGGTCACGCCTGCCTTCAGCCCCACCTGGTAGGAGTGACGCCCTTCCAGCACGGTGTCGAACCGGCTGCCCTCGTCGACGATGCCGAACGCCTGCCGGGCCGGGCCGGGCAGGGTCTCCGGGTATTCGGAGACCAGGTGGTGCAGGTAGTCGTCCGGAACGGGCCAGAAGCCGCCGGGGCCGGTGGGGTCGGCGCCGTCGGGGCCGGCGATGAAGCCGTCGAGGGTGGTGGCGATGTAGTACACGAGCCTGCGCACGAAAGCTCCTTGACCGGGTGCCGGTTGTTGACGCCACCAGCCTGGCTGGCAAGGTCCCGAGCGACAAGATCAGGCCTGGTAACGTGCGATAACACCTCGCTAATACCTGAATCGGGACCTTGGTGGAACTTCGGGATATTGAAATCTTTCTGACCCTGGCGGAGGAACTGCATTTCACCCGCACCGCCGAGCGGCTGCACGTGACCCAGGCCCGGGTCAGCCAGGCGATCAAGAAGCAGGAACGTCGCATCGGGGCCGCCCTGTTCGAACGCAACAATCGGCAGGTGGCGCTGACACCGATCGGTCAGCGGCTCTTCGACGACATCCAGCCCATGTATCAGGGCCTGTGTGACGGGATGGACCGGGCCCGGCTCGCCGCGCGCGGTAAGACCGGCGTGCTGAGGATCGGGTCGATCGCCGTCAACCTCCACGATTTCCGCGAGTTGTTCGACGGGTTCGCGAAGGATCATCCCGAGTGCGAGGTGCAGCTCCGGCATGTCGACTTCGGCGATCCCTTCGGTCGGCTGCGCGCCGGCGACATCGACGTGCAGATCGTGTGGCTGCCCGTCAAGGAGCCGGACCTCACCGTCGGCCCGGTGATCTACACCGAACCCATCGTGCTGGCCGTCGGGGTCACCCACCGGCTGGCCGGCCGTGATTCGGTCTCCTACGAGGACCTGGCGGACGAGACGGTCATGGGCGGGGCCCGGCCGGACTACTGGCGGGAAATCCTGGTGCCGCTGCGCACACCCAGCGGACGGTTGATCCCGATCGGTCCGTCGGTCGCCAACTTCCAGGAGATGATCCCGATCCTCGTCACTGGTGAAGCCGTCTCGCCCGTGCACGCCCAGGCCGCCCGCTACTACGCGCGGCCGGACATCGCCTACGTGCCCATCCGGGACGCCCCGCTGGCCACCTGGGGGCTGATCTGGCGTACCGGGAGCGAGACGGAACTCGTTCGATCCTTCGCCAGCGTCGCGCACCACCTCAACTCCATCGAGTAGCCCGACTGGCTCACCCTGCCGCATGGTACGAATGCCGCAGAGCGTGCATAACCCACAGGACGGGCGGACCGATGACGAGGAGCAGCGCGGGCAAGCTGCTGCGGAAACCCGGGGACCCGCAACGGGCCACCTTCCTGGAGCTCTTCTTCGATCTGGCGTTCGTCTACGTGCTCACCCAGCTCGGGCGGGTGCTCAGCCAGGACCTCACCTGGCGGGGGGCCTTCCACACGCTGGTGCTGCTGCTGGCTGTGTGGTGGGTCTGGTGCAGCACGGCGACGGTCCCGGACCGATTCGACCCGCGGCGGCCGACGATTCAACTGCTGGTCATCGCGACCCTGGTCGGCAGTCTGCTGATGGCCGTCGCGTTACCGGAGGCCTTCGGAGCACACAGCCTGGTCTTCGCGGGGGCGTACGTCACCGTCCAGGTCGGTCGCAGCATCGGCCTTCTCATCGCCCTGCGGGGCCACGAGCTGCAACGCGGCGCCCTACGGGTGGTCATCTGGTTCTGCGTCTCCGCCGTGCCGTGGATCGCAGGGGCACTGGTGCACGGCACCGCTCAGGAGGCACTGTGGGTGCTGGCGGTGGCCATCGACTATCTGGCGGGAAAACTCCGCTACCTGACACCCGGCCTGGGCCGCTCGCCGCCCTCGGAGTTGCCGAGCGCCGCCGAACACCTGGCCGAGCGTCACCGGCAGTTCTTCATCATCGCGCTGGGCGAGATGATCCTGGTCTCCGCGTCGACCTTCGGCGGCGGCGGCTTCGCACCCGACCGGACCACTGCGTTCCTGGTGTCGATCGCCGCCACGGTGCTGATCTGGCGCATCTACATCTACCGTGCCGGGGAGTTGTCGGCGTCAGCCATCGCCAACTCCCGCGACCCGGCCCGCCTTGGACTGTCGGCGTTCTACGCCCACCTGGTCATGGTGGCCGGTGTCGTCGTCGCGGCGGTCGGCGCCGAACTCGTCATCGCCCATCCGGCCGGACGACCCGAACCAGCCTTGATCGCGATCATCCTCGGCGGACCGGTGCTGTTCCTGGCCGGGCGCTCCCGCTTCGAGTACGTGGTCTTCAGCCGGGTGTCCTGGGACCGGCCGATCGGGCTGCTCGCCCTCGCCGCGCTGACGCCGTTGATGCTCCTCGTACCGCCGATCGTGGCCGCCGTCGCCGCCGCCGCGGTCCTGGCCGGGATCGCCATCTCGGACGCCGCCCGTGCGCGAGGTCGCCCACCTGAGTCGCCGTCGCCACCTGGATAGCCAGCCAAGACCCCGCCGGGCCTCACTGCCTGAGCTGCTTCTCGAACCAGTGGTGGGCGTAGCGCTCGGTGTTGTACGCCTCGATCTCCCGGTAACCGGTCGCCCGGTACAGGGCGATCGCCTCGGTGAGGTTGCGATTGGTGTCCAGCCGGACGGCGGTCGCGCCACGCTCGGCGGCGTACCGTTCCAACTCGCCCAGCAGCCGCCGCCCGACGCCGAGCCCACGTACGGTGTCGGCCACCCACACGCGTTTGATCTCGGCGGGCTCGTCCCGGTGGAGCTTCACCCCGCCGCAGCCGATCGGTTCGCTGTTGAGGGTGGCGAGCAGGAGCACCCCGTTGGGCGGGACGAGCGCATCGTCGTGGAGCGGCTTGCTCAGTGCGGGGTCGAAACCGTCGTCGAATCGTCGGGCGATGTCCCGGACGTAGGCTCGCAGGCACGAGCGGGCCCGCGGGTCGCTCGGCGGGCACGGCTCGATGACGACCATCGACCCGATGAGCAGCCGTTCGACCTCGGCCATGGCGGTGACGAGCCGTTCTCGGCGGTGTTCGGTGAGCGGTTCGAGGATCGAGGCGGCGAGGTCGTCCGACCGTTGATCGAGGTCGGCCCACTGGGTCCGGCCGGCGTCGGTGAGCATGGCGACGCGTACCCGGCCGTCGCCGCCGGTCTGGTCGACCGGTCCGACGGTGATGAGGCCGTCGTTCTCCAGCGTCCGCAGAAGTCGACTGAGGTATCCGGAGTCCAGGCCGAGCCGGGCCCGTAACGCGGCGACCTCGGCACCGGCGGGGCCGATCTCCCAGAGCAGCCGAGCCTGCCCCAGGGGACGCCCCTGGGCCATGTACTCGTCGTCGAGCGCACCCACCCGTTGGGTGACCGTCCGATTGAACCGCCGCACGGCGGCGATGAGAGCCGAGTCCATGTACCTGACTTTAGTCAGGCTTCCCGATTACGCGCCAGGTCGGGTGCGGTGGTAGGACCTGATGCCGGCGTGATCCAGAACGACCACCACCAGCACCACCACAGTGCCGACCGCGCTGACCGCCACCAGCGGCAGCCGCAGGAAGGCAGCCGCGCCCCCCAGCACGAGCAGGGCCACCACCCGAGGCCAGGAGAGTCGCCGGTGGATGGCCGCCGAGAAGAGGATCCGCCCGGCGAGGAACAGCGCCGGACCGCTCAGGATGACCAGGACCGCCGTCGTGTCACCGACCCGCAGCGGGTGGGCGATGCTCAGCTCGGCGCCGACGGCGGTGACCACCAACCCGGCGACCATCACCAGATGCAGGTAGCCGGTGATCACCCCGAGTCGAGACGGGTCGGCGTGCTCGATGGCCGGGCCGAGACGCTGACCGGCGGGCGTGACGTACAGCAGACCGATCAGCACCGCGGTGGCGAAGACCAGCAGGAACGTGGCGGTCTGCGGGAGGGCGAGGTCGGTGCCCGCGTACGACAGGCCGGCAACCAGGACCAGCTCGCCAAGCGCAATGATCATGATCTGTTGGTACCGCTCGGCGAAGTGCTCACCGGCCAGATGCAGCTCCTGCGGCCCGACCCGACCCATCCACGGAGTGGGCCAGCCGAATCGCGGGCCGGTGAGGTCGATGGCGAGGGCGAGCAGCCAGAGCAACGTGCGCCACTCAGGCAGAAACCCACCGGCCAACCACGGTACGGCCGAGACGCTGAACCAGCACAGAATGCGCAGCGCCCTCCGCTGGCGCGGGTGGCCACGCAGCGAGAACGCGGTCACCACGCCCCGGGCGATGTGCACCGAGACGTACGCGCCGGCGAAGAGCAGACCCCGCCCGTCCATCGCCTGCGGGATCGCCACCCCGGCCAGCAGGCTGCCCAGCGCGGCACCGACCAGCAGCCAGCGCACCGGCGGGCTCTCCGGGTCGTACCAGTCGGCGAACCAGGTGGTGGTCACCCAGATCCACCAGACCCCGGTCAGCAGCAGGGCGGTGTGCAACGCGCCGACCAGGGTGAGGTCGTGCAGCAGATGGCCGGCGAGCTGGCTGAGGGCCAGCACGAACGCCAGATCGAAGAACAGCTCCAGGAACGAGGCGTTCAGTGGCGAGTCACCGCCTCGCAGCAGCCGTTCGGGTCTGCTCGCCATCGCCGCTCCTCCCGCCGGCGCACGCCCCGCGTCCGTCGTACCACCCGGGGCCGGCCACCGAAGCCGAAAGCGGTCAGCTGCCCAGCGACGACCCGCTGACCCCTCGTGTCGTTGATCCGGCAGCGCCCATGGTCACCGCTGACCACGGTGGGGGCACCGACTCAACGAGGAGGTAAACCGATGACCGCTCAGCGTGAGACCGTGCAGGTCGACCACGACCTGTTCCGCGCCGTGTACGACTCGCCCGCAGCACTGCCCGGCCGACACCGCTGGACCACCCCGGAATCGGACGTCCGGCGGCTGGAGAAACTGCTCGGCATGCCGGCACGCAGCATCGGCGCCCCGCTCTGGGTCAGCGGCGACGAACCCGACTGCCCGAAGTGCCGCCGGCGGGTCACCTGGTACGACATCGTCTCGTCGGCGCTCTCCGGGCTGCACGACAAGGACATGATCGCCACGGTCATCCTGGGCGAGCGCAAGTACGTCAACACCGAGATCCCGGATGCCATCGCCGGGGTGCGCTGCTCGGACTGTCACACCGCGATCGACGGTCTGCGCAGCTTCAAGTGCCACAACTGGGCGTACGCCTTCGAGGAGTTGGAGGCCGTCCGCGCGCGGATGGCCGGCGGTCCCACGCCGCTCTGAGCCGCGGCGGCTCAGCCGGTCCGTGCGGATCCTGCCGCGTTCCCGGGGCACCCTCAAGGTGAACAGTGTATGAACGTGAAGTGAGGTGATGCATGGTCGACTACGGCAGCACGGACGTTCCCGAGATCAGCGCCGAGTGGTACCGCGACGTCGTCGACGCCGCCTCCGGCAGCCCAGAGCCGGTGCAGTGGTTCGTCGGGCACGCCACCGAAGGGGTGATCCTGCTGCTCGGCGCGCTGCTGCTGATGGCCGCGCTGAGCCGCCGGTCCGGCGGCCCGCACGACCGGGCACTCGCCCTGATCGCGCCGCTGCCGGCCCTCCTGGCGTACGTGGGCAGCGAACTCTTCAAGACCGTGGTGGATGAGGAACGCCCCTGCCGAACCATCGGCCGGGAGATCATCGCAAGCGCCTGCCCACCTCCGGGCGACTGGTCGTTCCCCAGCAACCACGCCACCGTGGCCGGCGCGCTGGCGGTCACCACGTTGCTGCTCTCCCGCCGCCTGGGCCTGATCGCCCTGCCCCTGGCCGCGCTCGCCGCCTTCTCCCGGGTCTTCGTGGGCGTGCACTACCCGCACGACGTGATCGCTGGCGTGCTGTTCGGCGCCCTGGTCGCCGTGGTGGCCACCCCGTTGCTGGCCCGCCCGATCGGCGAGGTGCTCCGCCGCCGGGCCAACCGCCCCGACAGCCCGGTCCCCAAACTGGCCAGCCGCTCCCGCCCCTGACCAGTGACCCGTCCGGCGCGGCGGGTCAGCTCGCCAGCAGGAGGGCCGCCACCGTGCCGAGCAGCAGGAACGGGCCGAACGGCAGGTGGCTGCTCCAGTTGGCTCGGCGGGTGACCAGCAGGCCCAGACTCACCAGGGCGGAGAGCCCGAAGGTGAGCAGCATCCCGAACAGCAGCACCGGCCAGCCGTACCAGGCGAGCAGCGCGCCGACGCTGAGCGCCAGTTTGGCGTCGCCCAGCCCGAAGCCGCGGCGGCCGAGCAGCAGCGCGGTGCTGGCGAAGAAGAGCGCCAGCCCCGTGCCGCCGAGGACGGCCCGCAGCCAGTGCCCCGGGTCGGCATCGAGCGCGGCCACGCCGAGCAGCAGCCAGGTCCCCGCCGCCGCGGGGAGGGTGAGCCGATCCGGTAACCGGTGCACGGCCACGTCGACGAAGATCGCCGGGATCGTCCAGCCGAGCCACCAGATCAACGCCGGCAGCGCCCCGCCCGACGGACCGCCGAACGCCAGCAGCACCGCCGCCGCGAGAACGGCCACCTCGACGGTGCCCGGCGGTGAGCCGACCCGGGCACGGCAGTGACCACACCGGGCCGCCGGGCCCAGCGCCGGCCAGGGGCGGGTCAGGCCGACCGGCGCGCCGCAGGCGTCACAGCCGGCCCGGCTGGGCAGACCCGGGGGTACGGCGTGGCGCAGCGCGGCCAACCGCATCAGCGGGCTGATCGCGAGGATCGCGAACACTGCCGGGACGGCCGGATGCGACCTCGCAACGGTGATCACGGATCGTGATTGGACGATCGCTGTGGTGTGGCGGATGGCGCAGAAAGCGACCTGCCGCTCCGGGCCGGCGAGGGTCTTTTGGGCCGCTTCCGCGTCGGGCGTGCTGTTGAATGGTGCCGCCGGCCGATCGGCCGACGACGCTGCTCGAATGCCGGGATGAGACCGCGATGTCCCACTCCCGCGACCCGAGTTGAGACTCCGATGAGCCCAGCCGACCCAGCGACGCCCCATCAATAACGACCTTTCGCTCGGCCATTGTCCCGGGCGCGGTGCGGACACCCGCCACCACCACCTGTCATCACCCAGAGTGTTCACTTGAATTGCCTCTGTTGCATCGTCGAACGTCAGCCTATGCTCGCCCCTTGGGTGTGACGCAAGCCTCACCTTCACCATCGGACGACACAGGACCCCGAATTTGTAGAAGATCCGTAACGGTGAATGCCGAAGCGCAATGAACGGCTCCGGATGTGCTGATCCGGGCGCGCTTCCGCATGTCCGGCGGCGGTGACCCCTCACCGCCTCGGGCGACCACGAGGAGGCTCGACGGTGCGCGGACGGCAGCTCAGACGAGCGGCAATCTGCCTGCTGGCGGTCGTGACGGCGATGCCGGCCACCGCCTGCGCCAATGGACAGGAAACGGTCGAACGACCGACGGCAGCCCGCGACGACGGGCACCGGATCAATCCCGACGTCGATCGCCAGGCCGCCGAAAAGGCGGCACTTGACGCGTACTCCGGTTATCTCACGGCCTCGCGGAAGGCAGGCCAACGCAGTGATCCGCGCGCGCCGGAACTGTCCCGGTTTCTCGGTGATCCACTGCTGACGCGGGTTCGGGTGTCCATTCGCGAGGCTAAGGAGCACGGCGCTATGCGTACCGGGACGTTGAAGTCCGACCCGACCGTGACCGCCGTCAGCCTGGACGCGAAACCGGCCACCGTGGAGATCCAGGATTGTCTGGACACGACCGGCTATCGGCTGGTCTACGCCAAGGACAAACGCCCGGTCCCGGGCAGCGGCGGCGGCAGGCACCTCTCCACCGCCACCGCGACCCGGTATCCGGACGGCCGCTGGTTGATCAACTATGGCAAGACGCACCGGGACCAGCCGTGCTGACCCGATCTGCGACAACGCGACGGGCACTCGCCGGGATCGGCCTCGCGCTCCTGCTGGTGCTCGGCGCGACAGTGCCGGCCACCGCCGCTCGACGGGCCGACCCGGGGGCCGGCTGCCCGCCCGACCAACCCGACTGCAGCGTCTGGGAC
>NZ_QGSZ01000280.1 GCF_003857055.1 Micromonospora inaquosa | reverse complement strand
CCCCCGCGCCGCGCCGCCCGACCCCGCCCTGACACCCCGCCGGGCGGCGCGGCGCGGGGGAGGGCTTCCGAGACGGGTCCGGTTGCCGGTGCCGGTGGGTGGCCTGGTTCGCCCGCCCCCGCACCGGCACCGGCCGACCCTGCGGCGGCGGCTCGGCCAACAGCCGCAACCCCTCCTTCTGGACGAACAGCTCCCGGCGGGCGAGCGCCTCACCCCGACTGTCGAGCTGGTACCCCTCCAACCAGACCCACCCGTCGTAGGTGATCCGGTCGGCCAGCACTTTGATCAGCCGGAACCGGAACGGGATGGCGAACTGGACCGACGCGGCCCGGTCGATGTGCAACAGGTCGCCGGCCTTGAGCCCGTTCACCATGGGCGGGTCTTCCGCCAGGCGGCGATCTGCGCTCGGGCCATGGCCATCCCGGGGCACCAACCGCAGGGGTGGCACTCCCGGCACCGTTCTCCTCGGTGGGCGTCGATGCGGGTCCAGGCGATCTGCACGACGAACGGGACCTCTCTCGTGACGTCGGGCAAGACGGCTGCCTCCTCAACGTGTTGCGGGCTCTGACATATGTACGGCTCTGAGGAGCTTGACATGTGTCGAACCCTGTGGTATTTGACTGGCCTGACGGCTACTGTTCTGAGGCGTGCCCTACGAGCAGGCTGAGTACCGGCGGATCGCCGACTTGATCACCGAGCTGATCAGGTCCGGCAAACTGACAGCGCACGACAAACTACCGTCCGCTGCGGAGCTATCCGAAGAACACCACGTCTCACTTGCCACGGTCAATCGCTCGTTTGGCCTGCTACATGACCGGGGGCTGGTCTACGGCCGGCAGGGCAAGGGCGTCTTTGTAGCCGAAGGGCAGGCGCGGAGCTAACCGGTCTGCTATTCCGGTTGCTATTCCACGGAGCCGGATCGGGGGCGACGGAGCCGTACGGAGCCGGATCGTCGGGCGACGGAGCCGAAGCCAGACGGCCTAAGCCGGACGGGGCCGGACGGGGCCGGACGGTAGACGCACCGTGAATCGTGACACGTCAGGGCATGGTTCCGGGAGTGCGTTGTGTCGCGTCTTCCAAAGTCACGACTCCTCCCGCAGGTCGCGGCGGGCCTCCTTTGTCCGTTCTTGCGCGACAAGTGCGATCTCGGTGATCGTGGCATGGCTCGATGCCCCAGCCCTCGAACGACGTCCGTTGTGGTGAGAGCGCTCGCTTCGTAGGCTCGGCGGCGACGACGGCTGGCGCTGTCGCGGGCACACCACGGGAAAGGACGCCGGTGCTCTACTGGCTGTTGAAGTACGTCATCCTCGGTCCGCTGCTCAAGCTGATCTTCCGCCCGCAGGTGGAGGGCCTGCGCAACGTGCCGGCGACCGGTCCGGTGATCCTGGCGAGCAACCACCTCTCCTTCTCCGACTCGATCTTCACACCGCTGATCACCGCCCGGAAGGTCACCTTCGTCGCCAAGGCCGAATACTTCACCGGCAAGGGGATCAAGGGCTGGCTGACGAAGATGTTCTTCGTCGGCACCGGCACGATTCCGGTGGACCGCTCCGGCGGCCGGGCCGCGCGGGCCGCCCTGGACACCCAGTTGCAGGTGCTGCGGGCCGGGGGAGTGGCCGGCATCTACCCCGAGGGCACCCGCTCCCCGGACGGGCGGCTCTACCGGGGTAAGACCGGCGTGGCCCGGCTCGCCCTGGAGAGCGGCGCGGTGGTGGTGCCGGTGGCGATGCTCAACGCCGACGAGATCCAGCCGCCGGGCAAGCTCATCCCCAGGATCGACCGGGTGAAGATCCGGTTCGGGGCGCCGCTGGACTTCTCCCGCTACGCCGGGCTGGCCGGCGACCGGTTCGTCGAGCGCGCGGTCACCGACGAGATCATGTACGAGTTGATGGAGCTCTCCGGTCGGGAGTACGTCGACATCTACGCCCAGAAGCTCAAGGAGCCGGTCGCGGCACCGCTGGCCGCCTAGCCACCCGCCGCGCCGGCCCGCTCGACGGTCAGGGCAGGTGAAGCAGGGCGGGAGCGCGGTGCCGGGTGGCGAAGTCGTCCAGGCGGGCGCGGGTCGCGGCGGCGGCCGGCGGGTCGGTCTCGACCAGCGGGCCGATCGCCAGCGCCAGCGTGATGACCTCGTCGGTGACGTCGGTCATCCGGGCGTAGCTCGCCGCCGCCGAGCGCAGCAGGCTCGTCGCGGTCGGGGCGTCCCCGGCGTGCCGGGCCAGCGTGGCGTCGGCGACCTGACCGGCGGCGTGAGCCCACGGGGTCATCCGGGGCGCCCGGTCGAGCAGCTGCCGGACCAGCCGGGCCGCGTCCGCGCCGAGCACCCCGGCGACGTGCCCGACCGCCGGCACCCACTCCGCGAACGGAATCATCCGGGTCCGCCGCCAGTCCTCGTCCAATTCGGTGAGCAGCGCCATCGCCTCCTCGCGGCGGCCCTGCACCGCCCGACACAGCGCGGCGTGCGCCAGGGTGGAGCGCAGCACCCGGTGGAATCCGCTGCGCCGCGCCGCGACCAGCGCCTGCTCGACCAGATCCGCACCCGTTCCGTCCGGCACCCCGGTGGCGTCCAGCTCGGCTCCGGCCAACCCGCGCATCCAACCCGACACCGCCACGATGTGCAGATCCCACTCCGCGGTCGGCCGTCGGGTCGACTCCGCCGCCATCGCCAGCGCCGCCGTCCAGTCACCCGCGTAGTACGACCGCGCCCACTGGTCGGCGAAGCTGGTGGCCAGGCTGTGCTCGCCGCCCAGGTCAAGGGTGAGCTGCTCGTCGACCAACCGGGCCGAGCCGGCCAGGTCGCCCTCCTCCTGCAACGCCCAGGCCAGGTTCTGCACCGCCCGGCGTCGACTGGTCAACCGCTCCACCCGGCAGTGTTCGGTCACCTCCGCCAGCTCCGGGAACGCCGAGGCGGAACCGGCCAGGTAACGCGCCACCGCCAGGGTGATCCGTGCATTGGCCTGGACCTCGCGCAGCTCAAGCCGCTCGGCGAGGGCTGCTGCCGCCCGCGCCGCGGTGCACGCCGGCTCGGTCTCCGCGTTCAGCATGTGCACCCGGGCCAACTCCAGCAGGGCGCCCGCCTTCTCCTGACTGTCCGGTAGGTCGCTGTAGATGCCGATCGCCTGGTCCAGGCAGTGCAGCGTCGTCGAACGGTCGGCCCGACTCCAGGCGGCGGTGGCGAGCAGCGTCCAGGCGCGCGCCGCCCCCGTCCGGTCGCCGCTCGCGGTGAGCCGCTCGGCCAGCCGGGTGAGGGTGCCCGTGCCCCCCGCAACCAGGAAGGCGTCGCCGTCCCGATACAACGCCAACTCGGCGTCGAACAGCTCCAACGCCGGGTCCGGCCCGACGTCCAGGGCCAGCGCCCGGTTGACCAGCGCGGCGGCGGTGTCCAGCGCGTGCAGCTCGTACGCCCGGCGGGCCGCCCGGTGCAGCGCGGCCCGCGCCGGCGGGGCGTAGGGCGCGGTGTCCAGCCCGACGGTCCGGGCGATCTCGTGTGCCGCCCAGCGATGGTTGGCCAGCACCTCGGCCAGGTCGTACTGCCGGCCGTCGGTGAGCTGCGCCATCCAGTCGGCGGTGCGTTGGTGGCGCAGCACCCGCTCGGCCCTGGGCAGCCGCTGGTAGCAGACGTCGCGCACCAGGATGTGCCGGAACCGGTACTCGGACTGGCCGGGCATCGTCGAGGTGCTCTGCTCGTACACCAGGTCGCGACGTTGCAGGCGGTCCAGCGCACGCTCGACCCACTCCACCGGCCGCCCCAGCGCCATCGCCACCGGCGGGGCCCAGAACACCACGCCGACCACGGCGGCGGCCTGGAGCACCGCCCGGTCGGCCGGGTCCAGCAGGTCGAGCCGGTTCGCGATCACCGCCTGCACCGTGCGGGGCATCTCCGGGCCACCGTCGAGGTCGGGGCGGACGGCCGGATTGACCCCGTCGAGCAGGCCACCGTCCAGCAGCATCCGGGCGTACTCCTGGGCGTAGAGCGGGTTGCCGTCGGCGAACTCGATCAGCGGGGTACGCGAGCCGGAGGGCAGCGTCGACTGCCCGAGGAGCAGCGAGTAGAGGGTGTCGATGTCGGTGTCGTGCATCGGCGGCACCGAGATGGACATCGCGCCACTGATCGTGCCCGTCCAGGCCGGGTGCCGTTCCCGCAGCTCCGGCCGGGCGGTCGCGACGACCAGCAGCGGTACGCCGCGCGCTGTCGCGCCCAGTTGCTCGACGAAGGCGAGCATCGCCTGGTCCGCCCAGTGCATGTCCTCGAAGGCCAGCACGGTCGGGCCGGTGGAGGCCAGGGCGAGCAGGAACCGCCGCCACGCCGCCTCGGTCTCACCGGGGGTGAGCCGCTCGCCGGGTACGCCGATCAGCGGCCCGAGCGCCTCGGCCAGCCGGGTCGCGTCCGGGTCGGCGAGCTGCCCCAGACGGGCCCGCAGACGCTCGCGCAGCGCGGCCGGGTCGTCGACCTCCGGCACGCCAACCCAGGTCTTCACGATGTCCGACAGTGCGGCCCAGGTGACGTTCTCGCCGAACGGCGGGCACTGCCCGACGAGCCAGGTGACCGGCGGACCGGGCATGCTGCCAGCGTGCCGGGCCAGCTCGCGCAGCAGCCGACTCTTGCCCACACCGGCCGGACCGAACACCGTCACCAACTGGGAGGTCCGCTCGGTCACCATCCGGTGCAGCGCGTTGACCAGCAGGCCGCGCTCGTGCTCCCGGTCCACCATCGGGGTCAGCTCGGCGCCGCGCGGGTCCCGGTGTGGGCGGACCTGGACGGCCAGCCAGATCCGGCTCACCGCGGACCGGCCGCGCAGGGTGACCGGTGGTTGGTCGGCGTACTCCATCTCGTGTCGGGTGGCCGACCAGGTGCTCTCGTCGACGACCACACCGCCCGGTGGGGCGAACCCCTGCAGGCGGGACGCCGTGTTGACCACGTCTCCGGTCACGAAGGCCTGCCCACCGTCGCGGGTGGCGGAGAGGTCGACGAGGGCCTCGCCGGTCGCGATGCCGACCCGGAAGCCCAGGGGCGGCTGCGGCCCGGCGGGCTGGCGGGCCAGGTTTCGCTGCAGCTCAAGGCCGGCGCGGACACACCGCAACGCGTCGTTGTCGGTGGCCACCGGCGCGCCGAACAGCGCCATCGCCGCGTCACCGATGTACTTCTCGACCACCCCGCCGTACTGGTGCACGATCCGGCGCACCGTGGCGAAGTAGGTCTGCTGCAGACCGCGGGCCTGCTCCGGGTCGGCCTGCTCCGCGTACCTGGTGAAGTCCACGATGTCGACGAAGAGCACGCTGACCTGACGCCGGTCCTCGTGCACCACCACGACGTGGTCCCGCAGCGGTTGCCCGCAGCTGGTGCAGAAGTTGACCTCGGTGCTGTTGGCGTGCCCGCAGTGCGCACAGTTGACCCCGAGCGGCTGGCCACACCCGCCGCAGAAGCGGTCGTCCGGCCCGGCCGCGCGTGCGCAGTGTCCACACTTGAGGTCGATGTTCAACTCCGTGGGCGAGAGGGGTCAGTATCGCGGCTGATCCGCCAGTCGGGTACCCGACGTGTGGACGGGCAACGTCTTCGATCGGTCGGGGTTAGTGTTCCCTACCAGGAAGTTTCATGTCAGGGAGAGTGCCGTGCAGGTACGATTGTCCGCCTCGTGGACCGATCCGGGTGGCACGCAGTGGGCTCCGGGCGACACGATCGACGTCGATGCGGTGACTCTCGCCGAACTGGAGGAGCAGGGCATGGTGGAAGAGCCTGAAGGTCAGTCGGGCGGGTCGGGGGAGACCACGACCACCTCGTCGAGCACGTCCACGGCTGGTAAGCCGACCGACCCGAAGAAGATCGGTCCGGGGCCGGGCGCGCCGCCGGCCGACAGCACGGAGAACTGATCGCCCGGGTGCGGCCGGCGGGCCACGGTCCGTCGTCCGCACTCATCCGGCTGCCTCACCGCGTCCGGCGATAAAGCTGGGGCGGGCCGGTCGGTCAGCGGTCGGCCATGCCGGCGCGGCGACGCAGCGCGGCCACGTCGGTCACCACGATCCGGCGGCCCTCGGTACGCAGCCAGCCGCGGCTCGCGAACGAGCCGATCGCCTGGTTGACGCTCTGCCGGGAACCACCGGCCATCTCGGCCAGCTGGCTCTGATTGAGCTCGATCGTGATCATCGGGGCTTGGCTCTCGCCGGCCAACCGCACCAGCGTCTTCGCCACCCGACCGGGCAGGTCGAGGAAGACGTGGTCGGCGTTCTGCTCGGTGAGCCGGCGGATCAGCCCGCCCAGTGAGCGCATCACCGCGTCCAGGATGCGTGGGTTGGAGTGCACCAGCTCCATGAACGCGCCCCGCGAGAGGGCGAGCGCCGCGCAGTCCTCAATGGCCTCCGCCGAGGCGGACCGGGTGGACGCGTCGAGCAGGGAAACCTCGCCGAGCACGTCCGGTGGACGGATAACCGACAGCACCGCCCGCTCGCCGGTGGGTGCGGTGCGAAACACGGCCACCGCGCCACGGCGCAGCACGATCAGCGACTCGCCGGGGTCGTTCTCCACAAAGAGCAGTTGGCCCTTGCGGTAGGTACGTGGAACAGCGGCAGCGATGACGCGTTGCCGCACCTCGGGCTCCAGCCCGGCGAACATCTCGACACCCGTGAGCGCGTCACCCGGCTCTGGCAGGCGAACCTCCACGGCCCAACCCCTCCCCCGGTCATGGACCACAACCCGCTCACCGGGCGAACCTGATGGGCCCCGACAAGGTGAACTGACACCGATTCGGCGTCCGGTAGCGGTACACATCAGATCATGACGGTCCGGTCGCTTGCTGTACACCCCTCGAAGCACTTCCGTGACCGTCACGAGCTGCGACGCGCCGTTCACGAGGTGTCACCGCGGCGGGTCCGCCTCCGCGCAGGCCCCCGCCGGGCACCGATGAGCGGCGGTGGGCGAAGATGCCCGGAATGGTCTACCGCTACTTCTACGACTGCGAGTTCATCGAGGACGGCACGACCGTCGACCTCGTCTCGATCGGTGTCGTCGACGAGTACGGCCGCGAGTTCTACGCGGTCTCCACCGAGTTCGACGACTCCCGCGCCGTGCCCTGGGTTCGACGCAACGTGCTGGACAAGCTGCCCTCCCCGGCGGACCGGGCCTGGCGCTCGCGCGAGCGCATCCGCGACGACCTGTACGACTTCCTGATCGAGCCGATCCGGGACCGGCCGGGGGAGCAGTTGGAGTTGTGGGCCTGGTTCGCCGCGTACGACCACGTGGTGCTCGCCCAGCTCTGGGGTGCGATGCCGGCGCTGCCCCGGGAGATTCCCCGCTACACCAAGGAGCTGCGGCAGCTCTGGGACGACAGGGGTAGGCCGCCCCTGCCGGACGCGGACGCGGCCCGGCACGATGCTCTGGTCGATGCCCGGCACAACCTGGCCCGCTGGCGGGCGATGACCGCCCGTTGATTGGTGGCCGTCGCCGTAGGTTTGACCGGTTCTGTCCCGGGCAACGGTTCGACCAGCCGAGCCGAGGGAGATTGCCATGAGCGACCAGCCGACCAGCGCAGCGCAGGCGCGCGCCCGGGTCACCGGCCTGGCCCGGGCCGCGCGGATCTGCATGCTCACCACGACTGCTCTGGACGGGCGGCAGGTGAGTCGGCCGATGGGGCTCCAGGAGGCCGAGTTCGACGGCGAGCTGTGGTTCTTCGCCTCCGCCGACTCGGCCGAGGTCCGCCAGCTCCGGGTGAACCCGGAGGTCAACATCGCCTTCTCCGACCAGAAGCGCAACGCGTGGGTGTCGATCTCCGGCACCGCCACCGAGGGCTTCGACCGGGCCCGCGCCGAGCAGCTGTGGAACCCGTTGCTCAAGGCGTGGTTCCCTGACGGCCTGGACACCCCCGGCCTGACGCTGATCAAGGTGCACGCCAGCTCCGCCGAGTACTGGGACTCGCCGAGCAGCACCGTGGTGAACCTGCTCGGGTACGCGAAGGCCGCGGTCACCGGCCGGCCACCGGAGGTCGGCGAGAACCGCGAGGTGACCTACTGACCGGGGGGCGGTGGCCGGGGCGCGCTGTCGCCGTACCGGCGGGCCGACTACAGTGCGCAGTGACGGCCCGCCCCGGGCCGGCAACGGCGCCGATGGTCTGACCTGACACATACCCTGGGGCAAATCGGGCTTTACCTGATGCTCCAGGAGGATGAGCGGATCATGCGTATCGGCGTGCTCACCGGCGGCGGCGACTGCCCGGGTCTCAACGCGGTCATCCGGGCGGTGGTCCGCAAGGGCGTCGCCACTTACGGTCACGAATTCGTGGGCTTCCGGGACGGCTGGAAGGGCCCGCTGGAGGGTCTGTCCCGGCCGCTGGACATCGCCGACGTCCGCGGCATCCTGCCCCGCGGCGGCACCATCCTCGGCTCGTCCCGGACCAACCCGTTCAAGATCGAGAACGGCGTTGAGCGGATCAAGGACAACCTCGCCGCCCAGGGCGTGGACGCCCTGATCGCGATCGGCGGCGAGGACACCCTCGGCGTGGCCACCAAGCTCTACGAGCTGGGCGTGCACGTCGTCGGCGTGCCGAAGACGATCGACAACGACCTCGGCGCCACCGACTACACCTTCGGCTTCGACACCGCGGTCAACATCGCGATGGAGGCCATCGACCGGCTGCACACCACCGCGGAGAGCCACCACCGCACCCTGGTCGTCGAGGTGATGGGCCGGCACGCCGGCTGGATCGCCCTGCACGCCGGCCTGGCCGGCGGCGCCAACGTGATCCTGCTGCCCGAGCGCCAGTTCGACGTCGACCAGGTGGCCGGCTACGTCGAGAAGCGCTTCCAGCACCAGTACGCCCCGATCGTCGTGGTCGCCGAGGGCGCCCAGCCGCTGGACGGCCAGATGGTCCTCGCCAACCAGGAGCTCGACTCGTTCGGCCACGTCCGCCTCGGCGGCATCGGCCAGTGGCTCGCCGAGCAGCTGGAGGCCAAGACCGGCAAGGAAGCCCGCACCGTGGTGCTGGGCCACATCCAGCGCGGTGGCACCCCGACCGCCTTCGACCGGGTGCTCGCCACCCGCCTGGGCCTTCAGGCCATCGACGCCGTCAACGACGGCGACTGGGGCAAGATGGTCGCGATGCAGAGCACCGACATCGTCCGGGTGCCGCTGGCCGAGGCCACCCGCGAGCTGAAGACCGTGCCGCTCGAGCGGTACGCCGAGGCTGAGGTCTTCTTCGGTAGCTGATCGATCGTCGGCGGCGCGGCGGGCCTGCGGGTCCGCCGCGCCGCGAACCGATGCGAGGGGGTACGGGCCGACATGTCAGCCGGGGTGCACACGGTCGCGGTGATCGGCGCCGGCAAGATCGGTGAGCTGATGCTCTCCGGGCTGCTTCGCTCGGGATGGCCGGTGGACCGGCTGCTGGCCACCGCCCGCCGGCCCGCTCGCGCCGAGGAGTTGACCGCCCGTTACGGCGTACGGGTGGTCGACAACCTGACCGCGGTGGACGAGGCGGCGGTGCTCGCGGTCTCGGTGAAGCCGCAGGACGCCGCCACGCTGCTCGACGAGATCGGCCCCAAGGTGCCGGCCGACAAGCTCGTCATCTCGCTCTGCGCCGGTCTGCCCACCAGCTTCTTCAGCCGCCGGCTGCCCGAGGGCACCCCGGTGGTGCGGGTGATGACCAACACCCCGGCGCTGGTGGACGAGGCGATGACCGCGATCTCCGCCGGGGCGTACGCCACCGGGGCGCACCTGACGTTGGCCGAGGAGATGTTCAAGCCGCTCGGCCAGACGATCCGGGTGCCCGAGTCGCAGCAGGACGCGGTCACCGCGCTCTCCGGCTCCGGCCCGGCCTACTTCTACCTGCTTGTCGAAGCCATGGTCGACGCGGGAATCCTGCTCGGGCTGCCCCGCCAGGTGGCGCACGAGTTGATCGTGCAGACCGCCATCGGGTCGGCGGTGATGCTGCGCGACTCCGGCGAGCACCCGGTCAAGCTGCGCGAGGCGGTCACCTCGCCGGCCGGCACCACCATTTCGGCGATCCGTGAGCTGGAGAAGCACGGCGTACGCGCGGCGCTGCTCGCCGCGCTGGAGGCCGCCCGGGATCGGGCCCGCGAGCTGGCGGCACAGGCCGACTGAGCGTTCGGGGCACGTCGTGGGGCCCTGTGTGCCGCATACTGGCCCGGTGTTCACACTTGCCCAGGCCCGGCACCTGGTGGCCACTCTGCGGCCGCGCGTCGACGAGTTGATCCGGGTCCGGGCTGACCTGGCCGAGCTGCGCGCCGACCTGGCCGATCACGGCCTCAGCGCGCTCGGTGGGCTGGCCGAGGAGAAGGCGCTGGAGGCTCGGCTGCACGCCGTCGTCGACGAGCTGCACCAGCACGACATCCAGGTCAAGGGCATCGCCCCGGTGCTGCTCGACTTCCCCGGTGAGCGGGCCGGCCGCGCCGTGCTCTGGTGCTGGCTGGAGGGCGACTCCGACGTGCGCTGGTACCACCGGGCCGAGTGCGGTTTCGCCGGCCGCCGCCCCCTCTGACGCCCTCGCTGAGCTCGCCGCGCTCGGGGTCCTGAAAGTCGCGGCATCCGGGTACGCCGGATACCGCGACATCCTTAAATCCGAGTTGATCAAGCGGCGGGCTGGGACTTCGCGGCGCGACCCCATGCCGGCCGGGTGCGCGGCTCAGCCCGCCGCGGACGTCGGCAGGACCGGATCGCGGGCCTCGGTCACCGCGAACACCACCACGTTGTCGACGTAGTGGCCCCGCCGCCGGTCGAAGTCGCCCCCGCAGGTGACCAGGCGCAGCTCAGCGCCGGGAGTCGGCCCGTAGACCACCGCCGTCGGAAACCGCTCCTTGCGGGTACGCAGCGACCCGGTCACCCGGAACGACAACCGCTGCCCGCCGCGCCACACCTCGACGAGGTCGCCGGGCCGCAGCTCGCCGAGCCGGGCGAAGACCGCCGGGCCGCGCCGTGAGTCCAGATGCCCGGCGAGTACGGCCGGGCCGGTGTCGCCCGGGGCTGGGCCGCCGCCGTACCAACCGGCGGTGTCGAAGTCGGTCGGCGGAATCAGCGCCCCGGCACGATCCAGGCCCAGCACCGTGAGCGGTGAGTCGACGCCGATGCGCGGTACGCGTACCCGGGTGGGTGGACCGTGTGGTGTGGGTGCGGCGGCCGTCGACGGGCAGTCGTCGCCGCAGCCGGGGTGCCAGCTCGCCACCGGCGGTGGCGGGTCGGCGGTGGCCAGCCCGACCCCGGTGCCGACGGCCAGGCAGACCGCCGCGCCGGCCGCGACCAGCGCGGCCAGCGGTGTCCGGCGATCACGGTGCCGCTGGATCGACGCGGCCGGCCCGGCGCTCACCAGGTGGTGCGCCGCCCCCGGCGCCAGAGCAGCAGGGCCGCCGCGCCGGCCGCCACGGCCAGACCGCCGGCCATCAGGGGGTACGCGTCGAACTCGGCCCCGGCGGTGCCACCGGCGCCGGTGTCGACCCCGCCGGCCGGGACGACGGTGCCGCCTTCGGCGTCGCGGCGCAGCTCGGCGGTGAGCCCGCCCTGCTTCGCGTCGAGCACCAGCAGTGAGTAGACAGCGCCGCCGGTGAGCCGCACCTCGGCGTCGGTGCTCGGCCCCCCGGCACCGGTCAGCTTCAGCCGCCAACTGCCCGGCTCGACCTGCTGGTAGTCGGTCGTGGTGGCGAACTGCACCCCGCGGGCGATCATCGGGCCGTCGGCGGCGGCCACGTCGAGCACCGGGGTCCGCACCGACGCCTGCACGACCCGCACCTTGGCGCGGCCGTCGGTGGGGGCGCTGAGATCGTCGTCGAGCACCCGCAGGCCGAGGTCGGCGTGCCGGCCGACACCGGCCACCGTGTAGGCGTTTCCGCTGGTCACCGCGACCTCGGTGGTGAGCACCGGGGGGTCGCTGGCGGGGGCGCCGGCCTCGCGCATGGCCACCGCGTACCGGCCCGGCGCGAGTTCGAGGTAGTCGGAGACCGCGCCGTAACCGACGCCGGGGAAGACCTGCGGCTTCGCCGCGTCCGGCGCGGCCAGGTAGACGTCCACCGCCGGGGTGTCCGGGGAGAGGTGCGCGAGTCGGACGTATCCGACGGTGTCCGGGCCCGTCGCGGCGTTGGCCGGAACCGGAATGGCGGCGGCGGCGAGGGCGGTGCCGAGCAGGAGCGCGCCGGAGCCGGCCAGCAGCCGGCGGGGCACGGTACGAAGCATGTGCATGTCGCCTCCGGGGGCACGTTCGGTGAGCGGGCGGCAACCCAGAGAACAGGGTCCCGTGAACGGGACTGCCATGCAAGTTGCCACAGCGATCTTTTTTGCCGCTGTCGCTACCGATCGCGCAGGGCGAGGAGGCCGAAGAGGTCGGGGACTCCGCCCGGGCCCGACTCGACGACCCGGACCAGCCGAAGTCCGACGGCCAATGCCGCGTTGACCAGAGATCCACGGGGCCCACACGGACCAGGACGGTCGCCTATTCTCGGGCGATGCGGGATCGTCGGGTGGCGCTGGCGTGGGCGGCCTTCGTCGTCGTCGCGCTGGTGTCCGGTGTGCTCGTTCTGCGCCGTCCGGATCGCCTCTCCGACCTGCACATCTACTACGGTGCGCTGTCCGACCTGCGCGCCGGCAAGCCGCTGTACGGGTATGTGGCGGCGAACGGCGGTCCGTTCACCTACCCGCCGTTCGCCGCTCTCGTGCTGTGGCCGATCACCGCCGTCAGCGAGGGCGTACTCCAGGGGATCTGGCTGGTGGCGACGTGCGCGGCGGTCGTCGCCATCGCCGGTGCGGTGGGCGTCGTGCTGACCACCCGATCTTCCCGGCGCCCGCTCGTCGTGGCGCTGGCGGCCACCGTGCTGATGCTCTCCGCGCCGGTGCAGAGCAATCTACGCTTCGGGCAGGTCAGCCTCTTCATCGTCCTGATGGCGCTGCTCGATGGGCTGGGCGTCGTCCCACCCCGGCTGCGCGGGACGCTGGTCGGGATGGCCGCGGCGATCAAGCTCACCCCGCTGCTGTTCGTGGTCTACTTCCTCGCCGTCGGGCGCTACCGTGACGCCGGCCGGTCGGCGGCCACGTTCGTGGCCTGCGCGGGGCTCGCCGCGATCGTGCTGCCCTCGGAGAGTTGGTCCTACTGGACCGAGACCGTGCGACAGACCTCCCGCATCGGCAATCTGTCCTCGTTGGGCAACCAGTCCCTGCACGGAATGTTGCTGCGCGTCGGCGTCGGCGAGACGGCGCTGCCCCTGCTCTGGGCCGCCATGGTGGCACTGATCTGCGCGGCGGCGCTGCTCCGGGCCCGACAATTGACGCGGCAGGGCTGCCCCGGGCACGCCGCCGTGCTCGTCGGCTGCGCCACCGTGGCCGCGTCCCCGGTGTCCTGGACCCACCATCAGATCTGGCCGGTGCTCGCCGCGATGCTGCTGATCGGCGCGTCCGGCGTCACCCAGCGGGCCGCCGGCGCGGCGCTGCTCGCCGCCATGGTCGTCTCGTTGGGCGCGGCGCTCAGCCCGGTCTCGACGCGGCCGGGGGTGCAGTTCCTCTTCGAGAACGCGCGTGCCGTCGGGGTGTGCGTTCTGTGCCTCGTCGGCTTCGGCGGTGTCGCCGTCGCCGC
This sequence comes from Micromonospora inaquosa, assembly GCF_003857055.1. GTDB lineage: Bacteria > Actinomycetota > Actinomycetes > Mycobacteriales > Micromonosporaceae > Micromonospora > Micromonospora inaquosa. The sequence continues at coordinate 10,392 of NZ_QGSZ01000280.1, read as the reverse complement.
CCAGCGCACGAGCAGACGACCGGCCGCCGGTCGTGCCTGGCTGCGGGTAGGCGTCACGGCCACGGTGGCGGTCGCGTTCTTCGCCGTGCAGCCGTTGCCGGCCGGGGCCGACCCCACCTTCAAGGCGTACACCCTCGGCGACGTGGTCAACCCGCGATACTTCTTCGTCTGCCGTGGCTCGGCCGAATGCGCCGCCTACGCCACCGACATGCCGGTCACCTTCGGCACCCGCGCCGAGAAGACCAAGGTCCGGGTCAACGGCGTGGTCTCCCCGCAGGTGACCCGCCTGGAGTACTACTCCGCCCCGGGTGGGGCACCCAGGGCCATTCCGCTGCTCGCCGCCTACCCGGGTACGCGTACCTTCTCGTTCCGTTCGGCGACGATGACTCACGGCCGGCTCGTCGCCTACGACGTGGATGGGCAGCCGATCGCCAGCTACGACGACGAACTCGCCGCCGCCCTCCGCACGACCACCCGGTAGGCGGTCGCGGGAGGGCGGCGGCCCTGCTCAGCGGGTGGCGGCGGCCAGGGCGGCGCGCAGCTTCGCGGCGTCGGCCGAGGCCGGGTGCTCCCAGTCGGTCGGGCTGGCGGAGTAGAGCGTGCCGTACGCCGGGGTGTCCGGCTGGTAGCGCCACCCCTCGGCCAGCGAGCCGGCATCCACCGTGTCATAGCCGATCCGGTCCAGGAAGGCGGTCACCTCGGCCTTCGCGGCGGCGTCGTCGCCAGCGATCGCGAGTGCGCTGCGATCGGGGGCACCGGACGGCCGGGGGAGGGCGGCCAGGCCCTTGAAGTAGATGTTGTTGAAGACCTTGACCACCCGCGACTCCGGCAGGTGCTGCTGGAGCAGTTCGCTGCTGGTGACCTCGCCCGATTCCAGCTCCGGGAAGGCCCCGTCGCGCTGGGCGTAGTAGTTGTTGGTGTCGATGACGACCTTGCCGACCAGTGGCTCCACGGGCACCGCGCGGTACGCCTTGAGCGGCACACTGACCACCACCAGGTCACCGACCTGCGCGGCGTCCTGGGCGGTGCCGGCGCTGGCGTGCGCGCCCAGGGTCTCGACCAGGTCGGTGAGGGTCTCCGGGCCCCGCGAGTTGCTCAGCACCACGTCGTAGCCGGCGTCAACGGCCAGCCGGGCCACGGTGCCGCCGATGTTGCCACTGCCGATCAGTCCCACAGTTGTCATACTCGTCCCCAACTCCGTCCGCCCGCGAGGCATTCCCAACCAGCCTGGTGGGTTATTCGGTTGCCGCTGCCGGGCGGCTACGCGGGCTGCCGGGCATGCGTTGTCTCGCCGAGGGCCTCGCGACCTTCGCCGTCCCGGCGGGTGCCTGGTTGTGCCGCGAGCCCGTCCTGCACAACGTACTGCCCACGCTGGTCGGTGACCGGCGAAAGCCGGAGGCCACCCATCGGACGCGCCGGGCCGAGCGGCCCGGGTGGGCGTCAGGCCGGGTTGGGGAGGGTCTTTTCGATGGCCGCGCGTAGGTCGTCGGAGCCGGGCTCGACCGTGGGCGCGAAGCGGGCGGCGACCGAGCCGTCCGGGGCCACCAGGAACTTCTCGAAGTTCCATCGCACGTCACCGGTGTGCCCGTCGGCGTCCGGGGTTTCCACGAGCGCGGCGTAGAGCGGGTGCCGGTCGGGGCCGTTGACGTCGACCTTCTCGGTCAGCGGGAAGGTGACCCCGTAGTTGACCTGGCAGAAGTCGCTGATCTCGGCGGCGCTGCCTGGCTCCTGCCCGGCGAACTGGTTGCACGGCACCCCGAGCACCACCAGGCCCCGGTCGGCGTAGGAGTCGGCGAGCTTCTGGAGGCCGGCGTACTGGGGGGTGAGGCCGCAGCGGGAGGCGACGTTGACGATCAGCAACGTCTTGCCGCGGTAGCTGGCCAGGTCGGCGGGGCCGCCGTTGAGGGCGTCGATCGCGATGTCGAAGACGGTCATGGGCCGAGGCTACGCGCCGGCCGGACGACGGCCCGGGTGTGGGCGCTGCGTGTGCACTCCGTGCACCAGGAGAAATCGAAACATGCACATCTTGACGAACTGATGACGCCGTGAGTACCGTCTCACCATCGCTTTTGGAAAGTTTCCTAACAGTTCGGGAGACGCCGCATGAAAAGATCGCTCCGCCGGGCCCTCTGGGCCGGTGCCGTGGTCGCCGTGACCGTCGCAGCGGTGCCGGTGACCACCGCGTTCGGCGCCGGCACGGTCACCACCACCTTCACCAAGGCGCAGGACTGGGGGACCGGTCACGAGACGAAGGTGACCGTCACCAACGGCTCCAGCGCCACCGTCACCACCTGGCGCATCGAGTTCGACCTGCCGTCCGGCACCACCATCAGCAGCGCGTGGGACGCCGACGTCACCAGCAGCGGCAACCACTACGTCGCGGTCAAGAAGAGCTGGGCCGGCAGCCTCGCCCCCGGCGCCTCGTTCAGCTGGGGCTACAACGGCACCGGTGCCTACAAGGCGCCGTTGAACTGCACCATCAACGGTGCCGCGTGCGGCGGCGGGACGACTCCGCCGACCACCAACCCGCCGAACCCGGGCGGCAAGAAGGTCGTCGGCTACTTCGCCGAGTGGGGCGTGTACGCCCGCAACTACCACGTCAAGAACATCCAGACCAGCGGCTCGGCCGCCAAGCTGACCCACATCCTGTACGCCTTCGGCAACACCACCGGTGGTCGCTGCTCGATCGGTGACAGCTACGCCGACTACGAGAAGGCGTACACCGCGGCGGACAGCGTCGACGGTGTCGCCGACACGTGGGACCAGCCGCTGCGGGGCAGCTTCAACCAGCTGCGCAAGCTCAAGCAGCTGAACCCGCACCTGAAGGTGATCTGGTCGTTCGGTGGCTGGACCTGGTCCGGCGGCTTCACCCAGGCCGCGCAGAACCCGGCCGCCTTCGCCGAGAGCTGCTACAACCTGGTCGAGGACCCGCGCTGGGCGGACGTCTTCGACGGCATCGACGTCGACTGGGAGTACCCCAACGCCTGCGGCCTGAGCTGTGACACCAGTGGCCCGAACGCCTTCAAGAACGTGATCAGCGCGCTGCGCTCGAAGTTCGGGTCCAACGCCCTGGTCACCGCCGCCATCACCGCCGACGGCAGCAACGGCGGCAAGATCGACGCGACCGACTACGCCGGCGCCATCGGCAACCTCAACTGGCTGATGCCGATGACGTACGACTACTTCGGGGCGTTCGCCGCCCAGGGGCCGACGGCGCCGCACTCGCCGCTGACCTCGTACACCGGCATCCCGCAGCAGGGCTTCAACTCCGACGCGGCGATCCAGAAGCTCAAGAGCAAGGGTGTGCCGGCCAACAAGCTGCTGCTCGGCATCGGCTTCTACGGGCGGGGCTGGACCGGTGTCACCCAGGCGGCACCGGGCGGCAGCGCCACCGGCGCGGCACCGGGCACCTACGAGGCCGGCATCGAGGACTACAAGGTCCTCAAGAACACCTGCCCGGCCACCGGCACGATCGCCGGCACCGCGTACGCCAAGTGCGGCAGCAACTGGTGGAGCTACGACACCCCGTCGACCATCAACGGCAAGATGACGTACGCGAACAACCAGGGCCTCGGTGGCGCGTTCTTCTGGGAGCTCTCCGGTGACACGAGCAACGGCGAGCTGATCGGCGCCATCAAGGGCGGCCTCGGCTGAGCCGAAGGCCGACGCACCACCCACACGGCGGGGAGGGGCCCGCACCGCCCCTTCCCGCCCGTGACGCAGCGGCCCGGTCGACGTCCAGCGTCGACCGGGCCGCCGCCGTTGGGTTCGATCAGCTCGATGTGGCAGACTCGCGGCTCGGCACGTTTCGATCTCACCGTCGACGGAGGTGATCATGCGCCCGACGTACCGCAGGCTGGCGGCGACCGCCGCCGGGCTGATGCTGCTGCCGGTCGCCCTGGTCGGCTGTGGGATCGGCGGCGGGGATGAGGACGAGTCCGCCACCAAGCCGGCCCGAGCGCCCGCCGACGAGGCCGCCACCCGCTCCCGGGAGCGCGTGCAGGCGTACCTCGACGCGATGGCGGCCAAGGACGTCGCCGCCGGCCGCAGCCAGCTCTGCGCTCTGCTGCACGACGGCTTCGACCTGGGCGCCACCGGTCCCAACGGCGACTTCGCCGACCACTTCCAGGTGCCCGAGGCGGCGATCACCGACATCCGGTCCGGTCCGCTCGGGCAGGAAGTCCGCGTCTCGGTCTCGGTCACGGTCGGCAAGCGCACCGTCGCTCGACCGCTGGTCTTCACGGTCACCCGGGACGGAAGCGACTGGTGCATCGCCGCGGAAGCGCCGGGTGGGCCGGCCGCCCCGACGCCGACCGGTGTCGCTCCTTCCCCCGCGTCCTGACCAGCGCCCGGCAGATTGATCTCCCATCTGCCGGAACCGTCCCCCTCGCTGCCCGGTCACCCCGACGGTCGCCGTACGCTTTCCGTCATGCGCCATGAGTGGCATCAGCTGAGCCATCCCGCGGTGAGCAGCCCGGGCCTGCAGACCAGTCGACCGACCGTCGACTCCGCCGAGGACGCCGCGCTCGGCCTGGACCGATGGCGGGAGTTGCCCCGCGAGCAGGTTCCGCCGTGGTCCGACCCGGCCGCCGTCGCCGCGGTCTGCAAGGTCCTCGACACCGTGCCGTCGGTCGTCGCGCCCTACGAGGTGGACCAGCTCCGGCAGAAGCTCGCCCTGGTCTGCGAGGGCAAGGCGTTCCTGCTGCAGGGTGGTGACTGCGCCGAGACGTTCGTCGACAACACCGAGAGCCACCTGCTGGCCAATGCCCGCACCCTGCTCCAGATGGCGATCGTGCTCACCTACGGCGCGTCGTTGCCGGTGGTCAAGGTCGCCCGGGTCGCCGGGCAGTACACGAAGCCCCGCTCGCTGCCGACCGACGCGCGCGGCCTGCCCGCCTACCGCGGCGACATGATCAACTCGCTGGAGGCCGACCCGGCCGCCCGGGTCGCCGACCCGCAGCGCATGATCCGCGCGTACGCCAACTCAGCGGCGGCGATGAACATGCTCCGGGCGTACCTGGCCGGCGGGCTCGCCGACCTGCACGCCGTGCACGACTGGAACAAGGGTTTCGTGAAGAACTCCCCGGCCGGGGAGCGTTACGAGGCGATCGCCCGGGAGATCGACCGGGCGCTGGCGTTCATCCGGGCCTGCGGCCTGACCGACGACGAGGCGCTGCGCACCGTCACGCTCTACTGCTCCCACGAGGCCCTCGCCCTGGAGTACGACCGCGCGCTCACCCGGGTCTCCGACCGGCGGGCCTACGGGCTCTCCGGGCACTTCCTCTGGATCGGCGAGCGCACCCGGCAGATCAGCGGCGCGCACATCGACTTCATCTCCCGGATCGCCAACCCGATCGGGGTCAAGCTCGGCCCGACCACCTCCCCGGACGAGGCGATCGAGCTGTGCGAGAAGCTCAACCCGGACAACATCCCCGGTCGGCTCACCCTGATCAGCCGGATGGGGAACCACCGGGTACGCGACGCGCTGCCGCCGATCGTCGCCAAGGTCACCGCCGCCGGCGCCAAGGTGGTCTGGCAGTGCGACCCGATGCACGGCAACACGCACGAGTCGTCCAACGGCTACAAGACCCGGCACTTCGACCGCATCGTCGACGAGGTGCTCGGCTACTTCGAGGTGCACCGAGGGCTGGACACCCACCCCGGTGGCCTGCACGTCGAGTTGACCGGCGAAGACGTCACCGAGTGCCTCGGTGGCGCCCAGGGCATCGAGGATCTCGACCTGCCCGACCGGTACGAAACCGCCTGCGACCCGCGGCTGAACACCCAGCAGTCGTTGGAGTTGGCGTTCCTCGTAGCGGAGATGCTCCGTGGCTGAGCTGAGTGAACTTGCGAACCCCGCAGTCACCAGCCGAAGGGATGACAATGACTGATTTGTTCGTGGACCTGCGGTCCGACACGGTGACCCGACCAACCGCCGGGATGCGGGCGGCGATGGCCGCAGCCGAGGTCGGTGACGACGTGTACGGCGAGGACCCGAGCGTCAACGCGCTGGAGGCCGAGGTCGCCGCGTTGTTCGGGCACGAGGCGGCGCTGTTCGCCCCGAGTGGGTCGATGGCGAACCAGATCGCCCTGCAACTGTCGGTGTCGCCCGGCGACGAGCTGCTCTGCGACGCCGACGCGCACGTGGTCACGTACGAGATTGGCGCCGCGGCCGCGTACGGCGGAATCTCCTCGCGGACCTGGCCCGCGGTGGGCGCGGACATCGACCCGGAGGTGGTGGCCGGGATGATCCGGCCGGACGGCTACTTCGCCGTCCCCACCCGCGCGATCGCCGTCGAGCAGACCCACAACCGGGGCGGCGGCGGGGTGATTCCGCTGGCGACCCTGCGGGATCTGCGCGGGGTCGCCGACGAGGCGGGCGTCGCGCTGCACTGCGACGGTGCCCGGATCTGGCACGCGCACGTCGCCGACGGGGTGCCGCTGATCGAGTACGGCCGGCTCTTCGACACGATGTCGGTGTGCCTCTCCAAGGGTCTGGGCGCGCCGGTCGGCTCGCTGGTGGTGGGCAGCGCGGACAAGATCGAGCGAGCTCGGATGATCCGTAAGCGGATGGGCGGCGGCATGCGCCAGGCCGGCATTCTCGCCGCCGCCGGTCGGTACGCGCTCGCGCAGCACATCGACCGGCTGGCCGACGATCACGCGAAGGCGGCCCGGCTCGCCGAGGCGGTCGCGCCGTTCGGTGTGCTGGCCACGACGGTCCGTACCAACCTGGTCGCGCTGGACCTCACCAAGCACACCCTCGACGCACGGGCCCTGGCCGCCGCGGCGCGGGCCGAGGGCGTACTGATCTCGGTGCTCGGCCCTCGTACCGCCCGCCTGGTCACCCACCTGGGCCTCAGCGACGCGGACATCGACCGCGCCGTCGCAGCCCTACCCCGTATTTTCGCCGCAGCCTGACCCCTGACCCCTGACCTGCCCAGGTCAGGGGCGGGCCAGGCGGGTGAGGGTGGTGATGTCGGCGGCGTGGCCCACGTGCTTCTCGCTGGGCGTCTCCACGACGATCGGGACGCCGGCGGTCGCCGGGTGGGCCATCAGCTCGGCGAACGCGGGCTCACCGATCGCGCCCTTGCCGATGTTCTCGTGCCGATCCCGGGTGGAGCCGCACAGATCCTTCGAGTCGTTGGCGTGGATCAGCCGCAGCCGGTCCGCACCGACCGTGGCCACCAGGGTGTCCAGGGTCGCCGTCATGCCACCCTCGGCAGCCAGGTCGTGGCCGGCCGCCCACGCGTGGCAGGTGTCGAAGCAGACCCCGAGCATGGGGTGCCCGTCCACCGCGTCCAGGTAGGGCCCGAGCTGCTCCACCCGGGAGGCGAGTGACCGGCCTCCACCCGCGCTCGGCTCGACCAGCAACATCGGCCCGCCCGCGTCGGCGGCCCAGTCGAGCAACGGCAGCAACACCTCGCGAACCTGTCGCATCGCCGCCTCGGCGTGCCCCTCGTCCACCGAACTGCCCGCGTGGAACACCACCCCCCGCGCGCCGATCGCCACACCTCGACGCAGCGCGTGCGCCAGCGTCTGGGCCGACTTCTCGACGGTGGCCGGGGTGGGCGAGCCGAGGTTGACCAGCAGCGCCGCGTGGATGAACGCGGGAATGCCCCGCTCGGCGCAACCGTCGCGGAACAGGGCGTCCTGCCCGGGGTCGCCGTTGGGCAGTGCCCAGCCTCGCGAGTTGGAGACGTAGACCTGCACCACCTGTGCACCCGTCACGTCGGCGTACGGCAGGGCAGCCTTCGCCAGCCCACCCGAGGTCGGAGTGTGCGTGCCCACCGGCCGCGCGGAGATCGTCGGCATCAGAAGCACGTCAGGGTGACCGGGGTGCCGGGCGCCACCTGCGCGTTCTCGCCCGGGATCTGGATCCGGACCACGGCGTTCGGGTTGATCGTCATCGTCACCGGGTAGCCCTGGCCCTCCAACACCTGCTTGGCCTGCTGGCATGGGAGGCCGATCACCCGTGGCATGGCGACCAGCGGTGGCCCCTTGCTGACGTCCAACTTGACCTGGGTGCCCTTCTCCACGCCGGCGCCATCGGCCGGGCTCTGGCCGAGGATCTCGTCCCTCGGCTTGTCGGAGTCCTTGTAGGTCTCCACCAGCACCAGGTTGAGCTGGGCCAGGGCCGTCCGGGCCTCGGTCAGGCTCTTGCCGACCAGGTTCGGCACCGTCACCGGCGCCCTGCCCCGGCTCAGAATGAGAGTGACCTTCGCCCCTGGTTTGACCTCGGCGCCCACCTTGGGCGAGATGTCCACCACGACCCCGGCCGGCAGGCTGTCGTCGTAGCGGGGGGTGCCCTTGGCCACCACCAGCTTCACGTTGAGCAGGTCCGCCTCGGCGAGCTCGAACACCTTGCCGATCACGTCCGGTACGGGGAAACGCTCCGGACCTAGGGAGAGGGTCAGGGTGATTGTGCCACCCTTGACGATCTTGGCAGCGGATGCCGGGCTCTGCCCCAACACGCTGTCCTTCGGTGCCTTCTCGTCGAAGCGCGGCTCGGCGTACTCAAGGACCAGCCCGGCGCGGTCGGCCCGCGCCTGCGCCTCGGTCTTGGTCAGGCTCACCAGCTGCGGAGCATCCGTGTAGCGGCCGACGCCGAACCACCAACCCCCGATCGCGGCCACCAGGCCCAGCGTCACCACCACGGCCGCGACGGCCAGCCGGCCACGAGGGTTGTTCAGCATCGTGCTGCGCAGCGCGGCCAGCCGGGCGCCCAGGCCCTCCGCGGGCTCCGGGGCGGCCCGACGCCGTCCCGGCCCCTGGCCGCTGGCCCCCTCGGGCAGCCGGGCCCACGCCGGGCGGTTGGGCGGCTGGACCGCCGCGACCATCATGGTCGGCTGGGAGAACGACGGTTCGTCGCTGACCGGGCGGAGTACTGCGGTGTGGCTGTTGACGTCGCCCAGGCGGTCCCGGGCAACCTGCACCTCGGCCAAGAGCGCGCCGGCGTCCGCGGGCCGGGCACCCGGATCACGCCGAGTGGCCCGCTGCACCAGGTCGTCGAGGACCGGCGGCAGGCCCGGCACCAACGTCGAGGGCGCCGGCACGTCCCGGTCGACGTGCTGCCAGGCGACGTCCACCGGGCGGTCCCCGTCGTACGGCACCCGGCCGGTGAGCATCTCGAACAGCACGATGCCGGCCGAGTAGACGTCGGTGCGCGGATCGGCGCGACCCTCGGTGACCAGCTCCGGGGCGACGTACGCCACGGTGGCCATCAGTTGGTTGCCCTGCTCCTCGTCGGCGCTCGCCTCGACCGCGCGGGCCAGCCCGAAGTCAGCCACCTTCACGACGCTGTCGACCAGGTTGGCGACGCCGCCGGTGGGCGCCTCCGCGACCAGCACGTTCTCCGGTTTGACGTCACGGTGCACGAGACCCGCCCGGTGCGCGGCGGCGATCGCGGCGAGCATCTGCTCGGCGATGGCCAGCGTCTCGTCCGGGTTCAGTCGGCGCCGCTCGGCCAGCACGTCGCGCAGCGTGCGGCCCCGGACGTACTCCATCACCAGGTACGGCAGACCGGCGTGCGTGCCCTGGTCGTAGACCGCCACCACGTTCGGGTGGGTCAACCGGGCGATCGTCTTCGCCTCGTCGGTGAACCGGGCCACGAAGTTGGCGATCCTCGACCGCGCCTCGCTCGCCTGGGTCGGGTGAATGATCTTGACAGCGACGGTGCGCTCAAGGCGCTCGTCGGTAGCGGTATACACGGTCGCCATGCCACCACGGGCCACGCGACCGCGAATGCGGTAGCGCCCGTCGATCAGCGAGCCCAGCAACGTGTCGGCGACCTGAGTGTCCATCGGCAGGCAGTCTATGTGTCCAAGAGGCTAAGGATGAACAGGATGCTACAGCCGGACGCCGACCGAGGCCGTCCTGCCGCGTGCTGTGCCCCTTATTCGCTGGTCAGGGGCGATCAAGAGAGTGGGTGCCGAAGGGCCGCCCGGGGTGCCGGTGGCTCGTCGCGGCGGTGGCGTGGCAGGGTTGTCGGGTGACCGAACCCGTACCCGATCAGGCCGCGCCCGGCCTGGAGCTCGCCGGACCCACCGACCCGGCCGACTGGTTGACCCTGCCCGACGTCGCGGAACGCCTCGACGTGTCGATCAGCAAGGTGCACCAGATGATCCGTGACCGGGAGCTGTTGGCGGTCCGCCGCGACGGCGTCCGCCGAATCCCAGCGGACCTGGTTGCCAACCAGACCGTGCTCAAGCACCTGCCCGGCGTGCTCAACCTGCTCGCCGACAACGGCTACGACGACGAGGCCGTCCTGCGCTGGCTCTACGAGCCGGACGACACCCTCCCCGGCGCCACCCCAGCCGCCGCCCTCTCCGGCGACCAGGCCCGCGAGGTAAAACGCCGAGCCCAAGCCCAAGGCTTCTAACCACCCACCCAGCC